>JAGSYW010000028.1 GCA_018262475.1 Burkholderiaceae bacterium | reverse complement strand
GCGATGACTGAAAAGCAGGTTAGCAAGGAAATCAAGCGGCTGGAAAAGGCGATGCACGAGCACGCGCAAAACCTCGAATTCGAACAGGCGGCCAAGGTGCGCGATGAACTGAAGCGGTTAAAGGAAATGCTGTTCGGCGCCGCGCTGCCGGACAGTGTGACTGCGCTGTGGAAAAAATCCTGATCAAAGCTGTATTTTTGTCAATTTTTGCCGTTATATAGAAACGAACAACCACCGGCAGGAGGTGTTATGTCGATTTCAGTTGATACTGCGGTTTCCTCGCAGAAGGCCGAAACTGGTGCTAGCGTGCAGGCCACGGCTCGCAACAGTGCCAAAGTGCAGTTGAACGCCTCGATCATGCAGGCTTCACTGGAAGTGTCAATTAGCAGCAAAAACGAGCCGCTGACCTTGCTGTACCGTTCCGCTATCGATCGCCTGAACGAAGTGCTTAAGCCGGAATTGGGCGAAAACGCGATTCAGAACGCGGCCACCAGCGAAGACAACTCAGCTGAGGGTACGGCAAACAGCATCGTGTCGCTTTCGACTGGATTTTATGAGGCGTACAAGGCGCAGCATCCTGGCGAGGATGGGGCGACGGTATTGCAGAATTTCATGGATACCATCCGATCCGGTTTCGAAAAGGGTTACAAGGAAGCTGTCGATATCCTCACGGGCTTGCAGGTGTTCGAGGGGGGCATTGCGGCGGATATTGGCAAGACCTACGATCTGGTGCTGCAGGGTTATGCCGATTTCCAGCAGGCGCAAACGGATTTGCTGACGAAATCCGGTCAGGCGACACAGTCGGACACGGAAACGGCCTGAAGGGGGCAGTTGGCGGGCCGGGTGTGCCCAGTGCCCGCCAGCGTTCATGGCTGCTTCGGCAACTGGTTGCGTTAGAGCCAAAATTACTGACTTAAATGAATTTCTGGTCAGTAAGGCAAGAAAATATACTCCGGGCAGTATTTCTAAATAGCCCCAAAATATATGGCCTGGTGCGGTATTTCGGCCATATACCCCGGGTGTTTTTTGCAGTCGATGTGGTGCACGCCTGATTTTTTGGCGCGTGCCGCCGATGATAGTCATTGCATCGTATCTGGGCCGGCGACCGGCGGAGACATCATCAGCTTGAGCGTGGTTATGGCCGTGTCGCAACTGGTGTTGCCAGCGGCGGCGCCTTTTTCGTACCAGATGAGTGCCGTTTGCAGATTGCGGTCAACCCCCTGGCCGTCACGGTAGAGGTTGCCAATCCACTGGTACGCCGGCAGGAAACCGCTGGCCATCGCGTTGTGCAGCAGTTGCAGTCCGCGTGCGACATCGGTCTTGCCGTGGCTGCCTGAAACGAGGTAATGGCCGAGGATCGCCATGCTGCGTTCATCGCCCCGGTCAGCCACCTTGGTCAGCCATTCGTGCGCCAGTTCCAGATCCTGCGGTACATGTTTGCCGAGGAAATAGGCGTCAGCAATCTGGTTGCCAGCGTTGTTGTAGCCTTCGTTGTACGATTCTTCCAGCAGGGCGAGGCCGCGTGCCGGGTCGGCTTCGCAGCCTTCGCCCGCGAGCAGCATCAGCCCGACAGAGGCCTTGGCCACGTGCACGCCACCTTCAGCGCCGATCGACAGTAGGCGGAACGCTTCGTCTTTGTCTTCCGGAATGTTGCCGAAACCATAGAGGTAAATCCAGCCGAGGTTGCAGTGCGAGCGCAGTTCGCCGGCGGCAATGCCGCGCCGGTACCAGCTTTCCGCTTCCTGCATGTCCTGTTTCATCCCCAGCCCGAGGACATGCATCTTTCCCATGTGGAAGATCGCGGTCGGATGGCCGGTTTCGGCCAGCGCACGGATGCGTTCAGCCGCCTGCGTGTAGCCTGTTGGCGCTTGCCCCGAATTTTCCATCGTTTGCAGTCGTTGCTGCACTTGATCGCGATACTGCGCCTTTTGCGGGCGGTGGATCAGGTAACAGACAAAATCAGCGCGTGAAGGGCTGTCCTTGATGGCGTCCCACACGATGTCGTCAATTTCGCGGTCGTCAAAAAAATCGGGCCATACGGCTTCGTTAAACATATCCATAATGTTCTTTCGTTGTGTTCGTGTCGTTGTTTTCAGTATAGCTGCAACGCTGTTGTGTGGCTGGAGGAGTATTCAAGCCGCGCGCAGCGAATCGACAATCTTCATCCGTGCTGCCTTGAGCGCTGGCAGGAAACCGCCCAGCAGCCCCATAACCAGTGAAAATGCCAACGATTTTACGATGATGGTGGCATTCAGTTCAAAGCCAAAGGCCAGTTCGGAAAACGACTGGAAATTGGTGGTGGAAAACGATACCGTCTGCATCAGGGAAGCCAGTAGCAGCCCGACGACCCCGCCGACCAGCGACAGCAGCAGCGATTCAGCCAGAAAGGCAACCAGGATGCTGCTGCGCCGGAAGCCCAGCGAGCGCAAGGTGCCGATTTCTGCCACCCGGTTGGCGACGGACGCATACATCGTGATCATTGCGCCTATCATCGCGCCCAGCGAAAAAATCACCGACAGCGTGATGCCGAGAATGCTGATGAAGGTTGAAAGCGCCTTTGACTGATCAGCGTAGAAAATCTGTTCCCGTTTGGCTTCCAGCGTCAGGCGCGGGTCGCTTTCGATCTCCTGCTTGAACGCATCGAAGCGCTGGCTGTTGTTGAGCCGGACAATGACCGAGGAATAAGCTTGGCGCCGGAATGCCTGCATCAATTGATCGGCATCGCCCCAGATTTCCGAGTCGAAACCGCTATTGGCTGCATCGAACTGGCCGACGACTGTCCATTCCCGCTGGCCAAAGCGCAGCGTTTCACCGATGCCTGCGCCAACGAACTGTTTGGCGATGCCGCTGCCCGCGATGATTTCCGACGATCCGGGGCGGAACATGCGTCCGGACGTCAGTTTCACTTGCGGCCTCAGCATCGCGCCGAGTGGCGAGATGCCGCGAATGATGACGTTTGATGGTTTGTCGGAACCGCGCTTGTTAAGCACGATCAGCACCACGGTTTCTTTCGAGACTTGCGGCTCGCCATTCGTTCCGAGAGCAATGGCTGCATGGCTGGCGGTGATGGCGGCCTGGTCGCGCTCGACGCTGCTCTGCACTTCGGTGTCGGCGGCACGGCGAATCAGCACCACGTTATCGTATTCGCCGGTCGTGACCAGCGTCTTTTTTAGTCCTTCATCCAGCATCAGCACGGTGGCAAACACGAACACCACTAGCGCCAGGCCGCCTGCGGTCAGGGCCGTGGTCAGGCGGCGAGTCCACAGGTTGAGCGCGATGTATTGCAGCGGGATTTTCATCCGATGCTCCGCAGGCCATCGACGATATTGATGCGCGCCGAGCGTACGGCGGGTACGATGGCGGCGACCAGCCCGACCACCGCCGCACAGGCCAGTTGCAACAGCAGCGTTTGCGGTGCGATATCGAATACCGGGAAAAACGTGCCCAGTTTCGCGCTGAAGGCGGCTGCACTCGGAAACAGTAGCGCAATGCCGAGCAAGGAACCAATCAAGGCGATCAGCAGCGATTCGCCAAAAATCAGCAGCACCAGAAAACGTGGCGGGAAGCCGAGCGCCTTGAGCGTCGCATATTCGGACAGGCGTTCGCGCGCGCTCATCGCCATCGTGTTCGCCATGACGGCCATGATGATGACGATCACGACGAAAGACACCACACGGATGGCGACGATGATGGCTTCCGACATCGAAATGAAGCCAAGCTGGAAGGCTTGTTCGGTTTCGGTCAGCGTTTCTGCAAGTGAGTTTCTGAACTGCTCATCCAGCGTACGCGAGATGGCTGCGGCGTTGTCTGGATTGCCGATCTGCACGATGTACACGCCAACTTGGTTGGCGCGGCTCGGCGCAGTTTTTTTGATGGTTTCGTTCAGGTAATCCCAATGGAAGAAAAATTGCGAGGTGTCGGTATTCGCCTGTTTGCCATCGTAAATCCCGCGCACGACAAACTCCCACTGGCCGGGGAAAATCGTGCCTTTCAGCGGGATGACGTCGCCCAGCTTGAAGCCGTACTGGTTGGCCAGCTTGCGCCCGACGATGCAGCCCTTGCGGTCATGCGCAAACGCGGCCTGTTCCTTGTCGTTCAGCACGAATTCGGGATACAGCTTGAGATACTCCACGCCTGAAATAGCAAACTGCGGGAAAAAGTTTTTCGGTTCCTGATAGATGCCGCCGAACCAGTTGGCATGGGCAATGCCGGTGACGCCCTCGATGCCGCGAATTTTCGGCGAATAGGATAAAGGCAGCGGGAACACCAGTGAAATCGCGTTGCGCGTCACCAGTCGCGTGGCCGAAGAGGCTTCTGCGCCAGCATAAAAGGCGCTGATGACCGTTTGCAGCAAACCAAATGACAGCGTGGCAATCACCAGCCCGAGAATCGTCAGCGAGGTGCGCAGTCGGTGGCGCAGCGCGTTCTTGAGAATCAGCCTGAGCGCAAACATGCTTATGCCCCTGAGCGGAGCAGCTCGCCCTTGTCCAGATGAACGATGGATTTCGCCTGTTGTGCCGCATTGGCATCGTGCGTGACCATGACGATGGTTTTGCATAGTTCCTGGTTCAGCCGGTTCAACAGCGCCAGAACCTCTGTTGCCGAGGCGCGATCCAGATCGCCCGTCGGTTCGTCGGCGACGATCAGCATCGGGTCGGTGACAATCGCCCGCGCAATCGCTACGCGCTGTTGCTGGCCGCCGGAAAGTTCCGAGGGCTTGTGATCCATGCGATCGGACAGGTTGACCATCGCCAGCGTCAGTTCCACCCGCTCGCGCCGTTCGCTGCGCGACAGGTTCGTCAGCAGCAAGGGTAATTCGACATTTTCGAACGCGGTTAGCACTGGCATCAGATTGTAGAACTGGAAAATGAAGCCGATATGCGCGGCGCGCCAGTCGGCTAGCGCGGTTTCCGATAGCTGAGTAATGTCGAGGCCGGCAATTCGCAGGCTGCCGCTGTCCGGTTTGTCGATGCCGGCGATCAGGTTCAATAGCGTGCTTTTTCCAGATCCGGAGGGCCCCATCAGTGCGGTGAAATCACCCGGCGCGATGTCCAGGCTGATGTCGGTCAGCACCGGCACGCTTTGCGCGCCGCGCTGGTAGGATTTCGCCAGATGGCGGATTTCGATTAGCGGTTCCACGTTACTTCTTCGCCAGCGTGACCGCGCTGCCGTCTTTCAGCTTGCCGGAAGGATTCAGCACGACCTTGTCGCCTGCCTTTACGCCTTCAACCGCCACCAGTTCGCCCACTTTTTCGCCAACGATCACTTCAATCTGCGTCAGCGCGCCATCCTTAACGATGAACAGCACTTTCTTGCCGCTGCGTTCGGCAATCGCGGCAGGCTGCACCGCGACCAGCGGCGCCTTTTCTTCTGGCGATACGGCTTTCGACAGGAACGCGACCTTGGCGCTCATGTCCGGCAGCACGCGCGGGTCGGTTTCGGTAAAGCGCACCTTGACCAGCAGCGTGGCTTTTGAACGATCAACCGTCGGCACCATGCGCGAGACCACGCCAGACAGGCGCAGATCTGGCAGCGCATCGAGCTGGATTTCGCACGGCTGGTCGATTTTGATCTTGTGCAGGCTGGATTCGGATACATCCGCCTCGACTTCGAGTGTTTTCATGTCGGCCATGGTCACCACCGCTCCCTTGCTGTCGGTAGCCGACGAGTAGGGCGTGATGTTGTCGCCAACATTCGCCGCTTTGGTCAGGATGATGCCGTCGAACGGGGCGCGGATCACGGTCTGGTCAAGCGCCACCTGCGCCACTTGCTGGTTGGCTTGGGCCGCAGCAATGGCTGCGTGGAAGCCGCTGATTGCCGCTTTCGCCTTGTGGTAGCGCGCCACAGTGGCATCGTGCGAAGCCGCCGAGATGAATTTCTGTGACAGCAATTCCTGCGAGCGCTTCAAAGCGTTTTGCGCATCGAGCAATTCGGCCTGCCCCTGTTCCAGATTCGCCTGTGCGACCTTGACGTTCGCCACCGCCTGGCTCAGGCTGGCCGCCACATCCCGGCTTTCAAGCCGCGCGATGATTTCATCCTTCTTCACGCGGCTGCCTTCAAGCACGCCGAGCCATTCGAGTCGGCCAGTGCCTTTCGACGACACAGCAGCCTTGCGCTGGGCGACCGCATAGCCGGTAGCGTTCAGCAGCGTAACATTTTGTGAACGGTACGCCAGTGCAACCGTGGTGGTTTCTACTGGCTGGCTGCCGCCGAGCAGACTGAAGGCAGCGACAGCGGCAATGGCGAGGGCGCTACCTGCAATTACCAGCATGAGCCGGCGGCGGCGGGATTCGGGTTGCTTATCGGCGGGACTGGCCGCCCGGTCAATTTTCAGTTTGGAAAGGTCAGGTGTTGCCAATTCGGACTCACTGCACAGAGGTGGAGGCTGACATGAATTGACGACATGATGCCACGACTGGCGCTGATTCCGCTATTGACTGATTCGATAGAAAGGTAAAATCGGCATTTTGCCAACAGCGACCTGCCTTCATGAGCAATATGATTCCCTCTCCGATTCTTGACTCCTTAGTGCTGACGCATCCGTCATGGCACGATACGTTGCAAGCCGGTTTGCGGGCCGTGGCGCAGGCCGATGCTGCTTATCTGTCGGCGCTGGCGGATGATGCGTTCCTGCCCAATGGTGGCCGGCTGTTCGCCGCCTTTTCGCAGCCGCTGGATGCGGTACGCTACGTGCTGGTCGGCGAGGGGCCATACCCGCGCGCGGATAGCGCCACAGGTTACTGCTTCATGGATGGTGCGGTGGGCGAGTTGTGGTCGTCGGCAGGTTTATCGAAGCCAGTGAACCGCGCAACCTCGTTGCGCAATTTCATAAAGATGCTGCTGGTGGCCGATGGCCGGCTGCCGGTGGAGAAAACCAGCGGCGCGGCGCTGGCGCCGGTTGCTGCCGATGCGCTGGTGGCGGGTTCAGGCGTGATCCAGACGCTGGCAGAATTGCAACACAACTTGCACCGCCACGGCTTCCTGCTGCTCAACGCTACGCTCGCCTACCGGCCGCATGTGTTGCCAGCGAAGGAGGCAAAGGCATGGCTGCCATTCGTCGAGGTTGTGCTGCAGGCGCTGATGCAGCGCAGCGGCGAGCTGCCGACGCTGGTGCTGTGGGGAAAAATTGCCGAACGGTTGGCGGCGATGCCGGTCGCCACGCGCTTCCCGCAAGCGGTGTCCGAGCATCCGTATAACCTGTCGTTCATCGGCAACGGCACGATGCAGGCGTTGTTCGGGTCGCTGGCGCTGTTGCAGCGGGCAAAATAATACTGGGTGGGGTATTTAAAAACGGCTGCGGAATATTTGGCCCGGCGCGATGTTTTTGCGATATACCCCTAAGCCGGCGTTATTCGGCCGCAAAAACGCGGTTCTTGCCGGCGCGTTTGGCCTGATACATCGCGCGGTCGGCGCGGTTGACGACGGCGTCCTGTTCTTCTCCCGTGTGGCGCAGCGCGACCCCGGCGCTGAATGTGATCAGGATTTGCTCGTTCTTGTACAGGAAGAAGTGGCGGGTCAACGCGCGCTGCACGCGCACCAGCGTGTTGACGGCATCCTCGATCTTCGTTTCCGGCAGCAGGATCAGGAATTCCTCGCCGCCGAAACGGGCGATGACGTCGGTCGGCCGCAATGTTTCCTTGACCACGCGTACCAGATGGATCAGCGCCTGATCGCCGGCGTAGTGGCCGTAGGTATCATTGAGTACCTTGAAATTGTCGAGATCGAGCAATGCAACGCATAGCGACAGATTGCGGCGGTCGGAGCGAGCCGCTTCGCGCTCGAATGCGTCTTCCATTCCACGGCGATTCAAGCTGCCGGTCAAGGCATCTTCGCGCACCAGTTCGCTCATCTGTTCCAGCCGTTTTTCCAGATCGTGGATCCGGCCTTCGGCTTCTTCCGCTTCTTTGCGCGCGGCCATCATCTGATCGCGCGAGCTGCGCGCTTCAGTCTGGATTTGCTTGGTTTCGCGCATCACTTCGGCCAGTACATCGTTGAGTTCGCCGATGTTGGCCGCCTTGCTGATGCGAACGGAATAGGTTTCCATCTTCGCGTGGTAATTGCCTGTGTTGACAGCAATTTCGCCCAGTCGGTCGATGAAGGTCATCATCATGTTCTTGAGCGTGTTGCGTGCTTCGTTCAGACTGTGCTTGAGCTGCCCTTGCTTGAAGATGACTTCCTTCAGACTGATTTCGGCATCTTCGAGCGTGCGGTAATTCAGTGGTCCGGACACGAGGTTCTGGATGACCGTGATTTGTCCGCGCAGCCAGCTGTCGTCTTCCAGCAGTTCGCCGATGTTGTCCAGCAGCAGGTTGAACAGGCGCAGCAGGATTTCCTGCTGTTCTGCGATGTTGCCGGCTTTCATTTCGATGCGGTAGCACAGTTGTTTCAGCCGGGAAGCAGCAGAGACGAAATCATCATCGGTTTGCGCTGCCTTGAGCTGGTTGCCAATCGTTTCGGCATCGGCCGCCAGATCCGGCGCGTCCTGCAGAAGCGAGGCGACGGCGAAGCTCAGCGTGCGCACCAGCAATTCGCGCAGGCTGGCCAATTGCTCGCTTTCGCCCAGCACTGGAGCGAGTGAAATGCCGGAAGGCGCACCACCCGAAGGCGATTTCAGGTATTTGTCGAACAGGAGCGATAGTGCTTTGCCGTAGTCTTCCCAGTCATTCGTTTTCGCAGCGCGATGGATGCGGTAACCCAGGTCGGCCACATCGCCTTTGGCAGTGGTGAGCTTGCGCGCGAAGCTGTTGAGCACCGTCAGCGCTTCGGGATCGATTTCCGGTGCAGCGCTTTCTTTTTGTTGTTCTTCCTGCATCGGATCGGTCATGCCGGCTACTTCGTAATACAGCTCGCGGTAGGCTTCCGGAGTGGGCGACGTGCGGCGTTGTCCCAGCAGACGGAACACTTCCTTTGCTATCAGTACCGGGTTCTGTTCTTGCGGCGTCGTGGTTTTTTTCATGATGAGTGCAGCCTAACCGGAAAGCGTGTTGCCTAATCGGATATGTTATCAGAAGAGAAGGTGGCAGCTGAATAAACCGTCGATCTGCTGGTTTTCTCCGGATTTGTCGCGGCTTCATTCGACCAGCCGGTGCTTGATCGCATAGTGCGTCAGCTCGGCGCTGTTCTTCAGCTTCATCTTTGCTAGCAGGCGGGCGCGGTATTCGCTGACCGTCTTGACCGACAGCGACAGTTCAGTCGCAATGTCGCTGACCGATTTGCCTGATGCGATCATCGTCAGCGTCTGGTATTCGCGGTCGGAAAGCATTTCGTGCCGTGGGGTTTCAATATCCTCGCCGACCTGCCTTGCCAGCGCCTGCGCCAGCGACGGGCTGACATATTTCATGCCTTCAGACACCATGCGGATGGCATTGACCAGTTCGTTTGGTGCGCTCTGCTTGTTCAGGTAGCCAGCGGCACCAGCCTTGAGCGAGCGGACGGCATACAGATCCTCGCGATGCATCGACAGCATCAGCACCGCCAGTTGCGGCATTTCCTTCCTGATTTGCTTGAGGACTTCGATGCCATTCTTGTCCGGCATCGAAATGTCGAGCAGCATTACCTGTGCATCGCTGCTGCGCGCCAGTCGGATAGCTTCCAGGCCGTTTTTTGCTTCGCCTGCGACTACGATGTCGTTCGTGTCGGCCAGAATCTGCTTCAGCCCTTCGCGCACGATGGCGTGGTCATCGGCGATCAAGACGCGGATGTTGGAGGAGGTTGTGTCAGTCATGGGAAATATTTTAAGCGCAATCCCCGTGTCATGTTCATGCGGCCGCCTGATTTGATGGTAGCGGAATGCGGAGCGAAATCGTGCAGCCGCCACCGTCCGTATGGCCGATTGACAGCCTGCCGCCGAGACTGTTGGCGCGTTCGATCATGCCGCGGATGCCGAAAGATTGCGGTTTCAGCCGTTCGGCCGCGGTCATGCCCTTGCCGTTGTCGATGATTTTCAGGTTCAGGGTGCTTCTGGTTCGGGCAAGCTGCACCGTGACCTGGCTGGCACCCGCGTGCTTCGCGATGTTTGTTAGCGCTTCCTGGAAAATGCGGAAAATCGCGGTCGCATGGTCGGGATGCAGGTCAATTTCCTTCGCATTGGTGGTGAAATCGCACGGAATGCCGATCTGCTTTTCGAATTCTTCCGCTTGCCATTCGATGGCAGCGACGATGCCGAAATCAAGAATGCTGGGGCGCAGGTCGCTGGCAATGCGGTGTGCCGATTCGATCGTGCGGTCGACCAGAAGATCGACATACGCTGCCTTTTCGGCCAGCACCTTGTTGTTGCGCGGCAGACGGCTGGCCAGGAGCGCGAGCGCCATTTTGATCGCCGTCAGGTTGCCGCCGATATCGTCATGCACCTCGCGTGCGATGCGGGTACGTTCCTGTTCCTTCACATGCTCGATGTGCGCGGACAACTCGGCCAGATGGTTGCGCGAGCGCCTGGTTTCGATTTCATCCAGCTTGCTTTGCGTGATGTTGGTCATCAGTCCGTCCCATTGCACGCTGCCGTCGGGCAGCGGTTGCGGGGTGGCGCGCAGGTTAACCCATTTGATGTCCTTCCATTCGTCGATCCAGATGCGGCCTTCCCAGTTCCATTCGCGTAGATCATGCGCCGATGTATCCATGGACTCAAGGTAGGACGCCCGGTCTTCCGGCAAAATCATCTCGAAAAACTGTTCCGGCCGCGCGAGCAACTGTTCGGCCGCAATGCCAAGCAGCGTATGGCAACCGCCGCTCAGGTAGCTGAACGACAGCGTGCCATTGGGACGCAGCACCGATTGGTAGACGAGGCCGGGAGTATTTGACACGATGGCGGTAAAGCGCGATTTGCACGGAGGGGATTCATCGCTGCGTTGCAGTCGGTCGCTGATGTCCCTGGCAATAGCAATCCAGACCGGCGTTGCGTCAGTGCGATAGCGGAACAGGCGGATTTCCGCCGGATAGTTGCTACCATCCTTGCGATACAGTGCCGTTTCGAAATGATGCGGGCCGGCGCAGCCTTCGGCGGACATCGGTAGCATTGTTTCCAGCGTGTGCGGCAAAATATCCTGCGCGATATCCATCAACGACATACCGGCTAGTTCGGTCGCCTGATAGCGCAAGTTTGCGCAGGCGGCTTCGTTCACATGCAGCAGGTGCAGGCTGGTACCATCCGCCACATAGATTTCATTGAACGAACCCTGCATGACTATGGGAAGCCATTCTGCCTGCATCATGTCTGGATAGCCTTTCGCGGTTGGTTTGGTTTCGGCAAAGAATACCTCATCTGCCTGCAAAGATTCAAACGCGTCCTGCCTTTGGGCGGTATGGGCGATGCGACCGGCGAAGAATGGAAATGAAGGGGAAAAGGGCGCTTCTTCTTGCTTCGCAGGCCAGGCGAAACACGCTACCCTGCAGGCGTGGCGCGAATCGTGCGTGTTGTTTGTGTGGCGTCTTGTCTACGTATTTTGATGAATGTTAAGCAATTTGTGTTGGGGCAGGTTATATTCTTGCTCCGATGCAATGAATTAAAAAGCGTGTTACCGTTGCACAGTGCGGGCACAAAACGCACTATGGGCTGGGCTGCCAGCAGGATATGGTTTTGCAGTGGGGGGAATGGTGGCTGATGTCAGGGAAATGAAAAACAAGGAATTCGATTTCACCGTGCGTGATTTTGAACGGGTTCGTTCGCTCATTTACAAGCAGGCGGGCATATCTCTGGCCAACAGCAAGCATGAGATGGTATATAGCCGAATTGCGCGCCGCTTGCGCGCATTGGGCATGACGTCGTTTGAGGCCTATCTTGACGCGCTTGAAGGCGGCAAGCTGGGCGGCGAGTGGGAATCGTTTGTCAATGCGCTGACCACGAACCTGACCTCGTTTTTTCGCGAGGAACACCATTTCCCGATTCTGGCCGAACACATGAAGGGCAGGAGGGGGCCGATAGAAATCTGGTGTTCGGCCAGTTCGACTGGCGAGGAACCATATTCGATCGCAATTACGCTGTGCGAGGCTTTCGGCACGCTGACGCCGCCGGCAAAGATTATTGCTACCGATATCGACACCAATGTGCTGGCGACAGCGCAGGCGGGGATTTACTCTGATGACAAGCTGGGCAAGATGTCGCCCGAACGCGTCAGGAGATTTTTTCTCAAGGGAAAGGGCAATAATGCTGGCATGGTGCGCGCGCGCCAGGAATTGCGCGACATGATTACTTTTCGCCAGCTTAATCTTTTGTCCGACAGTTGGCCGATCCGCGGCGGCTTCGATGTGATTTTTTGTCGCAATGTAATGATCTATTTCGACAAGCCGACGCAGGGCAAGATTCTGTCGAAATTTGTTACCCTGATGAAGCCAGATGCGCTACTGTTCGCAGGCCATTCGGAAAATTTTCAGTATGCGTCGAACGCGTTCAAGCTGCGCGGCAAGACAGTGTACCAGCTCGCCAATCCGGGGGCTGCCAACGTGAACTCAATCAAGCGGGAGTGAGCGCATGAGCAGTCTGCCAGACAAACATTTTGCTACCAATGTCTACTACGACCGTGCATTTGACATGGACGCGGCGAAGATATTGCCAGGAGAGTTCTACTACACGCCCAAAAACATGGTGATTGTCACTGTGCTTGGTTCGTGCGTGTCGGCTTGCATCCGCGATCGGGTAACCGGCATCGGCGGCATGAACCATTTCATGCTGCCCAGCGATGGCAGCGAGGGCGGCCTGATGTCGGCATCGATGCGCTACGGCACCTATGCGATGGAAATTCTGATCAACGAATTGCTGAAGGCCGGCGCCAAGCGGGAAAACCTGGAAGCGAAGGTGTTCGGCGGCGGCCATGTGCTGCAGGGGTTCATTGCGATCAACGTGGGCGAACGCAATGCGCAGTTCGTTAAGGATTATCTGAAAACCGAAGGCATCCGCATCGTGGCCGAAGATCTGGAAGACGTGTATCCGCGCAAAGTGTACTATTTCCCGCGCACCGGCAAGGTGCTTGTGAAAAAGCTCAAGCAGCTGCATAACAATACGATTGCAAACCGCGAACAGGATTACGCCAACCGGCTATCGAGCAAGCCGGTGTCGGGCGAGATCGAACTGTTTACCTGATTTTGTCTGGCGGCTTGCCGCAAGCGGCGACACTCAGCCTGCTTCTGCAGGCTAGCAGGATCAGGCCGCCAGCACCGAATGCAGCATCTTGAGCGCGATGATCAGCAGATAGCCGCCGAAAATCCGCTTGACCCTGTCGCCATCCCAGCGGCTGACCAGCCTGGCTCCCCACGAGGCGCCGAGCGATGAGCAGCAGACAATGCCCACCAGTGCAGGCAAATGCACATAGCCGTAGGTGAGCGGGGGAAGATTCGTGGTGGACCAGCCAGAAATGAAGTAGCTCAAGGCCCCGCCGATGGCGACCGGAACGCCGATGGCCGAAGTGGTGCCGATGGCGCGCTTCATTGGTACATTGTGCCAGGCGAGATACGGCGTGACGATGAAGCCGCCGGTGGCAGCGGTCAGCGCAGCGACAATCCCGAAGAAAAATGAAACGACCAGTTGCCAGTGCGCACGGGGTAGTTGCCGCGTTGGCGCCGGCTTGAAGTTGCTGATCATGTTCACAGCGGCCAGGATGACGATGCCGCTGAAAATCAGCGTCAGCGGTTTGGTCGGCAAGTGGCTAGCAATGGTCGAGCCGGTCACGCTGCCCAGCGCCAGCCCGACCGCCATTACTTTCGCGATCGTCCAGTCGACGTTGCCCAGTTTGCGATGCACGTTCATCGATACCGCCACCGTCACGATCATGCTCATCATCGTGGTGCCCAGAGCGATGTGCATGATGTGTTCGTGCGGGAAATGCTGGGCGGAAAACAGCATGTACAGGATTGGCACCAGCACCAGGCCGCCGCCGACGCCGAACATGCCGGCGATGACACTGACGACGGCACCGAGCAGCGGGTAGGCCAGCCACCAGAGAGAAACGTTTTCCATTGTGAATTGTGCTTAAACTGTGTCAGGCGCCCGGTCGCATGACGTCGGAAACATCTTGGCCTTGGTTCGGCTGGGCAGCCTAACCGTGGTACAGTCCGGCCTGCCGCCCTTCCTCCTGCACCAGCGTTAGCAAAATGTCGATCGTTGGCGTCGCCACGCCGGTTAGCCGGCCAAGTTCCTGCACCGCCGTCACCAGCGCATCGATTTCCATCGAGCGGTGCCGTTCCAGATCCTGCAGCATCGACATCTTGTGTCCGACCGCCTTGCCGGCCACGTTCAGCCGCCGCTCGATCATCTCGTCGCCGATGTGCACGTTCAGCGCTTCGGTGACTGCTTTCGCTTCATGCATCATCTGCATGCACAGCGCGCGCAGGCCCGGCTCGGATGTGATGCGGTCGAGCGTGGCGTGCGTCAGCGCGCTGATCGGGTTGAAGCAGACGTTGCCCCACAGCTTGAGCCACACGTTCCAGCGGATGGCATCGCGGATGGGCGCATCGAAATTCGCTGCCGTCAACGCGTCGGCCAGTTTCACCACCCGCTCCGAGCGCGAGCCGTCCGGTTCGCCGATGATGAAGCGGTTGAATTCGTGGTGCTCGATCACGCCGGGAGCGATCACTTCGCACGCCGGATCGACCACGCAGCCGATTGCGCGCTCAGGGCCGATCAAGTCCCATTGCCGCCCGCCGGGATCGACCGATTCCAGCTTACGCCCATCGAATTTTCCGCCTTCCTGATAGAAGTACCACCACGGGATGCCGTTCATTGCGGTCACCATCGCCGTGTCAGGCCCGAGCAGCGGCTTGAACGCGGCCGCGCTTTCATGCGACTGGTGCGCTTTCAATGCGCACAGCACGTAATCCTGATGGCCGAAGTCGGCCGGGTTGTCGCTGGCCGGAACGCGCGCCACCTTTTCCTGTCCGCCGATCATCAGTTTCAGACCGTTTTGTTTGATCGCCTGCAGGTGTTCGCCGCGCGCGATCACGCACACGTCCTTCCCGGATAGCGCCAGTTCGACTGCCAGATAGCCACCGATTGCGCCGGCGCCGAAGATGCAGAATTTCATGCCGAACCTCCGTTGTGGTTGCTTGCTTGTGTTCAGTGTAATTGCGGATGAGTTATAAGAAAAATACTTTTTGTGTTGGTGATATATATGATTAAAATATGAGTCGTGATCAACCGCCAGCGTTAAACATGGATATTCGCCAGCTTCGTTATTTCATGGCTATCGTCGAAGAAGGACAGATCAGCCGCGCCGCGCAACGGCTACATATCGCGCAGCCGCCGCTCAGCCTGCAGCTGAAATTGCTGGAGCAGGAACTGGGGGTGCAGCTGATCGAGCGCAGCACGCGCCACCTGCAGCCAACGCAGGCTGGTCATGCGCTGTACCAGCGGGCGGAGCAGATCGTCGGGCTGGTCGATGCGGCGGCGAAGGAAATGCGCGAGCACGATGGCGCGATGCGCGGCGTGCTGGCGATGGGCAGTCCGCCGGCGATAGGCAACCTGTATATGCCGGAGCGCATCAAGATGTTCCATGCGCGCTATCCCGAAGTCCGGTTCCAGTGGCGCGAAGGGAATACCTTCCGCATTCTGGAACTGCTGGATGCGAACGTGATCGAATTCGGCATCGTGCGCCTGCCGGTGCGCGAAGGGGCGTATGACATGATTCCATTGCTGACCGAGCCGTGGGTGGCGATTTTTTCGCGCCAACGCGGACGCAAGCGGCGCGTCAGCGTCACGCTGGGCGAGTTGGCCGGCCAGCCTTTGCTGTTGATGAACCGGCAGGCAGGCATCCGCGCGCACGACATGGTGCTTGATGCGTTCGCCGCCGCCGGCATCGTGCCGGACGTGCTGTGCGAAAGCGACAACGTGCTGGCGCTGCTGTCGCTGGTCGAGCGTCAACTGGGGGTGGCGATCATGCCGCGTTCGACCCTGACCTTGCGCTCGGCGGACGATTTCGACATCTGCGAGATTGCCGATTGTCAGCTGGCATCGTCGGTGGCGGTGATCTGGCACCGGAACCGGCGGCTGTCTGCACCGGCACGCCTGTTCCTCGAACTGTTCGATGCGGCTACAATGTCCGGTTCTATTCCCGAACAGACAGGTCCATCATGCTGAGCTACCGCCACGCCTTCCATGCCGGCAATCATGCCGACGTGCTCAAGCACTTCGTGCTGATGCAATTGATCCGGCATTTGCAGCAAAAGGACACGCCGTTCCACTACATCGACACCCACGCCGGCGCAGGTTTGTATGCACTCGATCAGGGGTACGCCGCCAAAAGCCGCGAGGCTGACACCGGCATTGCGCAGTTGTGGCAGCGCAAGGATTTGCCGCTGCCGCTGGCCGAATACCTGCAATTCGTGCGCGAGATGAACGCTGACCGCAAGCTGCGCCATTACCCCGGTTCGCCGTGGATAGCGAACGCGCTGCTGCGCGATCAGGATCGGCTGCGGCTGTTCGAGCTGCACCCGACCGACAACAAAATCCTGTGTGACAACTTCCGCGAACTGGAAAAGCAGCAGGGCAGACCGCGCGGGCGCGGCACGCGCGTGATGATTGAGCGGGGCGATGGTTTTGCCGCACTCAGGGCGCTGCTGCCGCCTCCGTCCAGGCGGGCGCTGGTGCTGATCGATCCGCCGTACGAAGTCAAAACCGATTACCGTAGCGTGCTCGATACGCTGGACGATGCGTTGAAGCGCTTCCCCACCGGCACCTATGCCATCTGGTATCCGGTGCTGCAACGCAACGAATCGAAGCAGCTGCAGAACCGTCTGAAGCGCTTGCCTGCGGCAAGCTGGCTTGATGTGACGCTATCGATCACCGGCCCGATGCCGGACGGCTTTGGCCTGCGCGCCAGCGGCATGTTCGTGCTGAATCCTCCTTGGACGCTGGCAGCAACGCTGAATGAAGTGATGCCATTCCTCGTATCGGTGCTTGGGCAGGATGCCGGCGCCGGGTTTACGCTCGAAACCGGCGAGAACCCGGCGCCGGGCAAGGGCAAAGGCCGCAATGCTGACGACGATTGAGCCAGCCGCTGGCGTTAAAACTCATTTTTCTAGGAGTATGTGCCTGAAATGAGCCGCTGGGCCACATTTTTTCTGGTTGTTTAAAAATACTGGTGGGAGTATGTTTTTGGGTCTTACTGACCAGAATAGTGGTTTGGGTCAGTTATTTTGGCCTGCCACAGGCGTGTTGCGGCTCAGACAGCAGTTTTTTCGGCCGGGCGGCGTGCTGTCTGCGCATGTTGCCGCTCAGCTTGGGAGACTTTTGCAGCACGATGGAATAGGCGAAACGGTTGCCTTGGTAGCTGCTTTCGACAAAGCCGGCAGCGGTGGCCATGTCGACCACCTTGCCGCGGCTGACGTAGTGCGGGTCAAACACGCTTTCGCACACCAGCAGCTTGCCATCGTCCCTTAGCGCGGCGTGGATGGCCGGAAACACGCGCTTCGCGTCCGGAATTTCACCCAGTGCCATCACCATCACCGCGGCATCAAGCGAGCCGTCCTGCAGGTTCGGTTCGCGCGCATCGCACAGCAGCAGCCGGATGTTGGTTAGCCCGTTTTGCTCGGCTTTGGATGCGATTTTGGTCAGCATTTCCGCTTGAACATCGAGCGCGATGACTTCGCCGCCATCGGACAGCGCGCGGGCCAGTGGAATCGTCACCCGTCCCGGGCCGCAGCCGATGTCGGCGATGCAGTCGCCAGTACCGGGATCGATGTGGCGGATGAGGGCGGCGGAACGGGTAACGCGCGCGAGCGGGTTTTCCAGTTCGACCATCCAGCTGATTGAGGCTGGGCTGGGGAGAAGGCGTTGACGCGAACTGCTCCGCCAGAAGAACCAGATTGCCGCTACAGCGCACAGCGCGAGAACGGAAAAAATGAGAGCCATGTTGCTTGTTGTGCTTGCTGCAGTGAAGAACCGGCGGCCAATCTAGCACGGCCGCATGGTGGCGGCAAGAATGCCGTGGTGGCTGGCAGACAGCGGCTAGCGCGGGCGTGCAACCGATTCGGGCAAGCCGAAGATCCGGTCAAACGCCCAGTGGAAGGCAATCGCATACAAAAAGAAAAATACCAGCAACGCGGCATCGGCCAGCAGCGCGTGCCACAGCGACAGCTTGAGCCACCAGGCAAGCAGCGGTATGGTCATCAGCGCCAGTCCGCCCTCGAATCCAGCCGCGTGAGCCAGCCTGCGTTTCAACGAGCGCCCCGTTTCCGGTTGCCGCCGCTCCCAGCGCTCGAACAGGGTGTTGAAGGCGTAATTCCAGCTGACAGCAATCAGCGAGATGATGATGGCCAGTGCGCCAGAGGTGTCTAGCGATTGCTCGAACACCCATCCCAGCACCGGTGAAACGAGTACGATGGCAAGTACTTCATACAGTACCGCCTGCACGATTTTTCGGCTCATGCGGAGCATGGGGCAACTCCGTGCGCACGATCAGGGGCCGGGGGGGGGCGAAAAGGGGGCGCTCCAGAAGCGAGGACTCGGGCGCGCCGAGGCGCGCGCGCCCGTGGTGCCGGTTGATGGTCTATTAAAGCAGTGCAACGTAGATGCATATTTCACACTCGAAGATACCGCTGTCTTCATCGCAGAACACACCGGCTGATAGTGTTCAAAGCACGGGCGGGCGTCAAGTTGCAAACCGCTTGTTGGCAGCCAGTTCCGAAGCAGCGTTTCCCTCGTCGGGGTGATGTTGTTTATGGTTCCATTGAACGTCAGTGCAGCATTATTTGCCGCCGGGGATGGTCGTAAACAGCGGTGCCCCGGAAAGCACAGCATTTGGGGCAACTGCAACGCGCATCATAGCGGCATTGCTGCGGAACCGTCATGGTGATGCCATCGATATGCTCGTGGATTTTGGCGGCGGCGTATTCGCGGGTTTTTGACATTTGCGTGTGTCAGGGATAGACTTTCCATTCAACCGCAGCCATGTTGGCGCGTTTTCCTATAAAGGTTTGGATGTTGGACATTGCAGCAAACCGATAACCGCAGCGTCGCGAAAGCGAAGCATTGAGGTTATCGGAAGACACTACGCTGGCAGGCGCCTACCGGATGCCTGCTGTTTTGGTTCGTCTTTACTGCATAAGGTTCAACATGACTACTTCCAAACTGAAACAACAGTTTTTTTGTCCGCACGCCCACACCGATTTCAGCGCGAATCACGGTGATGAAATGGCGTTCGTCTTGCCCTCGGCGAGCGAGGCAGATGCGGGTGACACACTTGACTCTGCGGGTTCTGCTCCCGAACTGGCGATGGCCAGAGTGACGGCGGTCGACCGGGATCGCTACCTCATCATGAATGCTGACGGTGAATTGCCTGCCGTCCTGACGGGCAGATTCGCGCACATGCATCCATCGCCGGGCGATTTTCCATGCGTTGGCGACTGGGTGCAGGTGCAGTATTTCGACGACGCAACGCATGCGGCTATTCATGCCGTCCAGCCGAGGCGTTCATTTCTGCGCAGACGGCTTCCCGGGGAGCGAATCGGGTTCCAGATGATTGCCGCCAACATCGATACGGCATTTATCGTCCAGTCCTGTCATTTCGATTTCAACCTTCCCAGACTGGAGCGTTATCTTGTCATGGCGAAAGATGGCAAGATTGAACCGGTTGTCGTGCTGACCAAAACCGATTTGATCGACCCGGAAGCGCTGGTGCAGCTGGTCGGACAGATCCGCCATGCGGGTATCAGCACCAGAATCGTCGCGCATAGCAGTGTGAGCGGTGAGGGAATGGAGCAGCTTCGGGCGCTGATCCTGCCGGGGAAAACGCATTGTCTGCTCGGTTCGTCGGGCGTTGGCAAGACAACGCTCATCAACGGTTTGCTCGGGGGCGACAATTTGAAGACTGGCGCAGTGAGTCATACCGGGGAAGGGCGGCATACCACCACCAGGCGTCAACTGTTTGTGCTGGCGCAGGGCGGGATGATGATCGACATGCCGGGGATGCGGGAATTGGGGATGCTTGGTGTCGGCGAAGGCCTTGATGAACACTTTTCACTCGTCAATGCCTATGCAACGCAATGTCATTTTTCCGATTGCACGCATACGAATGAGCCAGATTGCGCGGTACAGAGAGCGTTGTCTGATGGTGAACTGGATTCGCGGCAGCTGCAAAGCTATGTGAAACTCAGGAAAGAATCCGAATACCATGAGATGTCGTCATTTGAAAAACGCAAAAAGGACAGGGCGTTTGGTAAGCTTGTGCATGCATTTTCAAAATCCAAGCGGGAAAGGCATGGCAGATAGCCAGCCAGTTTGATTCGGTGAAGGCAGCGCCTCGGGCAACCGGGGCGCGTTGAGAATGAATAGTTCGGTTTTTTGTCGGGATAGTGCGGATGCCATTATTCGAGAGAAATGGCTATCTGCTTCATGTTTATGCACATACCCGAGCCGCCCATTATTTTGACGGCGAATATTGTTTGAAAGTGTTGATTAAGGCTGGCTGATAGCGCGCTGCCTGCCCGCCGATGGGCATGCCGAAAGTCAATGGGTGTGTTTCATTTTGCCACACGGTTGCCTTGCAGGAGGGGCTGCTGATGTTGGGCATATTGCGACGAGTTAAGCTGCTAGCAACAGAAATACCGTCGGCTTCTTGTGAAAAGCAGGCATCTTGCCGGAGGCCAGCTGGCTTTTCCATTGCGCCGCAGTTTGGGTTTTCACCGATTCGTCCGGCGCGGTCAGGTCGGTGGCGACGCAGAGCAGCGTGTCCGGCCGGCAGGTGGCGGCGAGCGCTTCCAGCAGCGCGCCGTTGCGGTAGGGGGTTTCGATGAACAGCTGCGTTTGGTGATCCTTTTTCGAGCGGTCTTCCAGCGCGCGGATGCGCTTCGTGCGTTCGGCCGCGTCGGTTGGCAGGTAGCCGTTGAAAGCGAAGCTCTGACCGTGCAGGCCGCTGGCCATCACCGCCAGCAGTAGCGACGAAGGGCCGACCAGCGGTTTGACCGGAATGCCGAGCTTGTGCGCCAGCCGCACCAAGTTCGCGCCCGGGTCGGCCACCGCCGGCACGCCGGCTTCGGAAATCAGGCCGCCATCTGCGCCATCCAGAATCGGTTGCAGCAGAACCGGCAAGGCATCGGCCTTGGTGTTGACGTTCAGTTCGGTGATGCGGATTTCCTGCAGAGGCTTTTGCAGCGGGTGCGCTGTGGATACGAGCTTGAGGAAAGCGCGCGTGGTCTTCGCGTTTTCGGCGATGAAGTAGCCGAGCTGCGCCGTGGTCGCCTGCACATGTTCGGGGATCAGTTGCGCCAGCGGCTGCGCGCCTTCCTGTGCGTGGCCGAGGGTGTTGGGGACGAGAAACAGGGTGCCGGACATGGTTTTTGAAGTAAAAATATACTGGGTGGAGTAATTTCAAACTGCCGCGGAATATGTGGCGCGGCGCAAAGGTTTGGTCATATACCCCTGTTATTTGGTTAAATTTTGGGTGAAGAATGGCATTCCGGCGCGGCGCAGCATGGTGGTGAGCGCAATCAGCGGCAGGCCGGTGAGCGCGGTCGGGTCGCTGCTTTCAATCTGTTCCAGAATGGCGATGCCGAGCGCCTCATTCCTGGCGCTGCCGGCGCAATCGTACGGTTGCTCGATTTTCAGGTAGGCGTCGAGTTCGTCGTCCGGCAGGTCACGGAAGGTGACGAAGGTTTGCACGTTTTCCAGTTGCACTGCGTCCGCGCCGGCCTTGCGGCCGTCAAACAGGCAGAGCGCGGTGTGGAAGATTACGCGTCGGCCACGCATTTTCTGCAGTTGCTTCATCGCCTTGGCATGGTTGCCTGGTTTGCCGATCTGTTCTCCATCGAGTGTGGCCACCTGATCTGAACCGATGACCAGCGCGTCCGGAAATTTGGCTGCAATTGCCGCAGCTTTTGCCTGGGCCAGCCGCAACGCGGTTGCTTCCGGCGCTTCGTCGGGCATCGGCGTTTCGTCGATGTCTGGTACAGCGACGTCGAACGGGATGCCAAGGCGGGAGAGCAATTCCTTGCGGTAAACTGAACTGGAGCCAAGGACCAGGCGTGGAAGAGGGCGGGATTGATGCATGTTGTGGCAAAAAGTTGCTAAGGCTTTGACCAAATGGGAATTATCCTGTTATTATCGCAGGTTTTACCGGTTGGCTTCGCCCAATGAACGCTTTTGTTGTCGATATCTTCGAATTCTGTCGGCTGGGCGAGCGCCGAGAAGGCCGGATTGCGATTGCCGATTTGGGGCGCTTGTCCAAGGAATGTGCTGGTTCTTCATCCGGCATGCTGGATTGGGCGCTGCAGGGTGGAATCGGAATGTTTGGTCGTCCGCAGTTGACCCTGTCGGTCTCCGCTTCGGTTCAGTTGGCGTGCCAGCGCTGTCTGGCGCCGTTTGTCTTTGATATCCGTTCGGAATCGTTGCTGATTCTGGCAAGGGATGAGGCTGAAGCGGATGAAATTGAGGGTAAGCTCGAGGATGAGGATGAGGTTGATGTCATCGTCGGCAGCGAGACTCAGGATATTCTGCAGTTGATTGAAGACGATGCGCTGCTGGCGTTGCCATTATCGCCCAAGCATGAGGTTTGTCCCGGCAAGACAGCGCTGGATGAGGTTGGAGAAAATAAGCCGTCCCCATTTGCTGCGCTCAAGGCAATCAAGCGGTAGGTCCGGCAGCAGGAAGTTCCGTTGTGGCAGAAATCTGTCGGGCGGATATGTTAGAATCACAAATTATGTTTTTGTAATCAGGAGTAATCATGGCCGTCCAACAAAACAAGAAGTCCCCGTCCAAGCGCGGCATGCACCGTTCGCACGACTTTCTGGTCGCGCCGCAGTTGTCGGTCGAGCCGACCAGCGGCGAAACGCATATGCGTCATCACATCAGCCCGAATGGTTTCTA
>JAGSYW010000027.1 GCA_018262475.1 Burkholderiaceae bacterium | reverse complement strand
TCGATGCGACCACCGGGTCGCCATGTTTTTTTGCCAGCCGCATCAGCGACAGGTGCCCGTCATGCAGGTTGCCCATCGTCGGTACGAAAACGGTGCGCAGTTGTCCGCGCAGCTGTTCGCGCAGTTCTTTGATGCTGGAAATGATCTTCATGATGAATGAATTGGGGTTTGAAAAAAATGAAGCAAAGCGCCTATTTTACAAATTTTGGGCGGAGAGGGGCAATGGGCTGCGTCAGCATGCGCGTACATAAATTGGCGCCAGCGGCTCTGCCTGGGTGATTTCCACTAGGTTTTCCTTTGCGAGTTCGAGCAATGCGATGAAATTCACGATTATGACCTGCACGCCGCAGTCGGCATCGAACAGTTCGGAAAATTCGACGAAGCCGACCGACTGCAGACGCGACAGGATGGCCGACATATGCTCGCGAACCGATAGTTCCTCGCGCGTGATCACGTGTTTCGCGCTCAACTGCGCACGCCGGATCACACTTTCGAGCGCCGCCTGCAAATCGGTCAGGTTGACGTCCGGCCAGCGCGGCTCGGTTGATTGCGTGACGGAAGCCTGCGCCTGCAGGTAATCGCGCCCGAGCTGCGGCAAGGCGTCGATCTGTTGCGCGGCCAGCTTCATTCGTTCGTATTCGAGCAGGCGGCGCACCAACTCCGCGCGCGGATCACCTGCCTCTTCATCCTTGCTGTTCTTTTTGGGCGGCAGCAGCATGCGCGACTTGATTTCAATTAGCATGGCCGCCATTAGCAGGTATTCGGCCGCGAGTTCCAGATTGCGTTCTCGAATCTGGTCAACATATTTCAGGTATTGGCCGGTAACTTCGGCCATCGGGATGTCGAGGATGTTGAAATGCTGCTTGCGGATCAGATACAGTAGCAGGTCAAGTGGCCCCTCGAATGCTTCCAGGAAAATTTCGAGCGCATCCGGCGGGATGTACAGATCGGTTGGCATCTGGAATAGCGGCTCGCCGTAAAGCCTGGCGAACGAAACGCTGTCGATCAGTTCGCTTTGCGTTTCCGGCAGCATGGTGGCCGGCATTTCCTGATGCGGAATCCGCGAGTCCATTCTGATGTCAATCGTAAACGTAGGCTTTGCGGCGAACCTGCGACGCAGCCGCGCGCTGGGCGTGTTCCGGTTCTTGTGGCGACTGGTCCCACAACAGCGCCCGGCCGGCGGTCTGGCGTTCGGCGACGCCAGGATCGCGCGCTTTCCATTCATCGATGAACAGCGTGAATTCGGAACGGTATTCAGGCTTAGCAAACAGGTTCATCGTCACTTCCCTAGTGGTTGAATATACGGCGCATCATGATGGGCGCCGGTTCGCCATGCATGTCGTGCGGGTATTCCAGTTCTGGTGCCAGTTCAAAGCCGAAGGCAGCGTAGAAATCGACCAGCCTGGGCTGGTCAGCACGCACGCCCAGGCGAAGTTCATGCACATCTGCCGACAGCGTGCGGTGAATCACCGCTTCAAGCAAATATTGTGACAAATTGCGGTTGCGGTACATCGGCATCACGCCCATCCGGCGCACTTCCCACACGCCGCTTTCGCCCTCGACCGGCAGCCAGCGCACTGAGCCGGATGCGGTGTCGTTGACGAACAGGATGAAGGCGCCGCCACGCTGCAGGTCGGCCTGCACCAGTTCAGCGGTTTCGCGGTGGCCGCTTGATTTCGGATTCACCTTGTCAGCCCAGGAGGCGCGCGTCAATTCAGCGATCAGTGGCGCGTCGTTGATCGAGGCTTCGCTTATCAGGATGTTCAGCTCGTTGCCTATGTCATCGCACATATGGACTCACTGCCGGTTGCTCGGACAGTGCGTGGTTGAGAATTCCTTAACGGATTCGCATGCCGGGTTCGGCGCCAGGCCACGGATTCAGGATGTAGATGCCAGGCTTCGCCTTTTCATCTTTGGCCGAAGCCGCTAGCACCATGCCTTCGGATACGCCGAATTTCATCTTGCGCGGCGCAAGGTTCGCGACCATCACCGTTAGCTTGCCGATCAAGTCTTCCGGTTTGTACGCTGATTTGATGCCGGCGAACACGTTGCGCGTACTGCTTTCGCCAATGTCCAGCGTCAGTCGCAGCAAGCGGTCCGAACCTTCCACCAGTTCGGCGTTAACGATTTTGGCGATGCGCAAATCAATTTTAGAGAAATCGTCGATCGTAATCGTCGGTGCAATGTACTCGATTTCGCTGGCAACTGGTGTCGTGGCGGCGGCAGGTTCTGCTGCGGGCGCATCGAATAGCGCATCAAGCATTTTGGGTTCCACCCGCTGCATCAGGTGAGAGTAGGCATTGACCACATGGCCATCGGGCAATGGTTGGACAATGTCAGCCCAGTTCATCGGCGGCAGGTTCATCAAGGCTTCGACCTGTGCGGCAAGCGCCGGCAACACCGGCTTCAGATAAATCGTCAGCACACGGAACGCTTCCAGCAGCGTGCTGCACACCTCATGCAGCGCTGGTTCGGCCGCCGGGTCTTTTGCCAGCACCCACGGTTTGTGCTGATCGACGTAGGCGTTGATGATGTCGGCTTGGTGCATGATTGCGCGCAGCGCACGGCCATATTCGCGCGTTTCATAATCCTTGGCAATCTCGTCGGCAGAAGCGCGCAGCGTCTCGAGGAAGCCGGCATTTTCCGGTGCGAGCCTGGCGGTGATTTTGCCGCCGAAACGCTTGGCGATGAAGCCGGCCGAACGGCTGGCGATGTTCACGTACTTGCCGATCAGATCCGCATTCACGCGCGCGACGAAATCCTCCGGGTTGAAATCGACGTCTTCAACATGCGAATTCAGCTTGGCGGCGATGTAATAGCGCAGCCATTCCGGGTTCATGCCGATGTCCAGGTAGCGCAGCGGTGAAATGCCGGTGCCGCGCGATTTGGACATCTTTTCGCCGGAAACGGTGATGAAGCCATGCACGAACACGTTATTGGGCACGCGCATGCCGGAAAACTTTAGCATCGCAGGCCAGAACAGCGTGTGGAAATAGGTGATGTCCTTGCCGATGAAATGGTATTGCTCGGTTTCGGGATCGGCCATGAACGCATCGTAATCGCGGCTGGTTTTGCCAAAATAGTTTTTAAGCGACGCCAGATAGCCGACCGGCGCATCCAGCCAGACGTAGAAATACTTGCCCGGCTCATCCGGAATTTCGATGCCGAAATATGGCGCGTCGCGGCTGATGTCCCAGTCACCCAAGCCTTCGCTTTCATCGCCGAGCCACTCGCGTGCCTTGTTTGCCACTTCCGGTTGCAGGCGCGGCACGCCATCGACATCGCCGAGTGCCCAGTCCTTCAGGAAAGCGACGCATTGAGGGTCGGATAACTTGAAGAAAAAATGCTCTGAGGTTTTCATCACCGGCGCAGCGCCGGTCAGGGTCGAGTACGGGTTTTTGAGCTCGGTCGGCGCATATACCGCGCCACAGGCTTCGCACGAATCGCCGTACTGATCGGCTGCACTGCATTTCGGGCATGCGCCCTTGATGTAGCGATCCGGCAGGAACATGTTCTTCACCGGGTCGAAGAATTGCTCAATGGTCTTGGTGGTGATGAAACCTGCAGCTTTCAGGTTGCGATAGATGGTTTGCGACAGTTCGTGGTTTTCCTGTCCGTCGGTCGAGTGCCAGTTGTCGAACGAGATATGAAAGCCGTCGAGATACTGCTGGCGACCGGCAGCAATGTTCGCGACGAATTGTTGTGGCGTGAGACCTGCTTTTTCCGCCGCGATCATGATCGGCGCACCGTGCGCATCGTCAGCGCCGACGAAGTGAACCTCACGATCCTGCTGCATTCGCTGGAAACGCACCCAGATATCGGCCTGGATATATTCCATGATGTGGCCGATGTGGAACGGGCCGTTGGCGTAAGGCAGGGCGGTGGTAACGAACAGCTTGCGGGTCATGACTCGGACAGTGAAAAAAATGGGAATACCCATTTTACCAGCCGATGGCCTTCAGGCGAATAGGGCCATGCTGCCAGCCGCCGCTTTTTGGGCTAGACTCCTCGGATTACGGGAGCGAAGCATGACTATCACCAACGAACATATCAATCAGGCGCTGGCAGGCGTCATCGATCCGGATCTTGGTCGGGACTACGTGTCGGCCAGGGCTGTCAAGCGCATCGAGATCAACGGCAGCGATGTGTTGCTGATGATCGAACTCGGTTATCCGGCGCGCAGCCGTCACGAAGCAATCCGGCAGAGGGTGGCGGTGGCGCTGATGGCGATTGACGGCATCGGCAAGGTCAAGGTTTCCGTGGCGGAGAATATCGTGCCGCACGCGGTGCAGGGCGGCACCCGGCCGATGAAGAACGTCAAGAACGTGATTGCGGTGGCCTCAGGCAAGGGTGGCGTCGGAAAATCGACTACCGCAGTCAATCTGGCGCTGGCGCTGGCAGCCGAAGGCGCGAAGGTGGGCTTGCTTGATGCCGACATCTACGGCCCGTCGCAGCCTGCGATGATGGGGCTGGCCGGCCAGAAACCGCTGACGAAGGATGGTCAGACGATGGAGCCGCTGGAGAATTTCGGCGTGCAGGTGTCGTCGGTCGGCTTCATGATCGACCCGGACGAGCCAATGATCTGGCGAGGGCCGATGGTGTCGCAGGCGCTGCAGCAACTGGTGACGCAGACCAACTGGTACGAGCTTGATTATCTGATCGTTGACATGCCTCCCGGTACTGGCGACATCCAGTTGACGCTGGCGCAAAAAGTGCCGGTGACCGGCGCGGTGATTGTCACCACGCCGCAGGACATCGCGCTGCTCGATGCGAAGAAGGGCTTAAAGATGTTCGAAAAGGTCGGCATTCCGATCCTCGGCATCGTCGAAAACATGAGCGTGCATGTGTGCTCGAATTGCGGTCATGCCGAGCCGGTTTTTGGCACCGGCGGCGGCGAGAAGATATGTGCCGAATATGGTGTTGATTTCCTTGGCGCACTGCCACTGTCGCTGGATATCCGGGAACAGGCCGATGCTGGCAAGCCGACGGTAGTGGCCGAGCCGGATGGCGCGGCGGCGAAAATTTACCGCGAGATCGCGCGGCGGATGGCGGCGAAGGTCGCGCTGAAACCGAAGGACCTGTCGGGCAAGCTGCCGCCGGTGGTAGTTGCGCCGGCCTGATCGTGTTTTGAGCGTCTGACGAGTGCTTTAAACCGGCCGAAAATACTGGCGGGTGTATTTTCAGAGAGCCGCGGAAGTTGCGGTCGAACAGTGCTTTTTCGAGGGGTGCCCATTCATGAATGGTGCTGAAAAGCCGTTTCGAGTGTCAGAACGCGGCCGGTATCAGTCGCGTCGTAGCCGACCAAGTGACTCACGCGCTCGCGAAAATCGTCGCTTTGCAGGATATCGAGCACGTTGCGCAGCGGCGCCCTGCGCAGCGCCTCCTTTTCGACAGCGAAGAAATACCGCTCACGCACCAGTGGAATGAAATCGAGGTTGAATTGACGTGCCGCAGTTTCGACGCCGAAACCGGTATTTGCCATCCCGCTGGCGATATAGGCGGCAATGGCGGAATGCGTGAATTCTTCGGTCTGGAAACCGTTGATCGATTCTTTCGCAATGCCTGCACGTGTCAGTAGCGTTTCGAGCAGGATGCGTGTGCCCGAACCGGCCTGACGGTTGACGAAGCGGATGTCATGGCGTGTCAGATCGGTCAGCGTATGGATGCCTTTCGGATTGCCATGCGCGAGCAGTAGGCCCTGATTCATTACGGCCAGATGGATCAGGCAATGTTTTCCCGGATCGAGCCACGGCGAATAGCGTGCGATGGTTTCAGCTTCAAATTCGCCCAGCGGAATGCGGAATCCGGCCAGATCGCATTCCTGCCGTGCCAGCGCGGCCACTGCGCCGGTGCTGCTCAGGTAGCGCAGTTCTATCGGCAAACCCTCCGAGTTCAGGCGCCTGATCAATTCTTCGACAGCAAAGCCATGCCGCGCTATCAGCCGCACGCTGTTGCGTTCTGCCATCATGCTTTTGCTTAGTTCGATTTCCAGTTCTGACGACAGGCTTTCCAGCGTCGGCGACAGGCGCGCAGAAATGCGTTTGTCGGCCCATAGCAACGTGGTGGCCAGAGGCGTCAGGCGCGTGCCGCGGCCACGCTGCTTTTTCAGCAGCGCTCCTCCGAAGATGGTTTCCGCATCGCGCAGCATCCCCCATGCGTGGCGATATGAAAGATTGACGGTTTTGGCTGCCTGCAGAATGGCGCCCTGGGTCTGGATGGCCGATAGCAGGCGTAGCAACAAAGCGGTATCCATGGCGGCGTTCTTGCCATATGCGATGCGCCAGTGTGGTTCGATGGAAACTTTGTACATGCGGCATTGTAGCGACAACTAATTGCATATGCAAAAAAAAGCATATTGCTCTTGCGTTTTCCGATGGTAATATCGTCGATGGAGATTTTGTGTTGTAGTGCATGAGGGTCGCAAATGTGGGGTTGGTAAAGGAGAGTATGTATGTCTGCGTTCAAGCGTCTAGGCAAGGAATACACCATTGGCGGAGAAGGATTTAACCGCTGGATGGTGCCTGCATCCGCGTTGATGATCCACCTTTGCGTCGGTATGGGTTACGGCATGTCCGTGTTCTGGTTGCCGATGTCCCGTCTGATTGGCGTTCAGCAAGGTATGGGCAAGTCCTTGGTTTGCCCGTCCGACATGAGCATTTTCGCCCAACTGTTCACCACCAGCTGCGACTGGAAAGTCGTGATGTGCAGCGTCGTGTTCGGCATTCTGTTCTTCATGCTGGGCACAACCACCGCAATTCTGGGTAACTGGCTTGAGCATGTCGGGCCGCGTAAATGTGCTGTCGTATCGTGCATCTGCTGGTGCTCCTTCCTGCTGATCGCTACCGTCGGTACGTTCACCCACCAGCTGTGGCTGATGTGGCTGGGCGCCGTGATTGGCGGGGTGGGCCTGGGGCTGGGTTACATCACGCCGGTTTCGACGCTGATCAAATGGTTCCCGGATCGCGTTGGTATGGCAACCGGTTTCGCGGTTGGCGGCTTTGGCGGTGGCGCGATGGTGGGAGCACCGTTTGCGCAGGCGCTGATGGGTATGTACGCGACCCCGACGTCCGTCGGCCTGTGGCAGACCTTCCTCACGATGGCCATCGTCTACTGCGCCTTCATGCTGTGCGGAGCGTTCTCCATTCGCGTCTCTCCCCCTGGCTACAAGCCGGCTGGCTTCGTGCCGAAGGCGACGGGCAATATGGTTGACGACGGCCACGGCGGCCTGATCGAGGCTTCTGCGTTCAACGTTGAAACCAGCCGTGCAATGAGAACGCCGCAGTTCTGGTTCTGCTGGGGCATGCTGTTCCTGAACATCGCGGCCGGTATCGGCGTCATTTCGATGGCTTCGCCGCTGCTGCAAGAGGTGTTCGCCGGTAACCTGATCGGCCTGCCGGGCGTGGGCTTCGACCAGTTGACCGATGCACAAAAAGGTCAAGTGGCGGTGATTGCCGCTGGCTTCACCGGTCTGCTGTCGCTGTTCAACATCGCAGGCCGTCTGTGCTGGGCAACGCTGTCCGACTTCCTCGGACGCAAGAATACCTATTACATCTTCTTCGTCGTCGGCGCGATTCTGTACGCGACCATTCCATCGCTGGCTTCGTCGCTGAACCTGGTGATGTTCCTGGTGGCGGTCTGCATCTGTCTGACCTTCTACGGCGGCGGCTTTGCCACGATTCCTGCCTACCTGGCTGACCTGTTCGGCACCCAGTTCGTCGGCGCTATTCACGGCCGTCTGCTGACCGCGTGGTCCACCGCTGGTCTGACCAGCCCGCTGTTGATCAACGTTATTCGCGACATGCAGATCAACGCTGGCGTACCTCGCGCGCAAGCCTACAGCGTCACGCTGTATATCATGGCCTGCTTCCTGGTGGTTGGCGGTCTGTGCGCAGTGTTCATCCGTCCGGTGGCGCAGAAGTTCTGGATGACCGATGAAGAACTGCATGCCGTTCAATCCAAGCTGAACGACAAGATTGCCCACGCTGCCGAATCCGGCGACGTTCCGGTTGCGAAGCCGACCTCGACCGGCAAGCTGATTCTCTCGTGGCTGGTGGTTGGCATTCCGCTGGCATATGGTGTCTATGAAACCATCCTGCAAACGGCGAAGATGTTCGTGAAATAATCGCCGCCGTCATTCGGCAAGCGACAAACGCCCGCGGTTCGAACCGCGGGCGTTTGTCATTCCGCGGTACAATTTCCGCATGTCAAAACCACTCATTTCCCAATCCTCTGCGCCGCTGATCGCTGAAATCGACGTGGTCGATGAACGTGGCCGTCATAGCTGCATTAACATTCCCGCCGAGCGTCCGCTGACGGTGTATCTGGACAGGCGCGAACTGGTGACGCTGATGACGATGGGCGGCTGGCCGGAAGCGCTGGTGCTCGGTTATCTGCGCAACCAGCGGCTGGTGCGTTCGCTGGATGAAATTGCGGCGGTGCAGGTTGACTGGGAAATTGAGTCGGCGGCCGTCACCACGCATGGTGGCATTGACCGGATCGAGGAGCGCACCGCGAAAAAGGTCGTCACCACCGGCTGCGGGCAGGGTACGGTGTTCGGCGGGCTGATGGACGAGATCGAATCGGTCGTGCTGCCGCCCGATGCGCGCATCAGCCAGCAGGTGATTTACCGCATCGTCGATGCGATTCGTGCGCAGTCGTCAATTTACAAGCAGGCCGGTTCAGTGCATGCATGCGCGCTGTTTTCACGCCAGGGTGAACTGATTTACTTCATCGAGGATATCGGCAGGCATAATGCGGTCGATGCCATTGCCGGCAGCATGTGGCTTGATGGCATCGATGGTGGCGACAAGATTTTCTACACCACCGGTCGGCTGACGTCTGAAATGGTGATCAAGGGGGCGCAAATGGGCATTCCGTTTCTGATGTCGCGCTCTGGTACCACGCAGATGGGACATGCGGTTGCCACTCAGGTCTGTACGACCCTCATCGGGCGCTGCAGCGGCCGGCATTTTTTTGCGCTGACTGGGGCAGCGCGCATTGATTTCGACGCAGAGTTGCCGCAAGCCTGATCAAAATGTCATTTTTCTGCAGGGTATATGGCTAAATGTGGTTTCTGAGCCACTATTTCCAAAGTGGTTTGAAAATACTCCTGGTAGTATTTTTTTGCGGTTGCGACATGTTTTTTCATTCGCTCGTCGGCATGACAGCCTGATATTTCAAGCAATGGGGATAAAGCGGTAAAATCTTGCTTTTGATTTCTGCGGCTTGTCCGCTATGTTGACTGCCATGACTGTTCGCACCCGTTTCGCACCCAGCCCGACCGGCTTTCTCCATCTCGGCGGCGCACGCACTGCGCTGTATTCGTGGGCCTATGCGCGCCACTTCGGCGGCCAGTTCATCCTGCGCATCGAGGATACCGACGTCGAACGCTCGACGCCGGAAGCAGTGCAGGCGATTATCGACGGCATGCAATGGCTCGGCCTGCATCACGATGAAGGCCCTTTCTACCAGATGCGCCACATGGATCGCTACCGCGAGGTGATCCAGACGATGCTGGCCGAAGGCAGCGCCTATTACTGCTACTGCACGGCGGAAGAAGTTGAAGCGATGCGCGAACGCCAGCGTCTGGCAGGCGAGAAATGGCGCTACGACGGCACCTGGCGTCCAGAACCGGGCAAGACCTTGCCGCCAATTCCGGCAGGCCGCCAGCCGGTGGTGCGTTTCAAGAATCCACAGGATGGCGATGTCACCTGGAAAGACCTGGTGAAAGGTGAAATCACGATTTCGAACCAGGAAATGGACGACCTGATCATCGCCCGTTCCGACGGCACGCCAACCTACAATTTCTGCGTCGTGGTCGATGACTGGGACATGCGCATCACGCACGTGATCCGCGGCGACGACCATGTGAACAACACGCCGCGCCAGATCAACATCCTCAAGGCTCTGGGCGCAACGCCGCCGCTGTATGCGCATCTGCCGATGATCCTCGGCGCCGACGGCGAAAAGCTGTCGAAGCGCCACGGCGCGGTCAGTGTGATGGATTACCCGGAGCAGGGGTATCTGCCGGAAGCGGTGCTGAACTATCTGGCGCGCCTCGGCTGGAGCCACGGCAACGATGAAATTTTTTCGATGGAGCAGTTCTGCCAGTGGTTCGACCTCGACCACCTGTCGGGTTCGGCGGCGCAGTTCAACATGGAAAAGATGGCGTGGCTGAACAACCACTACATCCGCCAATCGGACGATGCGCGGCTGGAAACGCTGGTGCGCCCATTTCTGGAGCGTGACGGCGCGGTATTCGACGGCGCGCCGCCATTGCAGCCGGTGATTGCGCTGTTGAAGGAGCGCGCGAACACGCTGGTTGAACTGGCCGATGCGGCGATGCTGTTCTACCGCGAGCCGAAGCCGGATGCGACGGCCTTGGCTGGTCATCTGACGGACGCAGCGAAAGCGGCGCTGACCGAATACGCGCAGCAATGCGCTGCGGTCGACTGGAGTCGCGAGGCGCTGTCGGGCATGATGAAAGGTGTGCTGGCGAACCACAAGCTGAAGATGCCGCAGATTGCGATGCCGTTGCGGCTGATGCTGACCGGCCAGTTGCAAACGCCGTCGATCGATGCGGTAGTGCACCTGTTCGGGCGTGACACGGTAACGCAGCGTCTGGCGAAATATCTGTAACCGTTTTTTATAATCTCGTTTCTGTGTCACGGGGGTATAGCTCAGCTGGGAGAGCGCTTGCATGGCATGCAAGAGGTCAGCGGTTCGATCCCGCTTACCTCCACCAGTCGGCGGAGGCCGCGCACAGAAGAAGGACAAATCGCAGTCCCCATCGTCTAGAGGCCTAGGACATCACCCTTTCACGGTGAATACAGGGGTTCGAATCCCCTTGGGGATGCCAAACAAAAAAGCCGCCGAGTGCAAATTCGGCGGCTTTTTTCATGCCCGTCGCGCTTGGCGGCAGCTATTCTCCAAGGTCGCCGCGAATGTAATGTTCAAGCTGTCCGATGATGAATTGCTGTTCGCAGATCGTGTTTTTGACCAGATCGCCGATGGAAATCAGACCGATCAGTTTGCCATCATCGATCACAGGCAAGTGGCGCAAGCGGTTTTCGGTCACCAGCGCCATGCATTCATCGCGGGTCTGATTGGGGCGCACGTACAACACTGGCGAGGACATGATTTCGCGCACGCTGGTTTCGCTCGAACTGCGGTTCATGGGCACCAGCTTGCGTGCGTAATCGCGTTCGGTCACGATGCCGACGATGAGTTCGCCTTCTGTCACTACCAGCCCGCCAATCTTTTTTTTCGCCATGAGTTGTGCCGCATCAAGCACAGTGCTGTCGGGGGAAATCGTGTGGACAGACTGATCGTGTTTTTCCGCAAGAATCTTCGCCACTGTAGCCATGCCAGCCTCCGTTTTTCTGACAATTATGCCGACAGTGTAATGCCTCTGACGATTTTTTGCCGACAGATGCGTAGCTCTTAGGCCACCAGATCGATTTGCTGGATGCTGCCTGCAACGCCATTTTCCGACAGCCAGAAGCCAGACGAACGCACTTGCCCCTGCAATTGGTTATTGGCATCCTTCAGGTCGAATGGCGAACTGACGTTGCCGAGATGCAAGGCGCCCACGTTCGCATCTTTCAGGCTGGTCAGCACATCGGCGCCATTGCTGCCTCTGGTCCAGACGCGAAGCCGGGAAAACGCCGCATCGTTTTCATCGATCCAGCCATTGCCGTCGCCATCAAGCGCGCCCAGTTCGGCAAAACCATTGCCAGTTGCTGGGCCGAACAGTTCGCTGCCATCGTTGATCTTGCCGTCGCCGTTCTTGTCCAGCGCGAGGAAGCCGCCACCCTGAACGAAAGAGATGTCTTCTTTCGTGCCGTCGGCATTTAGGTCGAACGATAATTTCTGATTCGTGAGTTGCGCCGCATGGCCGTTAAAGTTGATCACCAGCGGATCGACCTTCCTTCTGCCGTCGCCCGCGATAAGGCTGACATCGGTCTGTTCGGAATAGCTGCGCTGCATCGACAGCGACATGTTGAACTGGATTTCCTTGCCGTCGGCGGTGCGGATTACGCCGGAGGTTTCAAACGACATCGACGCAGTTTCGGAATAGGAGGCATGGTAATCGTATTCAACGCCGTAGCCGGCGCGCGCAGGCGGCTGCGGTGCTGTTTGCTGGTTCGGGACCGGAGCGGCTGCAGCGGCATCGTTTGGGTTGCCGATATCGGCCGCGCTGATGAGCGAAATTTTCTTGCCGGTCAGAAACTCGACCATCAACCTGATCAGGCGTATCTGAGGGGACTCGCTATCGTCGGTGCTGTTACCGACCGCATTTGTTTCGCTCGATTGCGCGGTCTTGCCGGCATCGGACAGGCTGACCTTGGCGCTCGTCGGAGTAGTTGTCGCATTGTTCTGATTGCCCTCGAAATCGGGGCGCTTGTCGCCAATCCAGGCGCGTAGCGATTCATTCACCTGCCGCTGGCTGCTGGCGGCGCTGGATGATGACATCATGACATTGGACTCGGCAATCTTCATAACACCCTCCTGTACCGAACGCATACTTACTCTTAACGGAAAAAAACAGAATTTCTTGATTGTTGCCTGAAGTAAATAATATTTGCCGGTAGCATTTTTGAAAAAACGCTGTGCTAATATTTGTTTGGTTGCAACATTCTTCGGAGGTGGCAATGAATCTGAGGCAGAGTGGGGTTTGCTTTGCGGTGCTGTTTTTCCAGCTAGGTTGTGCATGGGCGGACGCTGTCATTGCGCGCCAGGAAAAGAATGCAGAAGGCTATTTCTGGTGTGTACGTTCTGGTCGGGAAGCTGCCAAGCAATGTGTGCAGGAGAAGTGTGAGAAGCTGACAGGGCAGGCGTGCAAGACGGTCATGTCTTCCAGCAAGCGCGGCTGGCATGCGGTGGCGCGTCACTCGAACGGCAAGAAATCTGGCGGTGTAGCCAGTTTCGGCAACCCCACAGAGCTGCAGGCGATCGATGAGGCCTTTGCCAAGTGTGTGCACAAGGCTCCCGATGGTGATTGCCAGGTCGTGCTGAGTTTTGAGGACAATACTCCGCTTTCAGTTGCAGCGGAGTTGCCGGAGGAATGAAGACCAGCGTGGCCGCTGCTTTTCGAATCGGCAGCAATGTTGTCAGGGCAGGTGCCAGTCGCCTGATTTCCCGCCGCGCTTTTCCCGCAGCCGGACGTTGGTAATGATCATGCCGCGATCGATTGCCTTGCACATGTCGTAAATCGTCAGCAGGCCGATTTGCACTGCGGTCAGCGCTTCCATTTCGACTCCGGTCTGACCGATGGTTTCGACTTCCGCGGTGCAGGTTATCGTCGATTTTTCCTTGTCAGGGATGAAGTCGACGTTGACCCGCGTTAGCGCCAGAGGATGGCACAGCGGGATAAGGTCAGCGGTGCGCTTGGCAGCCATGATGGCAGCGATGCGGGCGATGCCGATGACATCGCCCTTGCCGGCATTGCCGGTTTCAATCACGGCAAAGGTTTCCGGTTGCATCAGGATTTCACCGCCTGCGATTGCGATGCGGCGGGTTTTTGCCTTGCCGCCCACATCGACCATCCATGCCTGACCGCTGTCATCGAAATGGGTTAGGCCGGTGCTGTTGGTTTCGTTCGTATTTTTTGCGGATGTCATGGCAACAGGATGTGTCTGAGGAATGGAGGAAAGCGGAGTGGGAGTATCATATACCGAACCTGTTTTGTTGAGGCGCATGATGAAGCTTTGTCGCATCCTGTTTCCGTTTGCAACCGTTTTCCGCCGCGCTCCGGCGCTGCTGTTGTCCGCTGTCTGTGCGGCGTTTTTCATTGCACCGCCAACGGCAGTGGCGCAGTCAAACCTGCCGAATTTGGGCGATACCGCGCGCAGCGGGCTGACGCCGGCGCAGGAACGCAAGCTGGGCGAAGAGGTGATGCAGATCGTACGGCGCGACCCGGATTATCTCGACGATGCGCCGCTACTCGAATATCTGAATGCGCTCGGTAATGGCATGGTGGTGCTGTATCCGGAAGCGCGCGGCGAAACCGGCAGCGATTTCTTTTTCTTTGCCGTACGAGACCCGGCGATCAATGCGTTTGCGCTGCCGGGCGGTTTCATCGGCGTGCATTCGGCGCTAGTGCTGACGGCGCAAAGCGAATCCGAGCTGGCATCGGTGATTGCGCACGAAATTGGCCACGTGGCGCAGCGGCACATCGCGCGCATGGTGGGGCAGCAAAGCCAGGATATGCTGATTCCGATCGCCGCGGCGGTGCTGGCGGCAGCGGCCGCGCGCGGCAACAGCGATGCGGCGATGGGTATCATGACCGGCGGACTAGGACTGGCCGCGCAGCGGCAGATCAATTTCACCCGCGAAGCCGAGCGCGAGGCAGATCGCATCGGGTTCCAGATCCTGAAAGCGGGCGGCTATGATCCGGCCGGCATGACAGTGTTCTTCAACCGGATGCAGACTGCAACGCGCGCCTACAGCGACACCACGCCCGCTTACCTGCGCACCCACCCGGTCACGACCGAGCGGATTGCTGATATTCAGGCGCGCATTCGCGAACAGCGCTACCGCCAGCGAGCCGACAGCCTCGATTTCCATCTGGCCAAGGCGCGGCTGCGGGCACTGCAGGATGAATCGACGCAAGGGCTGGCCGATGCCAGCCTCGCATTCGAGAACCAGCTCGCGATCAAGACCAGGATGCAGACTATCGCCGCGCACTACGGGCAGGCGCTGATCGCGTACAAGCGCGGCGAACTGGCCAAGGCACGCTCGCTGCTGCAGCAGGCGCGCAGCGAGGCGAAAGACCCGTCAGCCTCGCGCAACATATTCTTTGCCAGCCTGTCGATTGATTTGCGGCTGGCAGCCGGGCAGCGTGCCGAAGCAGTGAAGGAGGCGAAGCAGGCGCGCAGCGCATTGCCGCTGTCGCGAGGGATTGCATTGCAGTACGCGGAGGCCCTGCATGCAGCCGGCCGGCTGGAGGAGGCGGCGTCGTATTTGCGCGAGCAGGTATTGAGCTACCGCGAAGAGCCGAAGCTATACCGGCAGCTGGCCAAGACTTACGCCGCGCAAAACAAGCAGGCGCTGACCCACCTGTCGATGGCGCATGCATATGCGATCAACGGCAGTCTGTCGTCGGCGCTGGATCAGCTGGCGATTGCGCGCCGTTCCCCGGACGCTACCTTTTACGACCACTCGCTGATCGATGCGCGCGAACGCGAATGGCAGGCGCTGCGCCGCGAGGAAATCAAGGAAGGCAAGAAGCCGCAGTAATAAGATTTTGGGGTATGTGGCTAAAATGCTGCTATGGGCCTGATTTTTGCTGGTGCTTTTTGAATACTGGTGGGAGTATGTTTTTTAGCCTTACTGACCCAAAAGTCATTTCTGGTCAGTTATTTTGATGCCATGCAATCCAGCGCTATCCGTGTTGAACCAGGCACAGCGCTCCTGAATGGTTGAGCCGCAATGAAAATGCCCGGTTTCCCGGGCATTAAGGCGCTGATGATGCGCGCCGTCATAAATTGCAGGCTACCACGCACACATGCTATTGGTACGAGGCAGCCCGCGAGTGTTATTTTTTCACCCAGATTTCGACGCGGCGGTTTTTGTCGCGTCCTTCCGCGCTCTGGTTGCCAGCCACCGGCAGTGTAGCGCCGTAACCGGCAATCGTATCGATTTTCACGCCGCGCTTGAGCAGTTCCTCTGCCACCGCTTTTGAGCGTTCGCGCGACAGGTTCAGGTTGGCGCTGGCGTCACCTTGCGCATCCGAGAAACCAAATAGCATCACGCGCTGTCCTGGCGCGTTTCCGATGAATTCCAGCACGCGGTCGAGGTCGCGCACCGCCTTGTTATCCAGCCGGTGCGAACCGGACATGAAGCGGAAGTTCAGCGACAGACGTTGCGCGCCTGCCGTCAGGCGTGCATATTCGGTCGGCATGCCGCTTTGTGGCGCAGCCGCGGCAGCAGTCTTGCTCGATTCGACGTTCAGCTCGATGAAACCGTATTGCTTGACGATGTCCTGGCCGGCGCGCGACAGCGCAAATTCGGTGAACTTGCGCACATGGGGATTGGTGTTCGTGTCTGGCGTGTACAGATACAGGCGGCGCGACAGCGGATAGTCTTCGGTCGCTACCGTCAGTCGCGTGGCGATTAGCGGCGCCGCGTCCGCGTCTGACACGGCTAGCGCCTTGTTGTTCCTGACGAACGGCAGGCCGACGAAGCCGATGGCATTCACATCCTGCGCCACCTTGATCGAAAGTTCGTTGCTGTCTTCGAACCGCTTAGCCTGGACGTCGAGCAGCAGGTTGCCCAGCACGACCGACTTGAACGTATCCCAGGTGCCGGATTTCTCGTCACGCGCGTACAGCGTGATCTTCCCAGGCTTGCGCTTCAGCTCTGCCCAGTCGGTGATCACGCCGGAGAAAATGGCGCCAATCTGGTCTTTCGATAGCGAGGAAAGCGGGTTATCGCGATGGACGATGATGGCGATGCCGTCGAGCGCCAGCACATGTTCGCGCGATGACTGCGTTACGTCGCCTAGCGCTGCCAGCTTGGTGATTTCGTCGCCCTTGATCTTGCGCGAAGACATGCCGATGTCAGCGCTTCTGTCGAGCAGAGCCTTGAACGCAGTGCTGGAGCCGTGCGACTTGATTTCAATCGCAGCTTCCGGCCTCGCGCTGTCGGCAATGGTGATTTCTTCGGCATTCTTGCCCGGTGTGCGCGTTACCTCGGCCGCGCCTTCCTTTCTCAGGTAGGCTTCGGCCAGCGCCGGCAGCAGTTCGCTGCCGATCGTGTTCGAACCGGCAAAGCGCAGCATCGCATTTGATTTGGCTGGCGCAGGCGCGGCTGCGGCATTCCTTGCTGGCGCGGATGGCGTGGACGAGAAAAAGCTGAACAGGCCGAAGCAGATGGCCACCAGCGCGAAAATCGAGATGATGAGCTTGATGGGGTTGCGCCTGCCAGAAATGTCGGGCGACGATTGCAGCGGCTGGTGGCATTCCGGGCAGATGAACGGTGCGCAGGAAGGGACGATAATCGGCTTGCTTTGGTCTGCGTTCGAACACCGACCACAGTTCATGCAAATTCCACGCTGGCCGCTCATGAGGGACTCCTTTTTCTGGTTTCCTTCATGGTGACACGTGAATGTGACGCGGCGATGACGCTGTTCCGCCGCCAAGGGGTATCAGGCGTTCGATGGCGGTTCGTTGGCGAGGAAGGCCAGTACTTCGTCCAGCTTTCTGGTGCGCGCGAACGGCGGCAGGCTTTGCCAGATGCGCCGGCCATAGCGGGCGGTGATCAGCCGCGGGTCGCAGATCATCAGCACGCCGCGGTCGGTTTCGTCGCGGATCAGCCGGCCCGCGCCCTGTTTAAGGCTGATGATCGCTTCGGGCAGCTGGTAATCCATGAAGCCGTTGCCGCCGTGCTTTTCCATCGTCGCGATGCGCGCCGCCAGCACCGGGTCGTCCGGCGGCGCGAACGGCAGCCGGTCGATGATCACCACCGACAGCGCGTCCCCGCGCACGTCCACACCTTCCCAGAAGCTCTGGCTGCCGACCAGCACCGCGTTGCCGGCGGCGCGGAAGCGGTCGAGCAGTTCAGTGCGGCCTGCGTCGCCCTGTACCAGGAGCGTGTAGGGCCATTCGCGCTGCGCGAACTCGGTGCGCAGCCGTTCGCCGGCGCGGTTGACCGCCCGCAGCGTGGTGCATAGCACGAACGCGCGCCCGCCTGCGGCTTCGATCAGCGGCAGCGCGGCATCGAGCACCGCGTCGGTATAGCCAGCCGAATTCGGCGGTGGCATGTTTTCTGGCGCGTACAACAGCGCCTGGCGGCCATAGTCGAACGGGCTGGGCCAGGTTTGCGCCGGCTCGTCGGTCAGCCCCATCTGTGAGGCGAAATGGTGAAAGTCGTTTTTCACCGCCAGCGTGGCCGAGGTGAAAATCCAGGCCCGCGGCGTGCCTTCGCGCTGCTTGCTGAAGATTGGCGCAATCGAAAGCGGCGTGGCGTGCAATTGCAGCGAGGATGAGAATGCTTCAACCCACAGCACCGCTTCGCTCGCGTCAGTTTCGTTGACTTCCTTGCCGCCGTTGTCTGTCTCGACGTCTTCCGTCTGGGCTTTCTTTTTCCATGCCTGCAGCGCATCGCCCAGCAGCACCGCGCGGTCGCGGCATTGCGCCAGCGTTTCGGCGCGCTCGGCCTGATTTTCCAGCACCGCCGTCATTGCGGTCAATTCAGTCTGGAGTTTTTCCAGCGCCGGGAACAGCTCGCTCGACGGCGCAAGCTGGTTCACTGCCAGCTTGGCGAAATCGTCCGGAATCGTTAGCCGCAAATCGCGCGCGGCTTTTTCCACCGTCGCGATCACGTCTGGCCATTTTGCGCCGTCGCGCGCATGGGTCAGCCCTTCGGCCAGCACATCGCGGCACAGTTCGAACACTTGCGAGGTCGAAACCGATTCGCCGAAAAACAGTGTTGCCGTGTCCGGCAACTGGTGCGCTTCGTCGAAGATTACCGTGTTCGCGGTCGGCAGCAGTTCGGCCACGCCGGTATCTTTCAACGCCACGTCAGCGAAGAACAGGTGATGGTTGACTACCACCACGTCTGCCTGCTGCGCTTCGCGCCGCGCCTTCATCACGAAGCAGTCCTGATAGTGCCCGCATTCGGCGCCGAGGCAGGTGTCGCGGGTCGAGGTCACCAGATTCCAGATCAGCGCATTTTCCGGTACCGATGACAGTTCGGCCTTGTCGCCGGTCTGCGTGGTCTTGGCAAAGCGCGAAATCGAGCGCAGGTGGCCAACGTCCTCGCGCGACGTCAGCCGGCCGTTTTCCAGCGTGCGCGCCAGATGGAAATGGCACAGGTAGTTCGAGCGCCCCTTGAGCAGCGCAATCGTCACCGGCACGTTCAGCGCATGGCGTACGGTCGGGATGTCGCGCAGGAAAAGCTGATCCTGCAGGTTTTTGGTGCCGGTCGAGACGATCACCTTGCCGCCCCACAACAGCGCCGGCACCAGATAGGCGAAGGTTTTGCCGGTGCCGGTGCCGGCCTCGGCCACCAGCACTTCATTTTTGGCGATCGCGTTCGCAATCGCTTGCGCCATGCCGGTCTGCGAGGCGCGCGGGCGGAACGATGCCACCCCCGCCGCCAGCGGGCCGTCGGCAGCGAACAGCCGTTCGATGTCGGCGTCGTGTTCGCCGGGCGGTGGGGAATCGGGAGTGGCGTCGCTCAAGGTGAAAACTCGGATTTGCGGCTGGTTGTGCTCAGCCGCAATGGTACACCACTCGCTTATCGCAAATGGTTCGTTTCGCGATAAATCCGGTGGTTACGTAGCAGCCATTTTTCGCCTTCTGCCAACACAAAGACAATTGAAGATAGCAGCATGCACAACCCGAGTTCAATCGCCGCCAGCGGTTCTGTGTGCAGAAGTGCATTCATCCAGGGAACGTAAATGGTAGTCATTTGTAGCGTAAAGGTGAATGCAACCGCACTCAGCAGCGGCAAGTTCGATAAAAGTCCTTGCGAAAAAAGTGATTGTTCTTCTGAGCGGATGGCGAGCACATGCCACATTTGTGCCAGCGTTAGCACAGTGAATACCATTGTTTGCCAATGCGTCGATCCTGTGCGGATAGCCCAAGCTTGCGCAAATAGCGAAATGGCCGCCATGGCCAGCCCGCACCAGAAAATGTGCTGCCACATACCATGTGCGAACATCGGCTCATTCGGCGCACGGGGTGGGCGCCTCATTATGCCTCGTTCTGCTGGTTCTGCAGCGAGTGCTAGGCCAGGCAGTCCGTCGGTCAGAAAATTGATCCAGAGTATGTGTATGGGCAGCAGTGGAATTGGCATGCCAAGAAAGGGGGCTAGAAAGATGACCAGAATTTTTGCGACGTTGCCGGTCATCGAGTAGCGAATGAATTTGCGGATGTTGTCAAATATGCGCCGCCCTTCGCGTACTGCGCTGACGATGGTGGAAAAATTGTCGTCCAGCAGCACCAGGCTGGACGCTTCGCGCGCGACATCGGTGCCTCCTTTGCCCATGGCAATGCCGATGTTGGCACGTTTGAGCGCGGGGGCATCGTTGACGCCGTCACCAGTCATGGCCACGAATTCTCCTCGTGATTGCAAGGCCTCGACGATGCGGATTTTTTGCGCCGGATCGACCCGCGCATAGACGCGTATATCTGCGATTTGTTCATGCAGTTCCGCGTCGCTCATCGCGGCCAGTTGTGCACCTGTTACCACCCTGCCGTTATGGTTAAGAATGCCGATATGGCGTGCAATTACGCTAGCGGTAACGGCATGGTCGCCGGTAATCATCACCGGCGTGATGCCGGCTGTTTGGCACAGTTCGACGGCTTCTTGAGCTTCTGGGCGCGGCGGATCGATTAGCCCGGCCAGTCCGATGAAAACCAGTTCCGATTCGATGTTGTTCACTTCTTCGGCGCTGGCTGGCAGCGTTGTCCAGGTGCGCTCGGCTATGGCCAGTACGCGCAACCCGTCTGCTGCCATCCTGTCTGCTGTTACAAGTAGTGCGTCACGGTCGATGGGCTGCGATCCTTCCGGGGTCAGCATCGACACGCAGCGAGGCAGTACGGACTCGGGCGCGCCTTTGGTGTATGCGATGGCGCCGCCATCGTGGCGGTGGAAAGTGGTCATTCGCTTGCGGTCGGAATCAAAAGGCAATTCCAGCAGGCGTGGAGCGTCCGCCACCAGCGCCGTCTTGTCGTATCCAGCCTCTAGCGCGGCTTGATACAGCGCGATTTCGGTCGGGTCGCCTATCATGCCGCCATTCTGGCTGCTGCCTGCGTCGTTCGAGAGCGCCAGCGCGGAAAACAGGTTGCGCCACGGCGGCTGCGAGGAAGGATTGCTCCATTCATGCAGCGAAGCGCCTGCTGCGTGGAGTTCTGTGACTTGCATCTTGTTCTGGGTCAGGGTGCCGGTCTTGTCAGAGCAGATGAAGGTCACCGAGCCTAGGGTTTCGACGGCGGGCAGGCTGCGAATCAGTGCGTTGAATCGTACCATCTTGCGTGCGCCCATCGCCAGCGAGACCGTGATTACTGCGGGTAGCGCTTCAGGAATCGCGGCAACAGCCAGACTGACCGCAGTCAAAAACATCAGCACCGGTTTTTCGCCGCGCAGCATGCCTACCGCGAACACGATGGCGCAAACGGCCAGTACCGTGAAACCCAAATGGCGACCAAACATTGCCAGCCGACGTTGCAGCGGCGTTTTGGCGCTGTCGTCCGAATCCAGCAGGCTGGCGATTTTGCCCAGTTCGGTCGCCATGCCGGTTGCCGTGACGATGCCGATGGCGCGGCCGTAGGTGGCGGTCGTGCCCTTGTATGCAAGATTGATGCGGTCGCCTAGAGTCAGGTCGGCGCTGGCAAGCGGATTGCTATGCTTTTCCACCGTCAGCGCTTCCCCGGTGAGCAGGGATTCATCGACCTTGAATTGCGCAGTCTCGATCAGGCGCAAATCTGCCGGAACCACGTTGCCCGCTTCCAGCAGTACGATGTCGCCTGGCACTAGATCTGACGCGGATAGCGCTTGCCGTTCGCCGGCGCGCAGCACCATTGCCGTGGCCGCCGCCATTTTTTTCAGCGCAGCCAGCGCGCGTCCCGCGCGGACTTCCTGCGCAAAGCCGATGATGGCATTCAGCAGCACGACGATGATGATTGCCATCGTATCCTTGGCTTCGCCGACGATGCCAGACACCAAGGCGGCAGCGAGCAGGACCAGGATCATGAAATCGTTGAACTGGTCGAAAAACATGCGCCATTGCGGGCGTGGCGGCCGCTCGCGGATGGTGTTTTCGCCATGTTTAGCCAACCTGTGCGCCGCTTCCTCCAGTGTCAGCCCTGTTGTTGGACTCACCGCCAGCTGTTTGGCCAGTTCTTGTGTGTCAAGCGTATGCCATGCGTGCAGAGGGGCAGCATCTGCAACTAGGTGGCGGGGTGAGGCTGCCATGCGGAAATCCTTGTCATCGAGTAAGGGTTGCGAAACGGAAAATAATATACTGGGTGGTGTATTTATTTGTATTGACTAAATATTTGGACAGAAGGCGTAATTTTCATATATACCCCTTCGTTTTTGCGAAAACCTGCATGTGGCGCAGGCGCTATATTGCATTCCGTTTGAAAAACGATAGCATTGTGCGAATCAGACAGGATGACATGCAGCAAAACATGCACCTTTTGCTATCATTTGCGAGCTTAAATATTTCTTGTGTAACAAGCATGAATTTTTACCAAATCGAAGCCGGCACCGGCCAGCATATAGGCGACCGCAAGGAGCAACAGGATCGCGTTGCGCTGCTGGCTGCGCCGAAAGCGCCCGGCTACATGCTGGCCGTGCTGGCCGACGGCATGGGCGGCGTGCAGGGCGGGGCGATGGCTGCCGAACAAATCATCCGGACGGCCAGGCAGAATTTCGATGAATTCTCGCCGCTGACGCACGATGTCGAGGCGCTGCTGAAAACCATCGTTGACGAGTCGCATACGATTATCAAGCTGATTGGCATGTCGGAGGAAAGTGACCCGCATACGACGGTGGTGGCGCTGGTGCTGACGCCGGATCGGAAGGCAATCTGGGTGCATGCCGGCGATTCGCGCCTGTACCGTTTTCGCGGGCCAAATTTTGCCGAGCACACGATTGATCATTCGTTTGTTGAAACGATGGTGGCAAAAGGCGAACTGACGCGCGAACAGGCAAAGAGCCACCGGATGGCGAACCTGCTGGTGAACGGGCTGGGCAGCAAGAAGGCTCCTTATGTGACCATCGGTCACCATAAAAACTTGCAGCCGGGTGATGCCTTCCTGCTATGTTCGGACGGGTTGTGGCACTATTTCAGCGAAGCCGAACTGGGCGCGGCGATTGCGATGAACTCGCCGCGTCAGGCCGCAGAAATGCTGATCGGCAAGGCTCGCGAGCGCGCGCATGGCCAGGGCGACAATTGCACGCTGGCCGTGATCAAGCTGGTGGCGGGCAACAGGAAGGATTAGAACCATCCCCAGCGGTGACGGCCGATTTACATTTCCGTTTTGCGCTTATTGCCTGGTCGGATTGATTTTTTCCGGAGGCGCTGGCGGTTTGTCTTTGTCGGCTTGTGCCTGAGCCTTTTTTCGGCGCTGTTCTTCTTTTTTCGCTTTCTTTTCCGCTACCTTGCGCTGCCGTTCTTCTGCCTTGCGCAATTTTTCAGTGTAAACGCTTTCACGTTTCCCTCGCTGGCTTTCGAGCGTTTGCTGTCTACGCTGCATTTCCTGCTGTTTTGCATCCATCTTGCCTGCATGGGCGGCGGCGGAAGCTGCGCGCGATTGCGCTTCGGCGGGTTCCTGCGCGCGTTTTTTCTCCAGCGCCGAGTCACGCTTGACCACAGCGGCATGGCGCCTATAACGCTCCGCTTCAATTTGCACTTCACGCACTTGATTCAGTGCCAGCCTCCGCTGCTCTTTCGCCTGGTCGCGGCATTTGTTGGCGAAAAATTCCTGCCGGTAGCAGCGCCTTTCTTCGGCCTTGAAACGCGCTTCAATGGCCTTGCGCTCGCTTTTTACATCGGCAATTGCCTTGTCTGCGGTTTCAACCGATGAAATGCTTTCTTTGGGGTAGCGTTGCCGCAGGTCGACCGGCGCAGGCAGGGTCTCTGCCTGCGCCGGAGCAGAGGCTTGGGGCGCTGGCGACAAGGCTGGTCTGCCTGATACCACCTGCTGCGCACATGCTGGTGCGCAGAGTGTTGCAACGGTTGCTGCCGTTGCCGCCAGCAGGCAACGGCGAGCGAAGAGAGAAAATGTCGTCATGGGCAATCGTTCCGTCAGATGTCGAGCAGCAGCCGCGCCGGGTCTTCGAGCGCATCCTTGATCGCGACCAGCGCCAGCACTGCTTCGCGGCCGTCAATCAGACGGTGATCATACGACAGCGCGAGATAATTCATCGGCCTGATCACGATTTGCCCGTTTTCGACCACCGGCCGATCCTTGGTTGCATGGATGCCGAGGATGGCCGATTGCGGCGGGTTGATGATCGGCGTGGACAGCATTGAGCCAAACACGCCACCATTCGAGATCGAGAACGTGCCGCCGGTCAGGTCGTCCAGTGTCAGCCGGCCATCGCGCGCTAGTGTGCCGAACTCGGCGATCTTGCGCTCGATGTCGGCGATCGACATTTGATCTGCATCGCGCATCACCGGCACCACCAGTCCGCGCGGCGAACTGATCGCAATGCCGATGTCGAAGTAGCCGTGATAGACGATATCGTTGCCGTCGATTGACGCATTCACGATCGGATATTTTTTCAGCGCCGCCACCGCCGCCTTGACGAAGAACGACATGAAGCCAAGGCGCACGCCATGTTCCTGCTCGAATTTGTCCTTGTAACGGTTGCGCAGGTCGATAACCGGCTGCATGTTGACTTCGTTGAACGTGGTCAGCGAAGCAGTATTCATCTGCGATTCGAGCAGTCGCTGGGCGATGCGCGCGCGCAGGCGGCTCATCGGCACCCGGTCTTCCGGCCTGCTGGCTAGTTCGGCATTGATCGGCGCTGCTATCGCGCGTGACGAAGAAACCGTCGATGGTTGTGTGCGTGCCGCCGGCACGATTTCAGTCGATGGGGCAGGCGTGGGGGGCTGCGATGATGCCGGTGGGACAGTCGGTACTGGCGGCAAAGATGGTACTTGGGGGGGGGCTACTGGTGGTTGAGGCGCTGGTGCGGGCGCTGCAGGAGCAGCCGGTACTGATGCGACCGCTTCGCTGTCGATGAGTGCAATCGTTTCACCGGCGACGACGCTTTCGCCATTCCCCTTGATGATTTGCACCAGCACGCCGGACCCTGGCGCGGGCAACTCCAGCACCACCTTGTCGGTTTCGATATCAACTAGGTTGTCGTCCTGTTTGATGCTTTCGCCAATTTGCTTGCGCCACTGTATCAGTGTGGCTTCTGCAACCGATTCAGACAGTTGCGGAACCTTGACTTCCAGTACAGCCATTCTTAGTCTCCGTTTTTCCGGGGTTATTTGGTGAAGATCACGCCCTTGAGGCGGGCAAAAGCCTGCGCCAGCAATTCCTTTTGCTGCGCTGCGTGCTTGTGGTAGTAGCCGACCGCAGGAGACGCGCTTGGCGGCCGCCCGGCAAAACCGAGCTTTTGTCCGGTTTCCATCTGTCCGAGCAGGTTGTGCTGGATCTGGAACCAGGCGCCCTGATTTTGCGGCTCATCCTGCACCCAGACCACTTCGGCCAGGTTCGGGTATTTTTCCAGTTCTGCACCGAAAGCCTTGTGCGGGAACGGGTACAACTGTTCAATGCGGATGATGGCGATGTCGCTGCTCTGTTGTTCCTTGCGTGCGTGCAGCAGGTCGTAGTAAACCTTGCCCGAGCAGACCAGCATCCGTTTGACTTCATCTGCGCGGAGGGTGTCGTCGGTTTCGCCGATGACGGTCTTGAATCCTCCCTTCGCCAGTTCTGTCAGAGGAGAGCCTGCATCCTTGTGGCGCAACAGCGATTTGGGCGTCAGCACGATCAGTGGTTTGCGGAAGCGACGAATCATCTGCCGACGCAGCAGGTGGAAAATTTGTGCTGATGTCGTTGGTTGCGCGACTTGGATATTGTTGTCGGCGCACAGTTGCAGGAAGCGCTCGATCCTCGCAGACGAATGTTCCGGTCCCTGGCCTTCGTAACCGTGCGGCAGCAGCATCACCAGTCCCGATGCGCGTCCCCATTTGACCTCGCCTGAGGTGATGAACTGGTCAATCACGACTTGCGCGCCATTGGCGAAATCGCCGAACTGCGCTTCCCAGATGGTGAGTGTATTGGGTACGGCGGTCGAGTAGCCATATTCGAAGCCAAGAGCCGCTTCTTCCGACAGCACCGAATCAATCACGGTAAAGCGTGCCTGACGGTCGGAAACATGTTCCAGCGGCGTATACGTGCCGACATCCCAGCGCTCGCGATGCTGATCGTGCAGCACCGCGTGGCGGTGCGTGAACGTGCCGCGTCCAGAATCCTGCCCAGACAGACGGATCGGATAGCCCGACGCCAGCAGCGAGGCGAATGCAAGATGCTCGCCCATGCCCCAGTCAAGCTCAATTTCGCCCCGTCCCATTGCTGCGCGGTCCTGCAGCACTTTGGCCGCGAGCGGATGCAGCTCGAAATCGTCCGGCACGGTGGTGATCCGCTCAGATAGGCGCATCAACTCTTCGATCGGAACCGCAGTGTCGGCTGCATCAGTCCACTTGCGGTTCAGGAATGGGGCCCAGTCGACTTCAGTTTTGTTCGGGTAGCTGGCGAAAACCGGGTCGGTATCGAACACGCCCGAATCCATCACTTTTCGGAATGAGGCGGCAACATCTTCTTCCTCGCCCTGCCAGATGATTCCTTGCGCCGCCAGCCTGCGACCGTAGAGCCGGCGCACGCCTTGTTGCTGCGCTATTTTCTGGTACATCAATGGTTGCGTCAGCGCCGGCGTGTCCTGTTCATTATGTCCGAGCTTGCGGTAGCAGACGATGTCGAGCACGATGTCCTTCTTGAATGTCATCCGGAAATCAAGCGCCACTTGGGCGGCGAATACCACCGCATCCGGATCGTCTCCATTCACATGCAGTACTGGCGCTTCGACCATTTTCGCCACATCAGTGCAGTACAGCGTCGAGCGCGAATCGCGCGGATCGGAGGTGGTGAAGCCGATTTGATTGTTTATCACGATATGCACGGTGCCGCCGGTGCTGAAGCCGCGCGTCTGACCTAGATTCAGCGTTTCCATCACCACGCCTTGCGCGGTGAACGCGGCATCACCATGTACCAGCACCGGCAGTACTTGCGAACCATCAAGGTCGCCGCGGTGATCCATTCTCGCTCGAGCCGAACCTTCGACTACCGGATTGACGATTTCCAGGTGTGAAGGGTTGAATGCCAGCGACAGATGCACCGGCCCGCCAGGCGTCGCCACATCGCGGGTGAAGCCCTGGTGATATTTGACATCGCCGGAAGGCAAGTCGGCTGCCTGTTTTTCCTCGAATTCGGCAAACAGGTCGCGCGGCAGCTTGCCCATGATGTTGACCAGCACGTTCAAACGGCCGCGATGCGCCATGCCGATCACGATTTCCTGGATGCCGTTGGCGCCGGCGCGCTGGATCACTTCATCCAATGCGGCGATGACACTCTCGCTGCCTTCGAGCGAAAAACGCTTTTGTCCGACATAGCGGGTGTGCAGATAGCGCTCCAGCCCTTCCGCAGCCGTGATGCGCTCCAGGATGTGTCGCTTCTGTTCTTCAGTGAAATCCGGTGTCGCGCGCGTTGATTCGAGCCGCTGCTGCATCCAGCGTTTTTGCGCTTGGTCGCTGATGTGCATGAATTCGGCGCCGATCGAGCGGCAGTAAGTATCGCGCAGGAATTGCAGGTGTTCGCGTAGCGTTGCCGTTTCGACGCCGAAATAGGTGTTGCCGATGTTGAACACCAGATCCATGTCGGCATCGGTGAAGCCGTAAAAGCTGTGTTCCAGTTCGGGGATATGCGGACGCGGGTGTCGCTGCAGCGGATCCAGATTTGCCCATCGCGAACCGAGAATGCGGTAAGCGGCTGTCAGTTGTTGCGATGCGACCTGCTTGCGCTCCATTTCGGCGCTGACCGGCGTGACTACATGCCGGAATGGACCATGCTTTGCGCGTTCAGTGAATGATGCAATCACTGGCGCATGTGCAACGTCGTGCCGGCTGGAGCCGTCCGAGGCGGGCACGTTTTGCATCGCGTTGAACCACTCGCGCCAGTTGTCTGGCACCGAGTGAGGATTGTTCAGATAGGCTTCGTACAACTGTTCGACATAGGGCGCATTGCCCGCGAACAGGTACGACGTGGAAACATCTTTCTGCATCATATTGCCACCTTTCTTCGCGCTTCGCGAAAATCCGGTTATCCGCTTGCCGGCCTGACCGGTCGGCGGACTGCATTTTGATTGGAAGTGAGTTTTATATGAGCTTACTGTATTCGATAGTCGTTAGTCCACGGCTGAACGTGTGCAATTATTGTCGCATAACCACGCAATACGTGAGGTTATGTTGAATATTTATCGCTGCAAGCGAAATCTAATTTGGGTATGTGGCAAAAACACGGTTTTCTGCCATGATTTCCGCGACCCGAAAAGATACCCTGGTGAGTATGTTTTGCGGGCCGGGTGGCTGTGATGAGACGCTTTAGCCGCGTTCTTCGATCGAAGGCACATCGCGCGTGGTTGCGCCGGTGTACAGCTGGCGCGGACGGGCAATTCGATGTTCCGGATCGGCGATCATTTCCTTCCATTGCGCGATCCAGCCTGCGGTGCGAGCCATCGCAAAAATGCCGGTGAACAGCGAGGTCGGGATGCCGAGCGCGGACTGGACGATGCCGGAGTAGTAATCGACGTTCGGATACAGTTTGCGCGAAACGAAATAATCGTCTTCCAGCGCGTACTTTTCGATTTCCAGTGCGACCTTGAACAGCGGGTTATCCTTCAGCCCAAGTTCGCCCAGCACCTCGTGGCAGGTTTCGCGCATCAGGATGGCGCGCGGGTCGAAATTCTTGTACACGCGATGACCAAAGCCCATCAGCCGCACGCCGCCGGTGCGGTTTTTCACGTTCTGAATGAATTCCGGTACCTTGTCGACCGTTCCGATTTGCCTGAGCATTGTTAGCGTTGCTTCATTTGCGCCGCCATGCAGCGGCCCCCACAATGATGCGATGCCGGCAGCGATGCAGGCAAACGGATTGGCACCACTGGAGCCGGCAAGGCGCACGGTCGAGGTCGATGCATTCTGTTCATGATCGGCGTGCAGGATCATGATGCGGTCGAGCGCACGCGCCAGCACTGGATTGACCTTGTAATCTTCTGCCGGGGTGGCGAACATCATGCGCAGGAAATTTTCGCTGTATGACAGTTCATTGCGAGGATAGACGAACGGCTGTCCGATCGAGTATTTGTAAGCCATGGCGACCAGTGTTGGCATTTTTGCAATAATGCTCAACGCAGATTCTTCTCGATGATCCGGGTCGGAGATGTCGATCGATTCATGATAGAACGCAGACAACGCGCCGACAGTTGCGACCAGCACTGCCATCGGGTGCGCGTCGCGGCGGAAGCCGCGGAAGAAAAACTGCATCTGCTCGTGCAGCATCGTCTGATGTTTAAACGCGTTGACGAAGACATCTTTTTGCGCGGCGGTCGGCAACTCGCCTTTCAGGAGCAGGTAGCAGGTGTCCATGAAATCACCCTTTACCGCCAGTTGTTCGATCGGATAACCGCGGTACAGCAGAATGCCTTTTTCGCCGTCGATATAGGTGATGGAAGAATCGCACGATGCGGTGGACATGAACCCTGGATCGTAGGAGAGCTTGCCGGCTGTGGTGTATAGCGGGCGGATGTCGATCGCATCTGGCCCTATCGACGCCTTGTACACCGGCAAGTCAAGCGATGGCGTGCCATCGGAAAAGGTCAGCGTTACCTTGGTATCGGAGTTTTTCATTGACTATCCATCAAATATCAAAATGCAGAATCAGGGAATGATAATGTATATCGTACTTTATCGGGTATTAACTTTATCTATTATGTGTAGATTCCAGGTGCTTATGGTTGTTCTGCACCGAACGGGTGCAAAACCATGCGCGCAACACAATTTGATGGCCTATCGTCATCTGTGGGCAGTTATCGCTGGGTATTTTCGGCATCCTGGCGGACACGATTTATAATATAGCGCCAGTATTTTTGCGGGAACCCGCGTTTTGTCGAAGGAGTAATGTCATGCTGAAATTCCTGTCTGCCTTTTTTCTGACCTTTGGTCTGGTGTTTGCGTTGCCACAGGCCAGTGCCGAAACGGCACCTGCAACCCCGAAAGCGACCAAGAAGAAGGTGGCGAAAAAAAACGTCAAAAAGAAATCCGCTGCCAGAGCAGAAGGTGAGGCCATTGAACACGATGGCGATGTGCCCGATACCGCTGGTTTCACCAGTGTCAGCTATAGCTGCGAACTGGGCAACAATCTGACGATTTTCCAGAAAAAGAGCGATGACAAGCAGATCGCAGTTCGGTGGCGCGACCGCCTGCATCGATTGTTGCGAGTGAATACCACCACGGGTGCCGACCGCTATGAAAATGCGAAAAACGGCTTGACCTGGGTTGGTATCCCGTCGAAGGGTATCTTGCTGAATTCGAAGAATGGCAAGCAACTCGCCAACGAGTGCAAGGATACGGTGCAGCTGAAGCATTCGACCTGATTGAATTGATTTGAACCGTTCAGGTGGCGCGGCCTGCTGCCGCGCTACCATGAGCTGTTATGCGGGCGAGGTTCTTGCTTCGTCCGTTTTTGTGCGATGTTTTGATTTGTTTGATTGCCGACGACGGCAATCCCTAATGGAGAAGTCATGTCCCGCAATACCTTGAGCACGCTGAAGGATTTTAAACTGACCGACAGCAAGAAAGGCCGCTTTTATTCGCTTCCCGAGCTGGGAAAAAAACTGGGTGTCGACATTGGGCGCCTGCCGGTATCGATCCGCATCGTGCTCGAATCGGTGTTGCGCAACTGTGATGGCCAGAAGGTGACTGAAGAGCATGTTCGCCAGCTGGCGAACTGGAAGCCGACCGCCGAGCGTGTCGATGAAATTCCGTTTGTGGTGTCGCGGATTGTGCTGCAGGACTTTACCGGTGTGCCGCTGCTGGCCGATTTGGCGGCGATGAGGAACGTCGCGCAGCGCACGGGCAAGAACCCGAAGAACATCGAGCCGCTGGTGCCGGTCGATCTGGTGGTTGACCACTCGGTGCAAATCGATCATTTCCGCGAGAAGCGTGCGCTCGATTTGAACATGAAGCTCGAATTTGCGCGCAACAACGAGCGCTACCAGTTCATGAAGTGGGGCATGCAGGCGTTCGACACTTTCGGCGTCGTGCCGCCGGGCTTCGGCATCGTGCATCAGGTGAACCTCGAATATCTGGCGCGTGGCGTGCATAAGCAAAAGACCGACAAGGGCGAACTGTACTATCCGGACACGATGGTCGGCACCGATTCGCACACTACCATGATCAATGGCCTGGGCGCAGTTGCGTGGGGCGTGGGCGGTATTGAGGCGGAGGCGGGCATGCTCGGCCAACCGGTGTATTTCCTGACGCCGGACGTGATTGGCGTGAACCTGGTCGGCAAGCTGCGCGAGGGCTGCACTGCGACGGATCTGGTGCTGACGATCACCGAACTGCTGCGCAAGGAAAAGGTCGTTGGCAAGTTCGTTGAATTCTTTGGCCAGGGCACCGAGTCGCTGTCGTTGACCGATCGGGCGACCATCGCCAACATGGCGCCGGAATATGGCGCGACCATGGGCTTCTTCCCGGTCGATGATGCGACCGTTGATTACCTGAAGGGCACTGGCCGCACGAAGGCGGAAATTACAGCGTTCGAAGCCTACTTCAAGGCGCAGAAGATGTTCGGCATCCCGAAAGCAGGCCAGATCGATTACACCCGTGTGGTGACGCTCGACTTGGGGACTGTGGCTCCGTCGCTGGCTGGTCCGCGTCGTCCGCAGGACCGGATCGAGATCGGCAACGTCAAAAACAATTTTGCCGAACTGTTTTCGAAGCCGGTGGCTGATGGCGGTTTCAACAAGAAGGCCGACGATTTGGCAGCGGTATATGAAAATGCCGACGGGGTGAAGGTGAAGAACGGTGATGTACTGATCGCAGCCATCACCTCATGCACCAACACATCGAACCCGGGCGTGTTGCTCGCTGCTGGCTTGCTGGCGAAGAAGGCAGTTGAAGCCGGCTTGAAGGTGGCTCCGCATATCAAGACTTCGATGGCACCAGGTTCACGCATCGTCACCAACTATCTCGAAGCAGCTGGCCTGCTGCCGTATCTGGAAAAGCTCGGTTTCGGCGTCACCGCCTATGGCTGCACCACCTGCATCGGCAATGCTGGCGACCTGACGCCGGCGATGAACGAGGCAATCACGAAGAACGATATTGTTGCTGCTGCCGTGCTGTCGGGTAACCGCAACTTCGAGGCACGTATTCATCCGAACCTGCGTGCAAACTTCCTCGCGTCGCCGCCGCTGGTGGTTGCGTATGCCATCGCCGGCAACGTCGGGGTCGATCTGATGACCGAGCCGGTCGGCAAGGGCAAGGGCGGCAAGGATGTGTATCTTGGTGATATCTGGCCGACCTCGCATGAAATTGCAAAATTGATGAAATTTGCGCTGAATGCGAAAGTGTTCAAGGATAACTACGGCGAAGTGAAAACGGCGCCGGGAAAATTGTGGGAAGGCATCAAGGGCGTGGCGAAAGGAGACGTCTACAACTGGCCGAAATCGACCTACATTGCCGAGCCGCCTTTCTTTGCCGATTTCACGCAGGAACCGAAAGGTGCTGCGGGCAACATCACTGGCGCGCGCGCGCTGGGCGTATTCGGCGATTCGATTACGACCGACCACATCTCGCCGGCAGGCTCGATTGGCGAATCCAGCCCGGCCGGCAAATGGCTGCTGGCAAATGGCGTGAGCAAGGCGGATTTCAACTCCTACGGCGCACGTCGCGGCAATCATGAAATCATGATGCGCGGCACGTTCGCCAATGTGCGCATCAAGAACCTGATGCTGCCGCCGAAGGAAGATGGCTCGCGCGTCGAAGGCGGCTTTACGATTCACCAGCCGAGCGGCCAGCAGATGGCGATTTACGACGCGGCGATGCAGTATCAGAAGGACGGCGTACCGACGATGGTGTTTGCTGGCGAAGAATACGGCACTGGTTCGTCGCGCGACTGGGCCGCGAAGGGTACGCAGCTTCTGGGGGTGAAGGCGGTGATTGCGCGCTCGTTCGAACGCATCCATCGCGCGAACCTGATCGGCATGGGCGTACTGCCATTGCAGTTTATCGGCAATGACAGCGTGCAGTCGCTTGGCATAACCGGCATGGAGAAGTACAGCCTGACCGGCCTCGATGGTGAAATCAAGCCGCAGCAGAAAGTCACGCTGGTGATTGAACGCCAGGATGGCAGCCAGCAGCAGATTGAGCTGCTGCTGCGCATCGATACGCCGATTGAAGTCGATTACTACCGTCATGGCGGCATTTTGCCGTTCGTGCTGCGGCAGTTGCTGGCGGACTGAGAGCGCATCGTATCAAAATGAAAAACGCCGGGGAAACCCGGCGTTTTTCATTGCGGCCGTTGCGTATCAGGCGGTGAGCATCTTCTGGAATGCCGGCAGCACGGCATCGCCCTTGAACGGTTTGACGATCCAGCCCTTGATGCCGGCCGCCTTGCCCCGCTCTTTCATCGCCGGCGAGTTTTCCGTGGTCAGCATGATGATATTGACCTTGCTGTTCAGTTCGCTGCGCACTTTTTCGGCCATCGTCAAACCGTCCATGATTGGCATGTTGACGTCGCACACCACCAGCTTGATGCCGGAGTCGCATTTCAGTTTGCTCAGGCCTTCGCGTCCGTCTGCCGCCAGAGACACGCTCAGGCCGTTTTTAGTCAGGAAATCACTTACTTCATTGCGGACGGTACTCGAATCGTCCACTACCAGAATTTGTGCCATGGTTGTTTCTCCAGAAAATGGTTGAAGTGGT
>JAGSYW010000107.1 GCA_018262475.1 Burkholderiaceae bacterium | reverse complement strand
GCAAAGCTGCATCGAATATGCGGGAGTAGCTCAGTTGGTAGAGCGATACCTTGCCAAGGTATAGGTCGAGAGTTCGAGACTCTTCTCCCGCTCCAAATTTCTCGCCGCGCAGGCAATGCGCAGGCGAGCCCCTCAGCGGCGGGGTAGCAAAGTGGTTATGCAGCGGCCTGCAAAGCCGTCTACGCCGGTTCGATTCCGGCCTCCGCCTCCAGTTCCCTGTGTTTCTCTAAAGCAGCCGTTGTCGGATGCCTGTGCACGCAAGGCAGCATCATGCTGTGTTGGTTGAAAATAACTGACTCAAAGTGTGGCTTGGGTCAGTAAGGCCAAAAAATATACTCAGGGTAGTATTTTTAAATCACCAGCAACATGTTGGCCTAGACCATTGTTTTTGCAATATACCCCAGTCAATTTTCTTGTTGTGGCTGAAGGCGCTGTTACATTTTGCCGGTTGTGGCTGGATTTCACTCCGTCTGCGCGGTTGGACGCGCCAGCAGTGCCTCGACTTCATCATCCTCCACTTGCGTGAACCGCAGGTAGAACTGGCCGACGGCGCGGAAATTTTCCGGCGCGCACAGGCAGATGACGGCATCAGCCAGCGGGCGCACCTTTTCCAGGCTGTCGGGCGCTGCTACCGGCACTGCGCATACCAGCTTGGCCGGATTCTGCGCCTGGATCGCGTGCAGCGCTGCGATCATCGTCGCGCCGGTTGCCAGACCGTCATCGACGATGATGACGATGCGTCCGGCCGGGTTGGCGGGCGGCTTTAGCGGCGTGTACCGTTCGCGTCGCTGGTTGATGTGCGCCAGCTGCAGCGCTTTTTCCTGTTCGATAAAGGTTTTGCTCAGGTTGAGCATCTCGGCTTCCGGCGACAGGTAGCTCCAGCCGCCTTCGACGATGGCGCCAATGGCATATTCCGGGTTGAACGGCGCGCCGAGTTTGTGCGCCAGCACGACGTCTAGTTCGCCTTCAAGACGGTTCGCGATCAGCCTTGCCATTGGTACCGCGCCGCGCGGAATCGCCAGCACCAGCGGATTGCGTCCGCGGTAGTGCTGCAGTTTGTCCACCAGCAGTTCTGCCGCGTGCAAACGATCATCGAAATGGCAGGTTCGGGTCATGTTGGTTCTGCTGTCCTTTATCGGAGTGCAGAAAATAATATCGGTGGCGTGAGCGTGCGGCTTGACGGGGGTCAACATCCATGCAGGATTTCGGTAGCACATTCTTGATAGCGCAGAGCGGATACGGCCTGGTGCGAAGAGCCGCTGCCATTAGCCCGCTATTTTCGAGGAACGCAGATTACATTGCGACCAGACGAATGACGATGCCGGAAATCAGCCTACAGAGCAAGATTGCCTTTCTGTCGATGCCTTCGAATTATCCTGAACGGCCGATGGATGTGAATGCGATCGAAACGCATATGTCGTGGGTGTTCCTGACAGACCGTTTTGCGTACAAGATGAAAAAGCCGGTCATCCACGATTACCTCGATTTCAGCACGCTGGCGGCGCGCCGCCGCTTCTGTGAGGAAGAAGTGCGCCTGAACTGCCGGCTGGCGGAAAACGTCTATCTCGGCGTGCTGCCGCTGACACTGGATGCGGCAGGCGCGCTGGAATTCGCCGGCGAAGGGCAGGTGGCAGAATGGCTGATCTTGATGCGCCGCCTGAATGGCGAACTGGCGCTAGATCATTGCATCAGCAACCGGCGCGTGGCTATTCATGCGCTCGAAAAACTGGGAGAAAAGCTGGCTCGTTTTTATGTGAATGCCCAGGCGGAACGTATAACTGCGCAACAGTATCGCCAGCGTTTTGCGGCAGGACTGGATGAAATCTTCGCCGAACTGTCGAAGCCAGAATACGAGCTGCCACCAGAAATGCTCAATGCGATTGCGCAAGCCATGCGCGCGTTCCTGATACGGCGCGCGGCATTGTTTGATGGCAGGGTGAACGCGGGGCGGATAATTGAAGGGCATGCCGATTTGCGGGCCGAGCATGTGTATCTGGAAAATGAGCCGGTGATTGTTGATTGCTTGGAATTTTCGAAGGATTTGCGCACGGTCGACGCGGCCGGCGATCTGTCATTTCTTGCGCTGGAATGCGAGCGACTGGGCGCGACGGAAATCGGCGATCTGCTGTTCGAAATCTACCGGGTGACGGCAGACGATCATCCGCCGGAAGAACTGGTGCATTACTACCAGGCCTATCATGCCTGTTCGCGTGCGCGCATTGCGCTATGGCACCTGAAGGAGCCGCAATACCATGATTCGATCAAATGGCCGCTGCAGGCGAAGGAATGGCTGCGTCTGGCGGCGCTGCATGTGGAACAGTTGAAGTAGGCAGCGTTCTACGTGCCGCTGGCGCACATCATCCTGACGGTTTCGGCGAACAGCGGGGCGCAATCGAGCACCTGTAGTTTCGACCTGGCCAAATCATCACGGATGCGAAATGGCGGCACAGAATTCGTGACAACGATGCCATCGAGCGCATCGCCGGCCAGCACCGCGCTGGCCGGCTCGACGAACAGTCCATGCGTGGCGACCGCGAACACCTGCCTGGCGCCGCGTTCGCGGCAAACATTGGCTACCCGCGCAATCGTGCCGCCGGTGCTGATCAGGTCGTCAATGATGAGGGCGATCTTGCCGTCGATATCGCCCACCACCAGTTCGCCGCTGACCACGCCTTGCGCGCGGTATTTTTCGGCAAAGCCGGCATGCACCTGGCGCTGCAACTCGCTCCTGAGCACCTGCCGGAATCGCTCGGCGCGCTTGATGCCGCCGGCATCGGGCGAGATGACGATCACTTCGTCACTGGTTAGCATCGGCGCAAAATGCCGCACGAACAGCTGGTTCGCTTCCAGATGCTCGGTGCGGCAGCGGAACGCATTTTGGAAAGCGGCAAGATTGTGCACGTCCAGCGTCACCACGCAATCGGCACCGGCGGCTTCGAACAGACGCGCTACATATTGGGTGGTGACCGGGTCGTCAGCCTGCGTTTTGCGATCTTTCCTCGCATAGCACAGATAGGGCACGAGCACCGTCACGCGCGCCGCGGCGGCATCCTTGAGCGTGCCGATGAAAAACAGCAGTCGCACCAGCTTGTCGTTCGCGCTTTGCGCATCGTCGGCATGCAGCGACTGGATGACGAACACATGCTTGTTATGCACATTGACCAGCGGTCTTGCCTTGTGCTCGCGATCCTCGAATTCGCGCTCCTCGTGCGCGCACATGGTTATGCCAAGATGGCGGCAAACTTCAAGCCCGAAATCGCGGCTGGCATTCAGCGCGAAAATGCACGTGGTGTCAGGATTCATATGGCCGCCTGTTGGTACAGCATTGATAACGTCAACCATATCATCGCATCGCGTGACGGATTTGCGCGAAGTCATGTTTTTTCGAGTCCTGCAGCATTTTGCTTGCCGCTTTACAATGCAAATTCCTTCGCTAACAAACCACATAACCGAAAGGAAACACCATGGAGCACACCCTTCCCGCACTGCCTTACGCACTGGATGCGCTGCAGCCGCTGATCTCCAAAGAAACGCTGGAATTTCATTACGGCAAGCACCATCAGGCATACGTTACCAACCTGAATAACCTGATCAAGGGTACGGAATTTGAGAATGCTTCGCTGGAAGAAATAGTCAAGAAATCCTCGGCTGGCATCTTCAACAATGCAGCGCAGGTATGGAACCATACGTTTTACTGGAACTGCATGAAACCGAACGGCGGCGGCAACCCGAGCGGCCCGCTGCTGACGGCGCTCAACGCAAGATGGGGCTCGGTCGATAACTTCAGGGCGGAGTTCGCCAAATCCTGCGTTGGTAACTTCGGCTCTGGCTGGACATGGCTGGTAAAAAAGCCGGATGGCACGCTCGACATCGTCAACACGTCGAACGCGGCCACGCCGCTGACCGGCGCCGACAAGCCATTGATGACATGCGACGTGTGGGAGCATGCGTACTACATCGACTATCGCAACCTGCGGGCAAAATACGTCGAAATTTTCTGGCAGCTCGTGAACTGGGATTTTGTTGCGGCCAATTTTGCGTGAGGCGGTCGATTTGAAAGCGAACAATAAGTCCGTTGATAATTTGTTGCGTTAAAAACATCAAATGGCGATTCGTAATGAATCGCCATTTTGATTTCTCGCTGTTTACCCACGATAATGTTTTAAGGAACCACTGATTAAATTCCTGAAATTGCGTTCCTGCAACCGAATCTGGTGCGTGCGAAAAGGCCGTTGCTGGCACTTGATGCACCAGTTGCGTCCTGAGTGGGATAAATGGCAGGAAATGCGCCAAATTATGCAGAAAAATCGCACAATCAGCAAAATCTGACGTCATTTCGGCAGTCAAAGCGAAAATGGCATGACGGGATCGCTGAAAAGCCGATTTGTTCAGTGGTTCCTTAATATTCAGACGCTCTCAATTTATGGAGATTAACCCTTGATGAAGCATTGTACGCGCAGCAATTATTCATTGGCCGTCTTTGCGTTTTTGCTACTTTGTTTTTTTTCATCTTCGACACAAGCGATAGAAGCAGAAAAACCGTGGGCCGTATCGTTTGGTGCAAAGCGTTTTTCGAGCAGCCACACTTCGTCCGAATTTGGAAACCCTTTTCCACCCTACCAGAAGCCGCTGAGTCGTTTGGAATATCCGATGAACAATTGGTGGTTTGGCGGGGAGGTTCGACGGTCATTTAACCGTTTTAGCCTCGGTGCAGAACTCTATACGAATGTACAGGGCGATTCCAGCGGGCGCTTCAAGGACTCAGACTGGACGGGGGATTCTTATCCGCCTAATGTCAAAGACGTTTACTCTGAAGCCTCAAATCGAATGAGGCGCAGTTATATGGGAAAACTCGATGTGGACATGAAGGTGTCTGATTTGATCGGGTTGTCACGCCGTTGGGATCTTCGACCCGTTATCGGTTTTCGCTGGCAGGATTTGAATTTTACCGTACATGATGGAGTCCAATCCTACCCTGCGGCCGGCGGTGCGATACCACCCGATCCCTACCAGGGCAATGCGATCGACTTTAACCAGAAATACCGTCAGTATTTTCTCGGCGTCAAAATGGCTTACGACATTAGCAGCTATGTTTCCATTCCCCAAACATCCTTGGTCGGACAGATAGACTGGGCGTACGTCGAAGGCAAGAACGCTGATCATCACCTGTTACGGGGGGATCGCTGGACTTATGAAGACACCAACGGGAATGCTTGGCATGGCATGGTGGGCTTGAAGTTTGGGTTGGCTAAAAATGTCGATGCAGGAATTACATACGAATATCTGAGAATTAAAACTACCGGCACGCATCGATGGGTTGATCCAGCTTATGACCTTGACCTTACGTCGAGTAATGGGGTGAAGGTTTGGTCCAAACAGACCAGTCTGATGATGAATATCCGTTGCAAATTTTAAGGATCTATATCTGGTGTCTTGAGCACTAGGCACTTGCCATCTCTGACCGACTTAATTTCCCATAAACAGAAAAACGGCGATGGATTCCCTCGCTGTTTGTAAAAATTAAGCCGAAATCTGCCAGTCAGGCCGATTTGCAAAGTGTTGCAGATTGCCCCGACCGGCTATAGGCGTCAGGCGCGGCAAGGCCATCACGACAGTGCCCGACAAGACGGTTCCGTGCCCTCTGGATCGAGTGCAGTGGCAGTTCAAAGCGGATCGCCCCAACCAACGGTGGGTTTCTGACTTCTCCTATGTTTCGACATGGCTGGGAGGGCTGTATGTGGCGTTTTTCATCGACGTGTTCGCCCGCCGCATTGTAGGATGGCGATTCTCCCGGAAAATTGTGCTTGGCTCACGGCTTGCGCTATCTTGTAACATTGCATTTTTTTAAAATAGCTGTCATGACGCCCTCTCGCAAGCGCCTCATCAACACCCTGTTCAAGAACTACATCAAAATGTACGCTTCGCGGGATGTGCGTCTAACCGAGCATTTCAGCGAAAATTTCAGCGGTTACACTGGCGGGGGCGACTTCATCGTCGGCGACAAGAACGAATGGGTGGCCATTACCCGGCTCGACTTTGCGCAAGTCCCCAAGCGCATCCGCATCGAAATGCTCGATCTGCTGTTGCGCGATCTGAGCGATAACGTCGTGCTCGCCACCGGGCTATTTCGCATTCATCTACCCACCCCAGAATCGGTTCTGTCGCGTGAGGCAGTTCGCCTGACGCTGGTGTTTGTACAGGAGGACGGCGACTGGAAAATCGCTCACAGCGGTATCTCCGTACCCTACTACCTCGTGCAAAAAGACGAGGTTTACCCAATCAAGGGCTTGTATGGACAGAATCAGGCCTTGTCGCTGTTACTCAAGGAGAGTATGCGGGCGCTGTCAGAAACCACGCGTCAGCTGGACACCTTGCGTCAAGTCACCCATCAGGTTCGCACCTATCTGGAAACCCGCTTGGAGGCTGACCCGGATATCGATACTGTGGCCGAGGCGCTCGGTTACTCACGGCGCACGCTCACCAGGCGGCTCAGAGAAGAAGCTACCAGTTTTCTGCAGATCAAGGATCAACTGCGACGTGCGCTCTCCCTGCAGTTGCTGATCGCGAATCAGCTTCCGGTCGAAGTCATTGCAGCGCGCGCCGGCTTTGCCGATCTGACGACCTTTCATCGTGCTTTCAAAAAGTGGACTGGCACCACACCCTTGGCCTATCAGCGTTCAACCGCATAAATCCGCACGTGGTTGAAACCATTGCCGAAGTGATACACGAATCACATATTGACCCGAAATGCCAATACATTGGCCCGAAATGCCAAAAATAGCTCGGGTTTAATCTGTATCATTGTGGCAACCAATTGACGCTCGCCGGCGATGCTGCCGGTTCTTTCAGCCTGTCGCCCACAATACGATGACCAAAACAACTCCCCAAGCCAGGCGCCTGCAGCGCCATCCCCAATTTTTCCTCAAGCCGCTGACATTGGCCATCTCCCTGCTGTTTCTCGGCGCAATGCACACGGCAGCCTATGCGGACGCTGACGGCAGCCTATGCGGACGCTGGTATCACCGACCTGGGCACGCTAGAGGCAGGCCCTATGGACATGGTTTCATCTGCCAACGACGTCAACGCCGTGGGCGACGTGGCGGTCGGTTGGTCCAATATCTCCACCGGTAGCAAACACGCCTTTCGCTGGACCCCGGCCACCGGCATGACCGACCTGGGAACGCTGGCGGCTGGCAATGCTGGTAACTCAACGGCCATCGGCGTCAATGCAGCCGGCAACGTGGTGGTCGGACAGGCCTACAACGGTACTGCCTATCACGCCTTCCGCTGGACTCAAGCCACCAACAAGATGACCGACCTGGGAGCGCTGGCGGCTGGCAATGCCGGTAACTCAACGGCCTACGGCGTCAATGCGGCAGGCGACGTGGTGGTCGGTAATTCTAGAGACAACAATGCCGACACGAATCTCTTCCCCTTTGGTATTGCCGATTACGCCTTCCGCTGGACCCAGTCCACCGGCATGACCGACCTGGGCACGTTCGCGGGAGGCCAAACCGGTTACTCAAATGCCTACGATGTCAACGCTGCTGGCGACGTGGTGGTCGGACAGGCCAGCAACGGTACTAACCGACACGCCTTCCGCTGGACGCTCAATGCCGGCAGCACAACGCAAGGCACCATGACCGACCTGGGGACGCTGGCAGCCAACAAAACAGACGGTACCTCCTGTGCTAATCGCGTCAACGCCGCCGGCAACGTAGTAGTCGGTTATGCCAATACCGGTACTGCCACCCACGCCTTCCGCTGGACGCTTAATGCTGGCAGCACGACGCAAGGCACCATGACCGATCTGGGCACATTGGCGGCCAACAAAACAGACGGTAACTCCTTTGCCAGGGGCGTCAACGCCGCTGGCGACGTGGTGGTCGGACAGGCCTACACCGGTACAAACATCCGCGCCTTCCGCTGGACCGCAGCCACCGGCATGCAAACCATCGAGGACTGGCTCACCGCCAATGGCGTGACAGTCAATGCTTCAGCACCTAAAACGTACGCCGCTTACAGCGTGAACGCTGCCGGCGACGTGGTGGTGGGGATGCTCGACAACAACCACGCCTTCATCGCCACTACGAAAGGCTTGATCGACCAAGTGGAGAATAATAAGAGTCTGGCCGGTTCTTCCGGTGCGCCGGCGCGCGCCATGCAGGATGCCGGCATGGTGATGCAAGGCGCGCACGGCAGCCCGATGCGCGGGTTGCTCAGCGCTGGCAAACAAAGCTTCTGGACAGCAGGGGACTGGGGACATAGCGACAATCAAGGCAATGACGGCAATCTGGGCGCGGTTGAAGTCGGTTATGCGCGCGGCGTAACGAATGACGTCATGGTC
>JAGSYW010000106.1 GCA_018262475.1 Burkholderiaceae bacterium | reverse complement strand
GCCCGATGAAAGAAACCAGCGACATCACCATCTCTTCGCGGATCGGGTCGATCGGCGGATTGGTCACCTGCGCAAACAGCTGCTGGAAATAGTTGTACAACGGCTTGAGCTTGTTCGACATGACTGCCAGCGGAGAATCATTGCCCATCGAGCCAATTGCTTCCTCGCCATTGGTTGCCATCGACGGCAGCAGCATTTTCAGCTCTTCCTGCGTGTAGCCGAAAGCTTGCTGGCGGTCGAGCAGCGGCACGTTCGATGCTTCTTCGGCCGCTTCCTTGCGGATATCAGCCAGGCGGATGCGCACGGAATCAATCCACGCCTTGTACGGCTTCGCATTCGCGTAGGTATCCTTGATTTCCTTGTCGTCGATGATGCGGCCTGCTTCCAGATCGATCAGGAACATCTTGCCCGGCTGCAGGCGCCATTTCTGGATGATGCGCGATTCAGGAATCGGCAACACGCCGGACTCGGAAGCCATCACCACCAGATCGTCGTCGGTCACGATATAGCGCGCCGGACGCAGGCCATTGCGATCGAGCGTTCCGCCGATATGACGACCATCGGTGAACGCCATCGCTGCCGGACCGTCCCACGGCTCCATCATGGCTGCATGGTATTCGTAGAATGCGCGACGGCTGTCGTCCATCAGGTTATGGTTTTCCCACGCCTCTGGAATCATCATCATCATCGCCTGCGCGATCGGGTAACCGGCCATCACCAGCAATTCGAGCGCATTGTCGAAGCAGGCGGTATCAGATTGACCTTCGTAAATCAGCGGATACAGTTTTTGCAGATCCTCGCCCAACACAGCCGACTGCATCACGCCAACCCGGGCGCGCATCCAGTTGAAATTACCCTTGACCGTGTTGATCTCGCCGTTATGCGCAATCAGGCGGTACGGGTGAGCCAGCGGCCATTCCGGGAACGTGTTGGTAGAGAAGCGCTGATGCACCATCGCCAGAGCCGAAACGCAGCGCGGGTCCTGCAAATCCTTGTAATAGGTCGCGACCTGATCCGCCAGCAGCAAGCCCTTGTAGACAATCGTGCGCGCCGACATCGACGGCACGAAGAATTCATTACCATGCTTGAGGTTCAACGCCTGGATTGCGTGCCCCGAAGCCTTGCGGATGACATACAGCTTACGTTCCAGCGCATCGGTCACCATCACGTCGCCGCCGCGGCCGATGAAAATCTGGCGAATAATCGGTTCCTTGTCGCGCACCATCGGCGACATCGGCATTTCCTGATCGACCGGCACATCGCGCCAACCAAGAACCACCTGACGTTCGGCGCGAACCGCGCGCTCGATTTCCTGCTCGCACGCAATGCGCGATGCGTTTTCTTTCGGCAGGAAAACCATGCCGACGCCATATTCGCCAGGTGGCGGCAGGATCACACCCTGCTTCGCCATCTCCTCGCGATAGAACTGGTCTGGAATCTGGATCAGAATGCCCGCGCCATCACCCATCAGCTTGTCCGCGCCGACTGCGCCACGATGATCGAGGTTTTTCAGAATCAACAAGCCCTGCTCGACAATCGAGTGGCTCTTCTTGCCCTTGATATTGGCGACAAACCCGACGCCGCAGGCGTCATGTTCGTTGGCCGGGTTGTACAAACCTTGCGCGTGCATAAATGCTCCAATGCAGAAAAGTAGTTAGCCTTTCAGCATAGGACAGCACTCTTGAAAACTCAAGAACAAAAAACGGGGTCGGAGTGGAATTGTTTTTTGAGGATTTCCCAGCAACACGAAACAGGGACATACTTAAAACACAACATCATCCTCTAACTTAAAACAACAGAATGCCCCGTTCAAGAACCCCATCAGCCGATAACCGGCGATTCAGGCGACGGGCTATCGACCCGCTTTCGCGGCCGCCCTTTCTTGCCCGGGCGAACCCGACGACTGGTTCGCTTTTCCAGTGCAATCTTGAATTCATCCGACCCCAGCGTCCACCCCTTGGCCACGGCCCGGCTTAACGCATCAATCTCATCATCCGAAACCGCCTGCAGAATCCACGCCTTGTAAGCCGCTTCGCGCTCAAATGGCGTATTGCCCATCGCCCAGTAAAGCGGATGATCAGTCACCATCGAATCGGACCTATCCCCGACATGATGAGCAAAACTCGACCAGCGGTAGTCTGCCGGATGCGCAACCAGTCCCTCGCGCACCGGATTCATTTCGATATACCGACAGCACGGCAGGAAATATTGCTCTGACTCGATGACTGATGTCCTGAAACGCCCCTGCCACAAGGTTCCGGTACGGCTGTATTTCAAATTGAAGTATGGCACGTAATAACGCCCGATCCACTGCATCATGCGAGCCAATCCGGTTTCATCCACGGGCGTTGCCAGGAAATGCACCTGGTTGGGCAGCAACACATAGGCATGCAACGCCACTCTGAACTGGCGCGCCGCATCTCTCAGCCACGCCAGAAACGCCTGATAATCCGCATCGTCACGAAAAATGGATTGCCGATCATTGCCGCTCTGAATAATGTGGTGCGGCATATTCGGGATAACAAGACGCGCTGTTCTGGCCATAGCAAAGGTGTTGTTTGTAAGGAGATTTGACTCAAACTACCGACAAGATTTACTCCGACCCCATTTTACCAACATCCCGCACATTTGACACCTGTCAAATTTGACAGCCGTCACTTGCCTATACTTTTGGCGTGGCATTGACACCGCTAGCCTCTCACCGCATTCCACTCTTAAGGAGAATTGAAATGTCCAGAAATCTGATGCGTTTTAATCCATTCGGCGATCTCAGCCGCTTCGAACCAATGAAAAATTTCGAGGAAATGTTCAAGGATTTCCGACTGACGCCATCTTGGGGCGCAATGGAAGCGGAACCGAGAATCAAAATGGATGTAACCGAAAATGACAACGCCTACCAAGTAAAGGCCGACATCCCCGGCGTCAACAAGGAAGACATCAAGGTAACCATTGACGGCAACCATGTCGCCATCAGCGTCGAAGTCAAAAAGGAAACTGAGGAAAAGAAGGAAGGCAACGTCATCCGCTCGGAACGCTATTACGGCCAGCAGTACCGCAGCTTCACGCTGGCGCAGGAAGTGGATGATGCCAAAGCTGAAGCCAAGTACAACAATGGCGTGCTGGAACTTACCCTGCCGAAAAAACCAGGCTCGAGCAGCAAACAACTGACAGTCAGCTAGCCCACAAAAGGTAAGAGGACAGAGTTGCGGAATAGTACGCCGCCACTCTGCCCTTTTCGCTTTCCAATGGTGTCAACAACCCGCCCGCCTGGCGAAAACTGGCTCTGACTGCGTTCATCAAGCAGTGCAAAGCCCCCGCAAAATTTAAAATATCAGGGGTATATATCAAAAATAACACTCCAGGCCAGATATTTACTTACTGAATTTAAATACTGGGCGGAGTATATTTTTTGACCTTACTGACCCAAAGTGGCTTTTGAGTCAGTTATTTCTAGCCTGCTTGGCCTGTGCCAAAACCCGCTGACACGCATCAAGCCGATGAAATTCAGGCGCAGCTTGCCGGTTTCCATTCTCCAGCCGAAGAAATGACACCTCCTTTATGCCACAACGATTCATCACGCCGTCATAATTTCATGGCATTACTGTGAGAGAATCAGGACTAGCATGCTCTCATTGCCGCCCATCGCCGCACAGCGGCGATTGTGTCATCCCGGGCAACAGTACCTGACTCGATTACAACAAAACAAAACGAAGTCGAACCGCACAATGTCTTCCGAACTCCTGAACCCCGATATTTTTCTCGACCGCGAATTATCCCTGCTGGCATTTAACCGCCGTGTGCTGGCTATGGCCGAAGACCGCGCCAACCCGCTACTGGAACGCTTGCGCTTCCTGTGCATCGTCAGCAGCAATCTGGACGAATTCTTTGAGGTACGCATCGCCAGCCTGATGGCAAAAGACGCCGAAAGCGATCTCTCGGTCAGCCAACCAGAATTAGCCGCATCGCTGGAACGCGTCAGCGATGAATGCCACAAGCTGGTCGATCGGCAATATGAAATCCTGAATACCGAGGTGCTGCCGCGCCTGGCTTCGCGCGGCTACCGGCTGCTGCGTCACGCAGATCGCACCGAAGCGCAGCGCAACTGGGTAAAAACGTATTTTGAGTCGAACATCCGGCCACTCTTGACGCCCATCGTGCTCGACCCGTCGCACCCATTCCCGCAAGTCGCCAACAAAAGCCTGAATTTCATCATGGCGCTGTCAGGCAAGGACGCCTTTGGCCGCGGCAGCGCGATTGCCATCGTCAAGGCGCCGCGCGTGCTGCCGCGCATCATTCGCCTGCCGGACGAGGTATCCGGAGGCCACGGCGCCTCATTCTGCCTGCTGTCATCCATCATCCATGCGCATCTGCCGGATCTGTTCCCACAACGCGAAGTGGTTGCCTACTCCCAGTTCCGGGTGACGCGCGACAGCGACATGTGGATCGACGAGGATGAGGTGAAGAACCTGCGCGAAGCCCTGCGCGGCGAATTGCACAACCGCCAGTTCGGCGCTGCGGTGCGGCTGGAGGTCGCGCGCAATTGCCCGGAAGATCTGGCGCAATTTCTGATGAACCAGTTCGCACTGAATGAATCGAACCTGTACCGCGTCGATGGGCCAGTCAACATGGTGCGCCTGATAGAACTGCTCGACCATATCAAGAACCCGGCGATGTATTTCGCGCCGTTTTCTCCCGGACCGCAACCGGTGCTGGAAATGGGCAACATTTTTGCCGCGCTGCAGAAGCACGACATCCTGCTGCACCATCCGTTCGAACCATTCCAGACCGTGGTCGATTTCATCCGCGCAGCGGCGTTCGACCCCAACGTGGTCGTGATCAAGCATTCGCTGTACCGAGTCGGCGCGAATTCAGAACTGGTCGAATCCCTGATCGAGGCAGCAAGACAGGGCAAGGAAGTAACCGCCATCGTCGAGCTCAAGGCGCGCTTCGACGAAGAACGGAACATGGACTGGGCGCAGCGGCTGGAACAGGAAGGCGTGCAGGTGATTTATGGCGTAATGGGGCTGAAAACCCACGCCAAGCTGGCGCTGGTGATACGGCGCGAAAAAGGCGGCCTGCGCTATTACGCCCACATCGGCACCGGCAACTATCACCCGTCAACCGCCAGGCTCTATACCGATTTCGGTCTGCTGACGTCGAACAGGGAAATCGCCAGCGAGGTGAATGAAGTGTTCATCCACCTGACCAGCCTGACCAAACCTAAAAAGCTGAACCAGCTCTGGCTCGCGCCGTTTTCACTGCACAACGAACTGCTAAAAGCCATCCGCAACGAAGTCAGAATCGCGCAGGAAGGGCGCCAGGCGCACATCATCGCCAAGATGAATTCGCTGGTCGAGGAATCGGTGATCCGGGAACTGTATGCCGCATCACGCGCCGGCGTAAAGATAGACCTGATCGTCCGTGGTGCCTGCGCGCTCAGGCCGGGCGTTCCCGGCCTGTCGGAAAACATACACGTGCGTTCGATCGTCGGTCGTTTTCTCGAACACAGCCGCATCTACTATTTCCGCAACGATTTGCAGCACGACCTCTATCTATCGAGCGCCGACTGGATGGGCCGCAACCTGTTTCGCCGCATCGAAGTCGCTTTCCCCATCCGCGACAAGGCGCTCAAGAAACGCATCATGGCAGAAGGCTTGCGCCCCTATCTCAAGGATAATGCAAACGCCTGGCTGTTGCAGTCGGATGGCCATTATCAACGCCGCAAGCCGCGCAGCAAGCAGCAGGCATTCAGCGCCCAGCAATTCCTGATGCAAACCCTCGGTTCGCCGGCAGAAAGGTAACTCGATGGAACTCATACTGTGGAGGCACGCCGAGGCATTCCAGGGAACGCCGGATCTGACGCGCGCATTGAATGGCAAGGGACGCAAACAGGCATCCAAAATCGCTGACTGGCTCAATGCAAACCTGCCGGACAGTTGCCGCATCTTGGTCAGCCCGGCAACGCGCTGCGTGCAGACGGCCGAGGCGCTGGGACGAAAATTCCGCATCCATTCTGAACTGGCGACCGATTCGACGCCAGAAAGAATCCTGCAAGCAGCGAACTGGCCCAACTCAAGGGAGCCGGTTCTGATCGTTGGCCATCAACCGACGCTCGGCCAGGTTGCCGCGCTGCTGATTTCAGGCAGCGCACAGGAATGGCGAATTCGCCGCGGCAATGTGTGGTGGATTTCCCAGCGCGAACGCGACGGGGTAGTAAGCAATTACCTGCGCGCCGCTATGACGCCCGAACTGCTGCCGACGGTACGCAAGTAATGGCTCTGTTGCCGCTCATGTTTCTTATGCGGCGGCAGGCTGACGGAAGTAGTGGCGGGCGAACTTATCGTCGAGCTTGTCCATCGGCAGCAGCATGAACAGATCGGCGCAGTGGAAATCCGGATCCCATGCCGGCTCGCCGCACACCCATGCGCCCCCCTTCAGGTAACCGCGAATCAATGGCGGCACCTGCGGCTTGCAGCCAGTGTCACGGGTATCGAGCGGAAACGGCAGATGCGGCGTCACACGGTATTCAGCCGGCGCGCGATTGGCTGGCCCAATCGAATGATACAGCGCCGCCAGATTGTGGCCGCCGTCTGCCAGGCTGACGCTGGCACAACCGGCCAGATACTTGCATTGTTCCTTCTTCATGTATGCCGCCAGTCCAGACCACAACAACGCAATCACCGCGCCGCTGCGGTAATCCGGATGCACGCATGCCCGGCCGGCTTCCGCCATCGAACTGCGCAGGTTGCGCAATCGGCCCAGATTGAATTCCTGTTCCGAATAAAAGCTGCCAATCCGGCGCGCGCCGTGCGGCCCCAGAATCCGGTAAGTGCCAACCACTTCCAGCGTATTCGTGTCGCGCACAATCAAATGGTCGCCAAATTCGTCGAACTCATCGCGATCGAGCCCTTCCGGATTGATCAGCGCAGTGATACCCATCGAATCGACGAACACCTTGTAATTCGAAACGGTTTCATTGGAAACAGTGGAAAGTCGCATGGTATGTCCTTTCGGTTATGACATGACCAGCGTAATTGCCAAAAATTTCATCCAAGTGACGGCCGGGTTTCAACCGCATGACAAGGCTTGCCATCATTGCAGGTTCAGATTCTGCGCAACCTGATGCACCACCGTTTCAGAACTAACTTGCTCCCCTTATACCGGGGACGGAACCCGGATGAATTTTTTCCACGCCTTGAACAGGTGACGCAATTCGCCGGCTCCGCGCCCTGCAAGATAGCCACGCACGAACCATGCGCCATCTGCCAGCAACGGCTGCCGCTTGACCAGTTGCCGCAGCAAATCCTCGGCCACCACGATGTCGTTCAATTCTCCCAGCACTGTCTGCAATGCCGCCAGCGCCTTGATGTAGGCCTGCGTTTTTGCCGGCGGACATAACGATTGGAAAAATTCCGCCGCATAACGCATCTTCTTGGCGGCGATGCGCACCCGGTGACGGCGCTCCGCGTCGGCCTCGCGCAACTTCTTGCCTCGCTTCATCAGGCGTGCGTGATGTCGCTTCAGCACATGCTTGGAAAACATCTTCAGCGGCGCAGTCAATTGCTCCGAGCCATCATGGCCTATGGCTCCCACCCAACTTTCAACTGAAACCATGCACTGCCGATAGCGCTCGGATTTGACCGCAGCAGCAGCCCGCCGCCTGCTGCTGCCGGCGCGATTCGCCGTCACCTTGCGCAACTGCACCAATCCGTCCGGCACCATGGCCGGCACTTCAGCCAGCGTTTCATGCGCCAGCACTTCCCAGTCGCGCGCGGCACCCAGTTCGCGCCGAACCCACGACAGTTCAAGCAGCAAGTTCAGCGGGCAAGACGCGACCCCGCGAAACAGCTTTAACGCCGAATTCAGCCGGCGCAAACCAACCCGCATCTGATGCACGCATTCAGGCTCAGATCCACCAACAACGCCAGACTCATTGCCCCTGATTTGCGCAAGGCAGTTCGCGACGACCGCCTGCAAACCCCTTGCTACCGTGACACGCGCCGGCAGCGCCAATGGCTGAGCGAAAACAGCCACACCCGATTTCTGCTGCAAAGGTAACGCCCAGTTGACTACCATGCCAACCTCCCGACATGCCCGCTTCGCCCAATGCGACGCATCCAAAAGCAAAGATTACAACAAACCAGAAACACCACAAACAGCAAATGCATGTGTTTTCACCGCGTTTCGCAGCAAAATTCAGTATCATGCAGCCATTGGTGCGGCAAACACTTTGCTGCAACAGCAACAGCAACAGCAAACAGCTTCGGTTCGCGCCGACAATTTCGCGATGAAACATGACGCCACCCACCACTGAATCAGGCGCCGCCAGCATGGCCGGCAACAAACAGCGCCCAAGCTGGCATGACCTCGTCGCCGGGCTGTCGCTGGCCGGCCTGTTGCTGCCACAGGCGCTAGCCTATTCCGGCATCGGCAACATGCCGCCGCAAGCCGGCATCTTTGCCTTGTTCGCAGGGCTGGTCTGTTACGCGATTTTCGGCAGCAGCCGTTTCGCCATCGTTTCAGCCACATCGTCATCTGCCATCCTGCTGGCCGCCGCCTCGGCTTCGCTGTCTGACGGCGACCCGTCCATGCGGCTGACGATGGCTGGCGGACTGGTAATGGTCACCGGCGTGCTGTTCATGCTGGCTGGCGCGGCGAAAATGGGCAACATGACAGATTTCGTCGCCAAACCAGTGCTGCGCGGATTCACATTCGGGCTGGTGATTGTCATCATCGTCAAGCAATGCGTGGAAATCACCGGCGTCAGGACGGAAGGTTCCAGCCTGTTCGATATTGTGCTGGAACTGGTGCGGCAATTCGACCACTGGAACCAGGCCAGCATGGCCGTTGCCGCCGCATCGATCGGCATTCTTTTTCTGCTGGAACGCATCCGTCTGCTGCCAGGCGGCGTCATCGTGCTGCTGCTCGGCATCGTCGCCAGTCAATGGCTGAATCTGCCTGCCTATGGCGTCAAGCTGGTCGGCACGATTAAAATGGGGCTGGCCACACCGTCATTGCCGCAACTCACGAATGCAGAATGGCTGCAGCTCGGTGAAATCGGCCTCGGGATGGCGTTCATCCTGTATGCGGAATCGTACAGTTCGATCCGCAGCTTTGCCATCAAGCATGGCGACGACGTGCTGCCGAACCGCGACCTGCTTGCACTGGGCGCCTGCAATCTGGTTTCCGGCCTGTTCAATGGCATGCCGGTTGGCGCCGG
>JAGSYW010000105.1 GCA_018262475.1 Burkholderiaceae bacterium | reverse complement strand
AAACTGTTCGGCGGCCCGGTGTATCTCGAAATCTGGGTCAAGGTGAAATCCGGCTGGGCCGACAATGAAGCCGGGTTGCGCGCCTACGGCTACGAATGAGCGACCCCGTCCGGCGTGAACCCGACCGCGGCGGCCGCGTGGCCGGCCAGCCGGGGTTCGTGCTGCACAGCACGCCGTACAAGGAAACTAGTCTGATCGTTGACCTGTTCACGCGCGATCACGGCCGGGTGGCGCTGGTGGCGAAGGGCGCGAAACGCCCGCATTCGAAGCTGCGTGGCGTGTTGCAAGGGTTTCAGCCGCTGTCAGTTGGCTGGAGCGGCAAATCGGAATTGCGCACCTTGATCGCGGCTGAATGGGTTGGCGGCATGGTGCCGCTGGAAAAATCCGCGCTGCTATCCGGTTTTTACCTGAACGAACTGTTGCAAAAACTGCTGGCGCGCGAAGATCCGCATCCGGCGCTGTTCGATCATTACGTCGCCGCGTTGCACGAGCTGGCGCAGGGCGAGCCGGTGCCGATTGCATTGCGCAAATTCGAGCTGGCGCTGCTGAGGGAAACCGGCGTTGGCGGCGACTGGGCCACTTGCACCGAAACCGGCGGCAGGGTGCAGCCAGAAGCCGAATATGTGGTCGATCCGGAATTCGGCCCGCGCCCGGCGCGGCAGTCGGATGTCTGGCCGCGCGTGTCCGGCAAGACGCTCTTGGACATGACGGATGAGGATTACGCCGATGCGGCCACGCAGACGCAGAGCAAATTCCTGATGCGCTTCCTGCTGGCGCACCATCTTGGCGGCGCGCAGGTGCAGACGCGGCAGCTGCTGATCGATCTCTCGCAGTTGTAATTATTCCATTCCCACGCCGCTCGTGACTTTGTTGACTTCGCCTTGCCGTACAATTCGTACTGTCTGCGGCCCGTCGCCTCGTCGCGGACGTTCTGGAAACGGAATGCCGCACGCAGCAAATTGCGGTCTACCCATTCAATTCAAGAGGCATAGGGTTTTTATTCAGCTTTGACCATGAGTTTTCTTTATCCCCAAGGCCCGGTGATTGAGCTGGGCGTCAATATCGATCACGTCGCCACGCTGCGCAATGCGCGCGGCACCAGTTACCCCGATCCGGTACAGGCGGCGCTGCTGGCCGAGCAGGCCGGCGCTGATGGCATCACGCTGCATTTGCGTGAAGACCGCCGCCACATCAAGGATGCGGACGTGATCGCAATCCGGCCGCAACTGCTGACCAAGATGAACCTGGAATCAGCCATCACCAGCGAAATGCTGGATTTCGCCTGCAAGGTCAAGCCGCAGGACGTTTGCCTGGTGCCAGAGCGGCGCGAGGAGGTGACGACTGAAGGCGGACTGGACGTGGTGCGTTACTTCGCGCAGGTGCAGGCGGCGGTGAAGCAGCTGGCAGCCGAAGGAATTCAGGTCAGCCTGTTCATCGATGCCGAGGCAGAACAGATTGCAGCGGCGAAGGAAGCAGGCGCACCGGTGATCGAACTGCATACCGGCCGCTATGCCGATGCGCCGGACGAGGGGGCGCAGCAGCGCGAGCTGGCGCGCATTCGCGAAGGCGTGCGCGTCGGCGCCGCCTTCGGGCTGAAAGTGAATGCCGGGCACGGTCTGCACTACACCAACGTGCAGGCAATTGCCGCGATACCGGAGATCGTCGAACTGAATATCGGTCATGCGATTGTGGCGCATGCGGTCTTTGCCGGCTGGCAGAACGCAGTGAGAGAGATGAAGGCCATCATCACCACTGCGCGGTTGGCGAGTTTGAAAGCGGGCTGATGATTTACGGTATCGGCACCGACATCATCCAGATTTCGCGCGTTGAAGATGCGTTGGCGCGCTTTGGCGACCGCTTTGCCGAGCGCATTCTGGGGCCGGAGGAAATGGTGCGCTACCAGCGGCGCAAGGCGAAGGTCGAGGCGCGCGGTGTGCGCTATCTGGCCACGCGCTTTGCAGCGAAAGAGGCGTTTTCAAAGGCTATCGGGCTGGGGATGCACATGCCGATGAGCTGGCGCGCGATGCAGACGCTGAACGTGCCCAGCGGCAAGCCGATTGTGGTTTGCAGTGGCGAATTGCAGGCCTTGATGGAACAGGAAAAACTGAGCGCGCAGGTATCGATTACCGACGAAGCGGAATACGCGGTCGCGTTCGTGATTGTTGAAAAAACGGTCGAACAACAGGAGAAATGATGACGGAACAAACACAATTCGGTCCGGTGATGCTGGACGTGGTCGGCACGACGTTGAACGACGATGACTTGCGCCGCATCCGGCATCCGCTGACAGGCGGCGTGATTCTGTTTGCCCGCAACTACACCGACCGGGCGCAACTGGTGGCGCTGACGGCAGCGATCCACGCGGCGCGCCCCGGCATTCTGATTGCGGTCGATCATGAAGGCGGGCGCGTGCAGCGTTTCCGTACGGACGGCTTCACCCGCCTGCCGGCGATGAAAAAGCTGGGCGAGCTGTGGGACAGCGACGTGTTGCTGGCCACGCGGGCGGCGACCGCGGTTGGCTATGTGCTGGCGGCCGAGCTGCGCGCCTGCGGGGTCGATCTGTCGTTCACCCCGGTGCTCGATCTCGATTATGGCGAGTCGGCGGTGATTGGCGACCGCGCGTTTCACGCTGATGCGCGCGTGGTGACGATGCTGGCGAAAAGCCTGAACCACGGGCTGCTGCTGGCCGGCATGGCCAATTGCGGCAAGCATTTTCCCGGCCACGGCTTTGTGCAGGCCGATTCGCATGTCGCCATTCCTGTTGACCGGCGCGGCCTGAGCGAGATTCTGGCCGACGATGCCGCGCCTTATGGTTGGCTCGGCCTCTCCCTGACGGCAGTGATGCCGGCGCATGTGATTTATCCCGAAGTGGACAAGCACCCGGCCGGTTTCTCGAAAAAATGGCTGACGATTTTGCGCCAGGACATGGGCTTCGACGGCATGATTTTCAGCGACGATTTGAGCATGGAGGGTGCGAGTGTCGCCGGCAGCGTAGTTGAGGGCGCGAAGGCGGCGCTGGCGGCGGGCTGCGACATGGTGCTGATTTGCAATTCGCCCGACAAGGCCGATCAATTGCTGGCCGGGTTGAAGGTACAGAGCGGCAAAGCAGCGGCTTCGTTGGCGGCACGGCTGGCTGCGCTGGCGCCGGTAGCACCGGCATTGTCGTGGGAAGCGTTGCAGCAGGATGCGCGCTACTGCGCGGCGAAGCAGGTGGTGGACGAGTTGATGGCGGGCTGACGTGAATTGTGGTGAATTACTGTGGCCTGATTGGAATGGCGGGCGAAGGGTGTTTCGTTTCCAAGCCTGAAAATAACTGACCCAAACCGCGTTTTGGGTCAGTAAGGTCAAAAAACATACTCCATCCAGTATTTGAAAATAGCCAGCAAAACTGTGGCCAAGTTGGGTGTTTTTGCTATATACCCCCAGGCTGTTAGGGCTGTTTCGCGATGATAAGTCGTATCCGAACCGTGAAATCACTGGCGACGAATACCCGCGCAAGCGGTAATGCCTGTAGCACAGGCGCTCGCGCAACTGGTCAAGCAAGCGAGTTATGGTGGATTTGTTATTTGGAGTTGTTACGCAGGCTGCAATGCAAACATGCACTTTTTCCATCTATAGAACGTTAGCCATAAATTGGAAACAACTTGTATTTTTTGACTCTCAAGTGAAAGAGGATATCTTATGAAAATTAAAAAATTTTTTATCTTCTCAGTCCTCGGATTTAGCGCCCTATCTGCATCTGGGCAATCCACATCAAAATTCGAGGCGCTTGTTTCCCCGGAACAAGTGTTTAAAAAAAACAGCACTGTATGGAAAGCCTATGGAGAAAAAGAGAGCGACGTCCTTGATCACTCAAATGAGTATTATCTGATCGCGGCTAAACGTGCAGACGGTTTCATGCTGGTCATGAAAAAAACGCCTAGTTACTCCAATCCAAAAAAACCGATTTACACTGGCTATTTCATAAAATGCGGTGTGATGGAGGACTATCCAGCACTCCTCACAAATGCTGAAGAGCTAAAGGAAATTATCAACAATCCGCAAACGCAAATAAAAGCAAAATTCCGTATGCCTTTTGATAAAGACACCGGCATGCATGACACATATGTGAGGGTATGCCACAAGTAAAAGTGCTTCTAGTGGCTAACCATTCGGTCAAGCGAGACAGGCCCTCAAGCGAACCAATTTGCGAAAGGCAAAAACAACTCGAAGAACAACAAGAGCGTTAGTGTTACGAGTGTTGACTCCTAACCCAAGCAGTCCACCGAACCTGCGCAATAAGCCGCGCAGGCCGGTGACTTCTACGTTAGTCGATTGAATAGCTAACGGTATCCTATTTTTTTTTCGAAATCTTTTTCTCTAATTCTGGTTTTCCGCCAAATCAGGTAATCTAGGGAAATGACGGAAGACAGCTTACCAATTGCCCAGCGCGACGCATTGCTGCAAACCGTCGCCAGCCTGCCGCGCCTGCCGGGCGTGTACCGTTATTTCGACACCGACGACAAGATTCTGTACGTCGGCAAGGCGCGCGACCTGAAGCAGCGCGTGTCCAGCTATTTCCAGAAAACCCACTCCAGCCCGCGGATTGCACTGATGGTCGATCGCATCGCGCGCATGGAAACAACGGTCACGCGCACCGAAGCCGAGGCGCTGCTGCTGGAAAACAACCTAATCAAGGCGCTGCAGCCGCGCTTCAACATCCTGTTCCGCGACGACAAATCGTACCCGTATCTGAAAATCACCGGCGAGGACTACCCGCGCATGGTGTATTACCGTGGCGCGACCGATCGCAAGCACCAGTATTTCGGGCCGTATCCGAACGTGTGGGCGGTGCGCGAATCGATGCAGATTCTGCAGAGGGTGTTCAAGCTGCGCACCTGCGAGGATAGCGTGTTCGCCAACCGCACCCGGCCGTGCCTGCTGTATCAGATCCAGCGTTGCAGCGCGCCGTGCGTGCAGTTCATCAGTCAGGAAGCGTACCGGGCGGAGGTCGATAACGCCGCCGGTTTCCTGCGCGGCCGCCAGGGCGAAGTGCTGGCCGCGCTGGAGGGGAAGATGAAGGCGTTCGCGGCCGAACTTGAATTCGAGCAGGCGGCGGCGGTGCGCGATCAGATCGCGGCGCTGTCGCAGGTGCTGCAGCAGCAAAGCATGGATACCGGCGGCGATGCCGACCTCGACATGCTGGCGGTGGTGGTGCAGGGCGGGCGCGCGTGCGTGAATCTGGCGATGGTGCGTGGTGGCCGGCATCTGGGCGACCGCGCGTGGTTTCCGTCGCGTTTCAGTGAAGCCGGGGGCGAGTTGTCGTCCGAAGATGGTTCGGTCGAAGCCGAGGTACTGAAAGCCTTCATCGCGCAGCACTATATCGGCCAGTTCATTCCCGGCACGCTGGTGGTGAATGTCTCGTTTGACGAGCCGGCGCTGATGCTGGCGCTGGCCGAGCAGTGCGGGCACCGCATCCATCTGACTGTCCAGCCGCAGGGGCAGCGCCGCATCTGGCTGGAAATGGCGTACAAAGGGGCTGAGCTGGCGCTGGCGCGGCTGCTGTCGGAACAAGGTTCGCAGCAGGCGCGCACGCAGGCGCTGGTCGATGCGCTGGCGCTGGAAGCCGAGGATCTGGATGCGCTGCGGATCGAATGCTTCGACATCAGCCACACGCAGGGCGAGGCGACCCAGGCCTCGTGCGTGGTGTATCAGCACCATGCGATGCAGAACCGCGAATACCGGCGCTTCAATATCGACGGCATCGAGCCCGGCGACGACTATGCCGCCATGCGGCAGGTGCTGACGCGGCGTTATGAAAAAGTGGCCAATGGCGACGGCGTGCTGCCGGACGTGGTGCTGGTCGATGGCGGCAAGGGGCAGGTATCGATGGCGAAGCAGGTGTTTGAGGAACTGGGGCTGGATACCGGCCTGATCGTCGGTGTGGCCAAAGGCGAGGGACGCAAGGTCGGGCTGGAAACGCTGGTGCGGCCGGACGGCAGCGAACAGGAACTGGGCAAGGATTCGGCTGCGCTGATGCTGGTGGCGCAGATTCGGGACGAAGCGCACCGGTTTGCGATTACCGGCATGCGCGCCAAACGGGCGAAAGCTAGGCAGACATCGCGGCTGGAAGAGATCGAGGGCATCGGCGCCAAGCGGCGGCAAAAGCTCTTGGCGCGTTTCGGCAGCCTGCATGGCGTGGCCAACGCCAGTATTGATGATCTGGCATCGGTCGAAGGTGTTTCACGTTCACTGGCGGAACAAATTTACCGGCAATTGCACTAGGTTTGCTCTTTCCTGCACGGGTAAAAATCCCCATACTCCTGCCTGTGGTCGAATAGCCGCAACAAATAAGATAACAAACCATATTCGCGGTTCAAATTTGCGCCGATTTCGTTTACGATTCGGGCGGTAACTGAAACAGAAATCCCCAGAAATGCCGTTTAACACACCAATTTTGCTGACCTGGTTGCGCGTGGCGATGATCCCGCTGATGGTCGGCATCTTTTACCTGCCGGAACACTGGCTGACGCCGATGCAGCAGGGACTTGCATCGACTGCGATTTTCATTGTGGCCGCGCTGACCGACTGGATTGACGGCTACCTGGCGCGGCGCTGGAACCAGACCTCGGCCTTCGGCGCCTTTCTCGATCCGGTGGCAGACAAGCTGATGGTCGCCGGCGCATTGCTGGTGCTTGTACAGCTCGACCGTGTGAATGCGTTGCTGGCGTTCATCATCATCGGGCGCGAAATCACGATTTCCGCGCTGCGCGAATGGATGGCGCTGATAGGCGCGCCGCATTCGGTCGCAGTTAGCTCGATCGGCAAGGTCAAGACGGCGGCGCAGATGGCCGCGATTCCGATGCTGCTGTATTTTGATAAACTGTTCGGCATTATCGATACGCGCATCTGGGGCGAATGGCTGCTGATCCTCGCTGCGGTGCTGACGGTTTGGTCGATGTTTTACTATCTGCAAAGGGCGTGGCCACTAATTAAAGAACATGGTGGACATATCCCTTGACACGGCAGATAAAACTTTTTTATAATAGCGGTCTGCATTGATGATGCGGGAGTAGCTCAGTTGGTAGAGCGATACCTTGCCAAGGTATAGGTCGAGAGTTCGAGACTCTTCTCCCGCTCCAGAATT
>JAGSYW010000026.1 GCA_018262475.1 Burkholderiaceae bacterium | reverse complement strand
TTCATCTGGGATGTTGTGTTTCTTGGTAATCATGTGCACTCCGGACAACGCGACAGTTTCCTGCCAAATGTCCGTTTACACAAAATTCTGGACAGGCCCGGTCAGTTTTAAATGGATATCAACAATGCACGACTTTCTTCGACACAAAATCGACACCATATCGACAGTGTTCGACACACACATCACGCTTCGTCATTAACATGACGACACACTCCACACCAATGCATAACCCATTGAATTCAAAAACAAAAACAATTACCACACATCCCATATTTGATCTGGCACAAGAAATGCATTAGTCATGATGCACACAACTCTCCTTAAGCATGTGCATGTTATGAGAATAGTGTTCCTGTGATGACCGTTTCAGGGGGAGTTTGCCTGACGACCTCCTGGTCACACAGGGACACCCATTCTCGCCTATCCGCTTTGTCGTTCTTATCATCAACCTTTCGCGAGGGTCAGTAATATGAGCAACACACAGGTAGCGCAACCAACGGGGAAGCAGCCCAATCGTTGGATGTATTTAATACTAGCGGTTTTATTAATGTGTATGATTTCCGGCGTCCAATATGCATGGACGCTGTTTTCACGTCCATTGACGGAAAAGCTGACAGTATCGTTAGCAGCCGTTCAAACTGCTTTCACTCTTTCACAGGTCATTCAGGCCGGTTCCCAGCCGGGCGGCGGTTTCTTCGTTGACAGATTCGGCCCCAAGTTCCCGGGTATTGTCGGCGGTCTGATGGTGCTGGTCGGCTGGTCCATGATGGGCCAAGTTGACAACATTCCTGCACTGTACGCACTCTACACGCTGGCTGGCGCTGGTGTGGGCATCGTTTATGGTATCGCCATCAATACGGCAAACCGCTGGTTCCCGGACAAGCGCGGTCTCGCTTCGGGCTTCACTGCGGCAGGCTATGGTCTGGGCGTTCTGCCGTTCCTGCCACTGATCAGCGAAACGCTGAAAACCTCTGGTCTCGGTTCGGCATTCATGTACACCGGCGGCATCATGGGCGTAATGATCATGGTCATCTCCTGCTTCATCAAGTTCCCGGCAGGTCAAACTGGCGGCAAGAAGGTGGTTGTCGCTACGGAAAAAGACTTCAAATCCTCTGAAATGCTGCGTACACCGCACTTCTGGGTGCTGTGGACCTCGTTCTTCTCGGTTAACTTCGGCTTCCTGCTGCTGGTTGCAAACAGCGCACCGTTCGGCCGCACGATTGGCGTTGCTGGCACAGTCATGGCTGTGGTCGTTATGTTCCAGAACCTGGCAAACGGTGGCTGCCGTCCTTTCTGGGGCTGGCTGTCCGACAACATCGGCCGCTACAAGGCCATGTCCGTTATGTTCGGCGTTAATGCGCTGGCCATGTTCCTGTTCTCGCATGTTGCACAACTGGGTACCGTGTTCTTCGTTGCCATCCTGATGATCGCGTTCTTTACATCCGGTGGTAGCTACGCTCTGTTCCCGCCGACCAACAGCGATATCTTCGGTACCGCTTATTCGGCACAGAACTACGGTTTCTTCTGGGCTGCTAAAGCAACTGCATCGATCTTCGGCGGTGGCGTAGGTGCTGCTGTTGCAACCCAGTTCGGCTGGACCACAGCGTTCACGCTGTGCGGCTGCATGTCGCTGATTTCGTTCTGCCTGGCAACCTTCGTGATTCCGCGCATGGGCCGCCCCGTGAAGCGCGGTGTTGCTCCGCAACCAGCTGCAACAACAAGCGCATGACCAAGCACTTGCATCGAACGAACTCAGAAACAAGATGTTTGTGGGGACACCCCACAAGAACGTAAATTGATGCTTGAGCCGCGTAGGCCGTTGGTATAACTCGCCAAACGAACTGCGCGGCTTTTTTTATTTCCGATTCACAAACTTTTCAAAAACAATCGCTGACAAAAGACTGTTAGGAAAATGGTACCTGCGGGCGGCAAAGTGATAAAAAAGCTATCGTTATAAAATGCACAACAATACTCAAGTATGGCGCGAACTTTTGCCTTTGCTGTCTCAAATGCTGCTCTCATTGCGCGATGTGACCGATATTCTCCGGGTACTCAGCAACAGCGCTGGACCGGTCATCGGTTTCGCTCAGGTCAACCTAGTCTTGCCTGACCCACAAACACGGGACCCACGGTTGCATTACCTATCACATAACATTAAAAGCGAACTCCGACTCGACACACAGCAATTCGGTAACATCCCAGCAGCACAGATTTTCACCAATCAGAACATGCTGCAATGTAGCGGCATAAGCTTTCGGCGTGATTACCCAAAGAGCGCGAATTTACCACCATACACCAAGCTGGAAGCCTACTGCCTGTTACCGCTGAAAACGAAATGCCGGTTCTTGGGCGGCATTGAGTTTATCAAGCGGCATGGCGAGATATTTGACGGAAACGAACTACTGCAGATGTGCCAGCTGGCAGAGATTGTTGCTGCGGCGCTGGAAAACCTGACCGAGCATGTCGCCCATCAAATCACGGAAGAGCAAACACGCCTGGAGCGCGAACAATACCGGGTGCTGGTTGAAATCACCAATGCCGCGTTGTCCAAGCTGAACATAGACGAACTGGTGGACGAAATCTCCGACTCCATCCATAACTATTTCGGTTTTGATTATGTCAGCCTCGATACTTGCGATCTCTCAACGCACAGGCTATACACGCACTCGATCCACTTCCAGAAGGATGGCAGCCGCATGCGCCAGTCGGTCATGATGTCAATTTATGCATCGCTGTCCGGACAGGTGATGATGAGCAAGGAAAAGGCATTGCTCAACCGTCAGGAAGTTGAACAGCTGGCAAACCAGTACAGTCAGGTCGCGCTATTGGCCAACCAAGGGTTCCAAATGATTTTCGCGCTGCCGCTGATTTCGGGCGACAAAGCGCGCGGTGCGCTCAAGCTCGGGCACCACCGGCCTTACACCTTCACTCCCGAAAAACTCGAACTGATCGAGCAAATTGCAGCGCGGCTGGCTATCGTGCTCGACAATGCGCTGGCGTATGAAGAAATTTCAGCGCTAAAGGAAAAACTGGCGAGCGAAAACAGCTACCTGACCGAAGAAATCCGCAACTATGCCGATTTCGATGAAATCATTGGCATCAGCCTGCCGATGCAGAACGTGCTGCAACAGGTCGAACTGGTAGCCTCCAGCGATGCGACCGTGCTCATCTTGGGAGAAACCGGCACCGGCAAGGAACTGATTGCCCGCGCGATTCACCGACTGAGCAAGCGCAGCGAAAAAACAATGGTCAAAATGAATTGCGCCGCCGTGCCTGCCGGCCTGCTGGAGAGCGACCTGTTCGGGCATGAAAAAGGAGCCTTTACTGGCGCACAAACGCGACGACATGGCCGCTTCGAGCTGGCCCACCAGAGTACGCTGTTTCTGGATGAAGTGGGCGATCTCCCGCTTGAGTTGCAACCGAAACTGCTGCGAGTGCTGCAGGAATGCGAGATCGAGCGTCTAGGAGGCACTAGAGTAATCCCTGTAGATGTGCGCGTCATCGCCGCCACCAATTCCGACTTGCGACAAAAGGTGGCCGACCATCAGTACCGCAGCGATCTGTACTATCGGCTGAACGTATTCCCGATCGTCATCCCGCCGCTGCGCGAGCGCCCGGAAGATATTCCGCAACTGGTGAATTTCTTCGTCAAAAAGTTCGCGCAGCGGATGAACAAGCATATCGACAGCATCCCATCGGAAACGATCGCTCGCCTGATTCAAATGCCCTGGCCGGGCAATGTGCGCGAACTGGAAAACGTGATCGAACGCGCAGTCATCCTGACCCGCAGCAACGTGCTGGAGCTACCGTTAAACGAAATACAATACCAACCCGCGCAGCCTGATCAACCGCCGAAGGAGCCGCCGAAACGAACCGAATCCATCATGCATGATTTGCCACGAACCACCCGCGATGCCATCGTCCGTGTCTTGCGCGAAACTCACGGCATCCTTTACGGTCCGACGGGAGCCGCGGCTCGCCTCGGATTGAAACGCACCACGCTGATCTCTCGCATGCAACGCCTGGGGATCTCCGCCAAAGATTTCAGGGAAGACGATTGCGCCGAAGCCTAGGCCATGAAAAATGCGAAGGCTATGCAAGGCTCACCGCCGTCAGATAGCTAGTGAGTAGTGGATGTGACCATAAGGCTACCAGCACGAAAGAAAAATGCGAGCCAGCTTTTCGAGGAATAGATCATTGCTTGATGTTGCAGCGTTGTGAAGTTTCCCCAGTTTGTGTGTGTAATGCTGTGGATTTCTTTTCGATAGGTAAGAAAACCCCATGATTTGCCTACATATTTTTTGCCTGCCAAATTTCAGTGCAAGCAGGATTTTTCTGCTGTTATTGGGCATCTGATTTGCACGCAAAGTCAGCCGAAACAGCTGCAATAAGGTTTACCCCCAAATCGTGTGAGCAATCCTGTGAATAATCTTTAGATAGATAGAAGAACCTTATGATTTGAATGGACAAATTCCTACTGCTCAAATTCAAGGCAGCCGTGCAAGCTATCTATCGAATACCAGCGTGATACATGACAAAATGCTCTACCCGTTTTCAGAAAACCAGCTGATTTTCCCCTGGCCATCTTCGTTAAGGCGAGCAACCAGCTCATCTGCCGCAGATGCTGCCAGCGTGAAGATAAGCTCCACCACATCGCCATGCGCAACATCCGTCAGCACGCCCCCCGCCGCGTCGATTTCCCGGCGCAGCAATCCTTCGAGCGAATACGGAATCGCACACTGCAAGATGCTCATCTTGATGATGGGAATTTTCTGCGCGGTTTTCAGTGCCTGCGCAACGCAGTCAGTATAGGCGCGCACCAGACCACCAGCGCCAAGCTTCACTCCACCGTAATAACGCACCACGGTTGCAAGCACACCTTCCAGATCTTGATGCCGCAACACATCAAGCATTGGCCGCCCAGCAGTTCCACTCGGTTCGCCATCATCCACCGCGGCCGACTGCCCTCCGGCAAGCAATGCCCAACAAACATGATCCGCCGCCGGATGCTGCTCACGCAAGCCAGCAACAATCGCTTGCGCGCTCGCGCGGTCGGCTACAGGTTGAACACAGCCGATGAACCGGCTTTTTTTGATCAGCAACTCACTTCCGACCGCATCTGCAATGGTATGTGCCATGAATGATGTGTGTACGATTCTTCCGTTGCGTACCAACTCCAGCAAAGGACAGCGGCTTGGTATATATGAATGGCTCAGGACCAGCTTACCTCTGCGCGGAAAATACAATCCCGCCGACTATTATGCCAAAGGCCACCAAATGATACAGATGCGGCGCTTCACCCAAAAATGCGGCTGAAAATACCGCTGCGAACAGCGGCGTCAGGTTGCTGAAAAAACCCGCCACCGTTGGCCCTGCGCGCTGCACACCCGCTCCCCAGCATCGAAGTGCAATGATGGCCGGCCCGATTGCGACGAACAGCAGAGCCGCCACCAGCCCCCAGCTCCAGTCTATTCGATGGCTGCCAATCGCCCATTCACCGGCAGTAAAAACGGCTGACCAGATGACGCCAAAACCAATCTGCGCCATCAGGAATGCCGACCAGTTGCTGCGTATACTTTCCGGCTCTCTCGGGCGAGTCAGCATCCAACTATAAAAAGCCCACGCGATGGTGGCCACGATCATGTAGAGGTCGCCCACCACTAGATGCATTGTCAGCAACACATGCCATTCGCCACGACTCAGAACAAGCAGCACTCCGGCGATCGACAGCACGGCACCGACCACGCGCTTGTACCCGACCCTGACGCCATAAAATAATTTGCCGATGAGCAGCATCCAGAAAGGCATGCTGGCGGCAACAAGCGTGACGTTGATTGGGGATGAACTCTGCAAGGCCAGGTACTGAAGCGAGTTGTACAGCCCCACGCTTAGCAGCCCCAACACAGCAAAACGTTTCCAGCTCCCCCACAAGCCACTGCCGGAACGAAAGATGGAACCTGCAAGCGGCATCAGGATGACCATGGCAATGGCCCAGCGCAACAGATTCAGTGTCATCGGCGGTACCGATGCCCGAACCATGCGCCCAACCACCGCATTGCCCGCCCACAGCAATGGCGGCACGGTCAGCAAAAAGGCTGTCTGAAAGGTGATTCTGGAAGTCAAAATAATCGGGAATTTTCGCAGAAATCCCTGCCCGCAAAGAGTCCAGATTATGTATGGTTAGCCGTCTTTTGCCAATGAGCGCCGTCTGCAAACAGGCGAAACCTATGCGCCGGCATGAACGACGCAGTTTCTCCCCTGCCGTTTGGCTTCATACAGCGCTTGATCAGCGCGTGCATAAGCGTCCTCGAAACGTCCTGCGGCTTCGCTACGGCTAACGCCGAAACTGGCGGTAACCTGTCGCTGCGGCAGTATGGCAAATGGACGACCGGCTACGGCCTGGCGCAACTTTTCTGCCGACACGACGGCATCGGCAAGACTGCGCGCCGACAACAGGATGATAAATTCTTCACCACCAACGCGACCAACCTCCCCCACCCCACCAAGCGAGCCAACCAACCGCCCAGACAGCTCCTGCAGCACCGAATCGCCGGCAGGATGACCGAACTGGTCGTTGATGCTTTTAAACAAGTCGATATCCAGCAAAATTACGGACAGCGGTCCGTTTTGCAGATGGTTCCGGGCTCGCTCGAAAATGGCGCCACGATTGAACACCCCGGTCAGCGCATCATGTTTCGCCTTGTGGTCGAGTTGTTCAGTCAGATGGTGCAATTTGGCATTAAGCTCGTTCATATAACGTTCTGCGCGATCACTGCGGCGAATCAGGCGGCGCATCTCGCGCAGCAGACGATCGTAATCCTTAGTCAAATCTGCTAGCGCAGAACGATATGCCGTTGCATCCAATAACTCCTGCGCCAGAACTTGGCGCGCCAGTTCCAGCGTAGCGGTTTCAACACCGAACAGATCGGGCTCAGTCATCAGCGATGGCATGCTCATAAAATTTCATGGAGGGAAAATCTTCCTGCAAATCCTGCCCAAATTCGCGCATCGTGTCGTCATCTTCATGACAGTACCAGTTAACAGTCACTTCCACACCATTCGCCACCTTGTCGTTAAGCGTGCCAAACAGCGTGAACAACATCTTGGTGCTGGAACTGTTGAAATATGTCAGTTCAACATTGAGCGCAATGGCTTGCGGACGCACTTCACTGTTTAGGTATTCATTCAGCGAGGAAATGATGCCACTGTAAAATGCGGCGGCATTTTCTGGATATGACTCGCCCCTGAGCGAAAGCACATTCTCGGCAAAACGAAAATCAACTTCCGGTGAACTGGGCGTGGCGGAAATATGCAGATTCTCCATGGTTAAATCGTCGCCTTCAAATAAAACATGGTAATCCCAGCTTCACGCGATGGAGCAAAATCGAATTCCAGCGGTTCGCTGGCATCTCGTGCCATCGTCAACAGCCCGAGGCCTGCGCCCTTGCTGCCTTCCGGCGCGTCCGATTGCAGCATTTTCTTGTAAGCGGCCTTAATCTCGTCAATTGTCATCGTGCGCAACGGTTCCAGCGTTTCGCGCAACTGTTCCGCCATTTCCGTCTTGATCGGATTGGCGCAAATCAAAAAATATTTTTCGCCATGAATGCCGATGCAAACCGACCCATGCCGCATTTCGCGGTCGTTCCTGTCCTCAGGTGTGAGCGCATCAGCCGAATAATGAACGATGTTTTGCGCCATTTCGACAAATGACGAAAACAGCCTGCGCCTTGTCTGGCTGGCCGCACCGATATGCTCAACCCCCATTCTCACCGCATCGGCCATGGCAGAAATGATGCTTTGCGAAAAATAGCCAACATAGTAAAAAATGACATGGCGCTTGCAGGCAATTTCGCAGAATTCCCGGTATTGGGCGTACATCATGTTGGGATTCATTTTTCCCGCCTCCGTTACTTCAAGCGAAATCCGAACAGCGTCACGTCATCGCGCCGCATCTGCTGCCCCTGATATACCTTGAATTCATCCATCAGCACATTGGCAAACTGATTCATCGGCAAATGGCGCTGTGCAATGATGGCATCGCGCAAGCGCCGCTTGCCGTAGGAAATGCCTTTCTGGCCACCGATCTGATCGGTAAAACCATCGGTCGCTGCGAGTACTATGGTTCCCTCCGGCAAGTTCAGCGTCTTGCTTGACCAGGCGACCTCTTGCGGCGTACTGACATAGCCCAATCCAATGCGTTCGCCATCCACCATCTTGACGCCGGGCTCATCCGGCACCAGGACAAACAGCGGCAGTTTCGCACCTGCGAACGTCAAACGGCGCGCAGATGCTTCATAGCACAGGAATGCTGCATCCATCCCTTCGTCCGATTCAGACCAGCGCGAACCGATGTCGTTCTGTCCCAGCGCATGCTTGATCCCGAGATTGACGTCTGCAAGCAGTTTTGCCGGATCGCGCGCGCCATGCCTGTCTATGGCCTGCTTCAGCGTCGATGACGCAATCAGCGTCAGGAATGCGCCTGGCACACCATGCCCGGTGCAATCTGCCACCGCGGCAAACCAGCCATCGTCCAACCGTTCAAAATGGTAGAAATCACCACCAACCAGATCACGCGGCTCCCACACCAGAAACGCGTCGTCCAATTCGCCTGCCATTGCTTCATGTGAAGTGCTCAGCATCGCGCGCTGGATCACGCTTGCATATTCGATGCTTTGCATCACATGTCGGTTCTTTTGCGCTTGCAGTTCGACCACAACCCGCATCAACTCCAGTCCTGAAGCTAACCCCATCAGCTTGCCATCCTTGACGATGACAAAACCGTCGGCCAGAGTCTTGTCACCCATCTGCACCGCCATCTCCGCGATCTGCTCGACACTGGTATCGGCCTCGACGATCAGTGGATCCTTGTCCATGAACGCGATGCAGCTTTTTTTGTCGTAGATTTCCCGTTGGAACGGGCGAGACATTTGCGTCATGAAAATATTGCGGCTGATCAGACCTATCGGCCTCTCGTTTTCCAGCACTGGCAAACTAATCAGTTCGCGATGTTTGCTGAAGATTTCGAGTACAGCGGCATTGTTGCGTTCTGCTGCGATGCTAGGAGTGGCGACGCACAGGTCGCTTGCCAGCGGCTGCCGAAACAGGCGGCTCGCAGCCGACAACAAGGTATTACCGAGGGTCATATTCACGATAAATCAGAAGTAGCACCCGCTTGAAACGGGCATGGCCATTAAAAACCTTTTAAGTGGCAGACTACTTCCGAAATGTGACTTGCCTGTGACCAAACAACCAAGCGCGCTTGCGTGCACGCTGCGCACCAACAAAAAGTGAGGGTATGACTAAGAATCAAGCCACTGAGCCAACTTTTTCGAGGCACTCAAAACATACACGGTGGAGTATTTTTCTGACAAAACTCTGCTATCGCAGCATTCATTTCAGTGCAGCTGCGGTTCCGCACCGCAGCACTGCTTGAACTTGACCCCGCTGCCGCATGAGCAAGGGTCGTTCCTGCCCGTCTTGGGCGCAGCGCGCATCACAGTTTCCACGCCGGACTTGCGTTTCCCCTGCCAGAAGCGATGAATCAGCGGCAGGTTGGCTTCAATTTCGAATGCCAGTTTCTGGCACTGCTCCGGGTCATCCACCAACGCCAGTTCTTCTTCCTCGATATCGTCCGCGCCCAGCAGGTAAATCGGCCGCATCAACGGCGCCTGCTCCGATTCCCAAATCGGCTTCCACGCGTCAACGCGCAAGCTCATCGCCAGCCAGAAACCGTAGGCCCACGCTTCGCCATCGAGCAGCGTTTTCCCTTCCCAGTCGTGTTCGCAAAACAGCGGTTCGAATTCTTTTGGCGCAACTTCGAACGTGATCGCGATTTCATTCATGTAGCGCAGGATCAGGCGCAAAATCCGCTCCTGCTCTTTTTTCGACTTGAACGCCGGCGCTTTGCTTGTATCCCCCCAGACATGCGGCAGCCATTCGGACATCGGAATCGCTTCCGGCCCGATGACTATCGCGGTCAGGAAACCATGCAGCGAATCCATCGTCATCGCGCCGTCCGGGCAACGCTCGGACAGCAGAAACTGGTCGAGTTCATCGAATTCCTGATCGGATAGCGGCTGGTCAAGTGGCATGTCTGTCCCCGGAATGGTTGGAATAATCGTGAGTTTAACCTGTGGCGCACTCAGTGCGCAGTTGCCGCCGATTTTTTTGCCAGCAGCGGCACCAGCAGCGCCATCGTCCGCTCAGTCGCGCCGCGCTGCCGCAACGCGAATGCCAGTGCATCCTGCCCCATCTGCCGGCGCAAGACATCGTCGCGCAGCAAACGGCTGGCCTGCTGCATAACTTCCACCGCACTATGCACCCGCACCGCCGCATTTGCGGCAATTGCATCCTCGGTAATCGCGGCAAAATTGAAAGTGTGCGGCCCAATAATCACAGGCTTGCCGACTGCGCACGCCTCGATCAGGTTCTGCCCGCCCAACGGCAACAAACTGCCGCCGACAAACGCGCAATCGCAGGCGGCGTAATACGCAAACATCTCGCCCATCGAATCGCCCAGCAGCACGCGCACGTCCGGTGGCAGCGGCGCATCGTTCACCATTTGGGAGCGACGTATGAGCGACAGCCCGCGCGCGGCAACCATCTGCGCCACTTCGCCAAAACGCTGTGGGTGGCGCGGCACAAGCACCAGCAGCACCTCCGGCACATCGAGTTGCGCCAGCGCCTCCAGCAGCAACTCCTCTTCGCCCTCTCGCGTACTGGCACACAACAGCACCGGCCGTCTGCCGAAACGGGCGCGGAATGCCGTGCCGAGATCGATGGCTGCATCCGGCACCACCGCGTCGAATTTCACGCTGCCAGTCACTTCAACCGGCGCCTGCCCGAACAAACGCAACCGGGCCGCATCGGCTTCGGTCTGCGCCGCCACACAAGTGATGCCATCTGCCGCTTCTCGCATCAATGCGCCCAACCGCTGCCCGCGCGCCAGCGAACGCTCGGACAATCGCGCATTCGCCAGCACCAGCGACACCCGCTGCCGTGAGCACTGCGCAATCAGATTGGGCCAGATTTCGGTTTCCATCAAAATACCGAGACGCGGACGGAAATGGCGCAGAAAGCGCGCAACCAGCACGCCAATATCGTATGGCAGATAGCAGGACACCACCCTGTCGCCATAATGCGCAAACAGCGCCCTGCCGGTTGCACGGCCAGTCGGCGTCATGTGCGTCAGCAGTACAGCGTGATCGGGATACGCCGCCAGCAGCGCATCAATCAGCGGCTCGGCCGCGCGGGTTTCGCCAACCGATACCGCATGTAGCCAGATCAGCTGGTGGTCAGGTGCCGGCTGTGCATAGCACCCCAGACGCTCGGCGATGTGGTGGCGATAACCGCGCTCCTTGCGGCCTCGCCACCACAGGCGCAACAACGCGAACGGCAGCGCCAGCAACCATGCAACGGAATAAAGCGTGCGCATCAGGCGGAAGTGAAAGGCAAAATGTTCATCGGCGGTATTATCGCGGAACTGTGGCGCGAACGCCAAACCTGCCGTCTGTTATGCCATCGCCTGCCGGCCCGGTATCGCCGCCAGCAGCGCCTGCGTGTACGGATGCTGCGGATGGCGGTACAGGTCGTCCGAATCCGCCATCTCGACCACTTCGCCGTCGCGCATCACCATCACGCGGTCGGCCATGTAACGCACCACTGACAGGTCGTGCGAGATGAAAATGTAGCTCAGACCAAAATCGTCCTGCAAATCCTGCAACAGGTTCAGCACTTGCGCCTGCACCGACATATCAAGCGCGGACACCGATTCATCGCACACCAGCACTTCGGGGTGCAGCGTCAGGCAGCGCGCTATCGCAATCCGCTGCCGCTGTCCACCGGAGAATTCATGCGGATAGCGGTGAAACGCCTCCACTTGCAGGCCGACGCGTTCCATCCACTTGAAGCACAGCGCGGTGCGCTCGCGATCATCGGCGCCAATATTGTGGATGCGCATCGGCTCCAGCAGAATCTGCCCCACGGTAAAGCGCGGGTTGAGCGAGGCGAATGGATTCTGGAACACGATCTGCAACCGTCGTTTGTAATCGTGAAATTCGCGGCTGTTCATCGCGAGGATATCTTTCCCGCGGAAGAATGCCTGCCCGCCAGTCGCTTCATGCAAGCGCAGCAGGGTCAGCCCGACTGTCGTCTTGCCTGAGCCGGATTCGCCCACGATGCCGAGCGTCTTACCGCGCGGCAGCGTGAACGACACATCCTTGACCGCCTTGAATTCTTTTTTGCCGAACAAACCTTCGCGGCTGTAAAAACTCTTGCTCAGGTTTTTCACCACCAATAACGGTCGTTCATCATCCACATAGCCGCGCGAGCGTTCCGCCAGCACGATAGCCGTGCTGCCATCGCCACGCATCGCGTCATCGATCACCGGCAAATGATGCGGGCGCGCATCCAGCGGCGGGCGGCATTCGAGCAGCGCACGGGTGTACGGATGCTGTGGCCGCAGGAACACTTGCTGCGTATCACCCTGCTCCTGCACTTCACCATGACGCATCACAATCACACGGTCGGCCATTTCCGCCACCAGCGCCAGATCATGCGTGATGAACAGCACCGACATCCGGTGCCGCTGTTGCAATGCCTTAAGCAATTCGATGATCTGCTTCTGGATGGTCACGTCGAGCGCGGTGGTCGGCTCGTCCGCAATCAACAACTTCGGCTCGCACGCGATCGCCATCGCTATCATCACCCGCTGCTGCTGACCGCCGGACAACTGATTCGGGTAGTAATCAATGCGCGTCGCCGGTTCCGGAATGCCGACTTCTTCCAGCAGTTCGATCGCCCGCGCTCGCGCCGCCTTTGTGCTGAAGCCTTTGTGCAGCCGCAGCACTTCGACAATCTGGTAGCCGACGGTGAACACCGGATTGAGTGACGACATCGGTTCCTGGAAAATCATCGACATCTCGCGCCCGCACAATGCGCGCCGCTGCCCGACCGTCAGCGCCAGCAATTCGCGCCCGTCGAAGGCGATGGCGGAACCCGGCTCGACGATGGCATTTTCCGCCGGTAACAGCCCCATCACCGCCAGCGCGCTAACCGACTTGCCACTGCCCGATTCCCCGACCAGCGCTATCGTTGCATTCTGCGGCACGTCAAACGACACGCCCTTCACGGCCTCGAACGTGTTTTCACGGTCGAGACGAAAGCGAACGCGCAGGTTGCGCACTTCGAGCAAGTTGTCGCCCGTATCCATTGGTTCACAGCCTGCTGGAAAAGATGTGTCTGTTGTCGTCATGGTGCCATCCTGCGCTTCATTTCAGCTTCGGATCGAGCGCATCACGCAGCGCGTCGGTAAAGAGCGAAAACGCCGTCACCAGCACCGCCATTGCGCCAGTGGCTGCGGTCAGTTGCCACCATTTGCCCAGGATCAGCTCGTTCTGCGCTTCGTTCAGCATGCTGCCCCACGACACCATCCCGACCGGCACGCCAAAACCAAGAAAGCTCAAAATCACTTCGGATTTGATGAAGCCGACCGCCAGGATCGACATCTGCACCAACGCCACATGGCTGATGTTCGGAAAGATGTGGATGAACATCCGCCCCAGATGCGAACCGCCAATCGCGCCAGCCGCCAGCACGTACTCGCGTTCCTTGTGCTTCATGTATTCAGCCCGCACCAGCCGGAACACGCCGGTCCAGCCGGTCAGACCTAGAATCAGGATGATGGTTGTCACCCCTTTTTGCTGCAACACCGCCGCCACCGCAAGAATCAGCAGCAGGTATGGAATCGAGGTGAAGATACTGTAAAACCAGTTGAAGAAATCGTCGGTGCGGCCGCCGAAATAACCGGCCAGTGCACCAAACAACGTGCCGAGAACAGTCGCCACCAGCGCCGCCACCAACCCGACCACGATCGAGGTTTCCGCGCCCTTGATCGTTTTCTTGATGATGTCATGCCCCCATTTGTCGGCACCAAATGGCAGCGTGACCTTCCTCGCGCTAGCTGGATGCATGGCCGCACTGGATTGCACGCCGCGGATTTCCGCCAGTTCCGCTTGCAGCGGGTCGGCGATGCCGTAGCTATCTTCGCTGCCAACGCTCTCGCCGGCAGAAGCCGTCACGTTCGCTTCGCCCATTTCCATGCGCAACTCGCGGATCACGTCCTTTAACGGATCGAGCGGATTTTCCGGCGGCTCTTCTGCCGCCGCAGGCTCTGCCTCCCCCCCCGAACCGGCGTCAGCCTGCGCGCCAATAAACGATGGCGGCGCATAGTTCACCCCGACCTCATCCGCCCAGTCGTTCGCCAGCCAGCCGGACATCGACGCGGTCAGCATCGCCACAAACAATAGCAGCACCACCAGCGCTGCCATTGCCACCCTGTCGGCACGCAAGCGCCGCCAAGCCAGCGTCCACAAACCGGGAGAGAAATGACTGGACGAGGAAAACATGGCGGCCTACTGCAGCTTCACTCGCGGGTCGACTGCCTGATACAGCAGATCCGTCAGCAGGTTGAACAGCATCGTGGCGAACGCAACATACACCGTGATCGCCTTGATCACCGGGAAGTCGCTGCGTTCGACCGCCAGAATGATTTCCCGCCCAATGCCCGGAATCGAAAAGAAGCGCTCGACCAGAAACGCGCCGATCAGCAGCGATGGCAGGTTCGACATCACATGCGTGATGATCGGGATGGCGGCATTGCGCAGCACATGCACCCACAAGATGCGCCCTTCGCTCAGCCCCTTGGCGCGCGCAGTACGGACGTAATCCTGATTGACTTCATCCAGCACGAAGGTGCGGAACAACCGAAGGTTCGGCGCCAGGCTGACCGCCAGCAGGATCAGGATTGGCAGCGCAGAATAGCGCAGCAGGTTGTGCGCGAAACTGTCGCCCCAGCCCTGCACCGGAAACAGCCCCAGCTTGTAGCCGAGCCAGTACTGGAACACGATGATGTACACCAGAATGCTGATCGACATGCCGACCGTGCATGCGATCATCACCGCCCGATCAGTCAGCGAACCGCGCACGCGCGCAATCAGGAGCGCCAGCGCAATCGCAATCACGGTTTCCAGGATGGTGAGCGGAATCAGCAGCGTCAGCGACGGGCCGAGGCGGGTCGAAATGACGCGCGACACCTGCTCACCAGTGCTCCAACTGGCGCCAAAATCGAAGGAGGCTATCTGCTTGATGAAGATCCACAGCTGCACATACACCGGTTCATCAATGCCCAGCTGTTTGCGGATATTGGCAATCTGCTCCGGGTTCGACATCTTGCCGGCGAGGATGTACGCCGGATCGCCGCCGACCCAGTTGAACAGCAAAAACACCAGCAGCACGACGCCCAGCATCGTGGGAACCATCTGCCATAGCCTGCGGACGATGTAAGCCAGCATGTGCGCGTCTTATGCCGTTGCGTTCACTTCGCCCGCTTGCCGCTAATTTCGTTGAAGAATGCCTTGCTGTCCGGCTCGCGTCCGAGGAAACCGCGCACCAGTTCGCTGCCGCGCAATTCGCCGCCGCGCGCCAGAATTGCCATGCGGTAAGCCATGCCGACATCCGGATCCAGCATGCGGCCGTCAAAGCGCGACCGCATGTCGAGCGCCATCACCTCGGACCACATGTAGCCATAATAGCCGGCAGCATAACCGCCCATCAGATGACCGAACTGGCCCGGAAATTCAGTGCCTGGCAGGTAGCCCTGTGGCGTCGCGCCTTCCATTTTCTGCCACAACAGCAGCGGTTCGCCGCCTGCCTGATGCAGCGCCATGTCGAAGCTGGCATACAGGTGCTGCCGCGCGTAGCGGATACCGCGCCCGAAATCATGCGATGCCTTCAGCCGCCGAACCAGCCCCTTATCTACCGTTGGGCAGGGCGCGGAGCAGAAAGCAGGCAGCAATGCCAGCGATTCGTTGCGCCGCCCCCATTCCTCGAACATCTGCGATGGCGCTTCGACGAAGTCGCGTTCAACGCTGGTCCCCGCGTGGTCAACATAACGCGTTTCCGACAGCACCCCATGCAGGATATGGCCGAATTCATGCAGCAGCGTTTCCAGTTCGGTCGCGTCCAGCCCTTCGCGGTTGAAATTCGCCACCAGCACCGAAATCGGCGTGCGTCCTGCCAGTGTGCTGGCACCGCGTGTGCCGAACGCCGCTGCATGACCGTATTTGCCTTCGCGCGGGAAAATATCAAGATAGACGCCACCAATGCGCTGCAGCGTCTTGCTGTCGATCACATCGTAATAGCGCACATCCTTGTGCCACACCGGCACCTCCGCCTGGCGGAACTGTACGCCATACAAGGTGCCTGCCAGCGCCATAGTCCATTTCACCGACGCATCGGTCGGGAAATACTTGCGTAGCGCGTTCTGGTCGATGTCGTACAGCGCCTTTTTCATTTTCTGCTGCCAGTAAGTCGTATCCCAGCGCTCGATGCGCGTCGACGCGAGATCGATGCCGGTCGTTTTCGCCTTGTATTCGCGCAACTCATCCAGTTCCGCCTTTTCCAGCCCGTTTACCGCCTGTTGCACGTCGGCCAGGAATTTATTGACCGCCGCCGGCTTGCCCGCCATCCGGCGGCGCAGCGCAAAATCGGCATAACTGGGCATGCCGAACAGCGCCGCCATTTCCTGCCGCAGTGCAGCGGCCTCCTTCATCAGTTGCAAATTCCTTGGAGTGCCGCGGTTGATGAACGCCGCCAGATAGCGCCGGCGCGCATTCTCGTTGTCCGCGTATTGCATGAACGGGTGAAATTCGGTGTATTCAAAACCGAGCTGGTAATTGCCGCCGCTGTCGCGCTTGGCCTTCGCCAAAAATTCCGGCGGCAAGCCCTGCATTTCGGCTGCAGTAAATGTCAGCTTTTGCCGGTTGTCGCGGATATTGCGCGCAAACTCCTGCTTGAGTTGCGTCAGCCGTTCAAGGATCGCTTTCATCCGCGCCTGCTTTTCCGACGGCAATGAAACGCCGGTGTCGTCGAAGCTGTCGAGTATGTCCTGCCGCAGCTTTTTCTCGATCGGTTCAGACGGATTGGTCGACTTGATCCGCTGGTACAAGCGTTCATTCTGGAACAGCTCGGTCGCAAATTTGGTGATCGCCACCTGGCACGGCTCAGCGCTGCGGCGCACTGCCTGATCCGGCGACACGTTCATCAACAGCGCGACCGGCCCTTGCAAGTCTTCCAGCCCGATCTGCATCGCATTCCAGTCGCGAAATACGGCTTTCACATCCAGCGCCTCGCTATCGGTCATATTGGCCAGCGCCAGCACCTTGCTGCGCAAACCGGACAACTCCTGTTCGCAGCGCGAAGCCAGTTCGCCCGCCTTCAGCAGCGGAATCAGCGGACGCGCCCCCGGTTCCGGAGCGGCAGCGAATGAAATGGCTGGCGTCAGCATCGCCAGGGACAGCAGGAGTTGCGGCAGTGAGCGTTTCATGTGTTCACCATTCGAAGGAAAATTTGCGGTATTTTCTCAGACCTGACGCCGACGCACCATCACCGGCGCAAGTCGAGGTCAATATAGCGCCATTCGGCATGCAGCACCGGGTGTTTTTTGTAACCTATCACCCGCGGCTGCGCCAGCATGTTGCGGTAGCGCGCGTAGCCAATGATGGTTGGCGCATACATTTCAAGCAGCCGCGCCATCTTGTGATACAGCAGATCGCGCTCCGGCCCGTGCGGCAATTTTTGCGACGCTTCGTACAGACGGTCATATTCCGCCATTTGCATGCAGCCGTTGTTGCTCTTGCCGATATTGCGGCCATAAAACAGCTGCATGAAATTGTCGCCATCCGGGTAATCTGCAATCCACGGGCTGGTGCGCATCATCAGTTTGCACCGCTTTTCCGCTTTCAGCAGGTCCGGAAACGGGCGCTTGTCGCTTTCCATCCGGATAGACAAGGAATCGAACGTCTTTTTCCACATTTCCGCCTGCTGTTGCCCGACCGAATCGGCGCGCACCGAAAACGTGATCACCAGCGGCTGTCCGCTGGGCAGCGTGCGCCAGCCATCGGCGCCTTTTTTGTAATGGAATTTATCCAGCAAGGCGTTGGCCGTTTTCGGATCGAATTTCACTTTGCTGCGGTATTTCGGATCATGCCCGACCACGCCGGGCGGAATCGGATATTCCAGTCTGACCGCCTGGCCGTTCCAGATGATGTTGATCTCTTCCTGTACGTTGTGCGCCATCGCAATTGCGCGCCGCAACGCGATTTTCTCCTTCGTCATCCCGGCCAGCACCGGATGCTGCAGGTTGAAATAGTAGTGACTCAGTTCCGGCTCTATCAGCCGCGACAGCGTAACGCCTTTCGCTGCCAGCTCCGGCCGCAATCGGCCCTGGTTCAACGCGCGCGGTGCCAGCGGGCCGTCGAGGTTGAACAGGTCGATCTCGCCATTCTGAAATGCCAGCCAGCGCGACTGGTCTTCCGGTACGACGGTAATCTCAACCCGGCCGATGCGAGGCATCGCCTTGCCCTTCATCGCAGCTACGATCGCCTTGTCTTCCTCGCTTCCAGGCGAGAAATCCCACACCAAACCGCGGTAATCCGGATTCGCCACCAGCACCATCTTCGCCCCGCGCTGCCAGCTCGCCAGCAGATACGGCCCGGTTCCGACCGGATGCGCCATCGCATGGCCGTTGCCGTCGCGGTATTTCTCGATCACTTCGCGCGCCACGGCCGCAGTTGGCGTGTGCGCCAAAATCTGGCCGAGGTTGTAGTCCGGGGCATTCAGCCGGATACGTAACGTATAGCGATCGGGCGTCTGCAGGCCGGCGATCTTCGCGTCGTAATCGAATTTGCCGCTCTTCTTTGCCTGCATCGCCAATGTATCCAGGCCGGCAATCTTGCCCTCGACCAGCCAGTTCCACGGCGAGCGCAGCGCCGGGTCGCTCAGGCGCTTGAGGGCATACGCGTAATCGGCCGCGATCAATTCGCGCCGCTTACCATTAAACGCCGGATCGGGCGCAAAGAAAATGCCTTTTTTCAAGCGAATGGTCCATACTCGCCCGCCTTGCGTCACCTGCGGCAACTCAGCCGCTGTCTGCGGCACCAGCTTGGCCGGCCGCGCCAGATAATCGTAGGTGAACAGCGTTTCGAAAATAGAGGCATTCACCTGCGACGAATACAGATCGTGCGACGCCGCCGGATCGAAACCAGTTTCCGCCGCGGCAAATACCGTGCGCAACACCTTGGCCGGGTCAGCTACCGCCATCGACGACAACGGCAGGCACAAAACCATCCAGAGCAGCAGGCGGCGCAGAAATATCAGGCTCATCGGTTTAGCGGAAAGTAGGGTAACAACGCGCATTGTAAGCCGCACTGGGCTTGATTGGCCGGAAAACATATTCAGGCCTTGAGATGAGTTCGGTTAATACTCTGTAACAAAGTGATTTGTCGCCACAATGAGTTCTGGCGTAGAATGCCCGGACAAAATTCCGGCGACATTAGACTCAATCGCTTGTCACTTGCTTGTTACTTGATTGAAGGAAAACTCCATGACCTTACGATATGCACGTATGCTAGCAGCCACGCTCGCCGTAGCCGCCCTGCCCGCCCTGGCGCAAAACCTCGCGACCGTCAACGGCAAGGCCGTGCCGGCAGCACGCGCCGATGCGCTGACCAAGCAACTGGTGGCGCAAGGCCAAAATGACACTCCCGAACTGCGCCAGATGATCAAGCAGGAAATCATCATTCGCGAAATCCTGGCGCAGGAAGCGCAAAAGCGCGGCATCGCGAATCAGCCAGAGATTAAAAACCAGCTTGAAATGGGGCGCCAAACCATCCTGATCAATGCGATGCGCATGGATTTCGTGCGCAAGAACCCGGTGACCGAGGCCGAAGTGAAGGCTGAATACGACCGGCTGCTGAAAGTGCATGCCGACGACAAGGAATACCATGCGCGACACATTCTGGTGGAAAAGGAAGATGATGCGAAGGCAATCATTGCCAAGCTGAAAGATGGCGCGAAATTCGAGGATCTGGCAAAACAGTCGAAAGATACCGGATCGGCTGAAAAAGGCGGCGACCTCGACTGGGCCGTAGCCAACCGTTACGTGAAACCGTTTGCCGACGCCATGGTGGCGCTGAAGAAAGGCGAGATGACCGAAACGCCGGTCAAGACGCAGTTCGGCTACCACGTGATCAGGCTGGAAGACTCGCGCCCGGCCAAGGCGCCAGCGTTCGACGAAGTCAAACAGCAAATCCAGAAATCGCTGCTGGACAAGAAACTGCAATCGTTCCAGGAAGGCATCGTCAAGAACGCGAAGGTCAAATAAGCGTTTGACGATCCAGGCAGGCACGCCGGAAAATTCCGGCATACAATAAGAAACCGGCGCATGTTTATCGCATGCGCCGGTTTTTTTATTGCCTCGCCCTCATTGCCGCGTGATAAACGCGGAGGATTCGACTCCATGATGCGGGGCAACCACTCTTGCCACGTCCGCTCTCATTTCCATCAATTGCTCGGCTTTAGCCAGCCGCACTAGGTTACGCAGGGATTCCCGGAGAAAATACTGCGCCCGATTATCCTGACTGTTGATGCCGCTGACAGCCATCAATGCTTCAATGGCCTGTTCCGTCGTTGTACGTTCGTCCATGAGTGTTTGCCTCTCCTTTGCCGGGAATTGTGACAGACGGATTGTGTTGCCAATCCCTTCCCAGCAATTTGCGGTATATCAATTTCCACGTTTTTTGTTGCCATCAACCAACTTTAATTAAGCGACAGCAAAAAAACGCCAAAAAATATACTGCCAGGAGTATGACCGCAACCACCAAGGAATGGCTGGACGAATCAATGGTTTTTCCACCATACCCTCTGGCAAGCAAAATAACTGACCAGGGAGTCATTTTGTTCAACAAGGTCAAAAAATATACTCCCATCAGTATTTAAAAACAACCAGTATAAATGAGGCCAAGAGGGGCTTTTTGACCACATACTCCCCTCACCAAACATTTTACCTGCTCAGGCGAGCTGTTTCCTCAACCAGGCGCTGATATCGATGATTTCCGGCATGCACAGCGTATGCGGCATCTGGTATTCATGCCATTCGACCTTCTGCCCCAGCTCGGTCAACACATCCAGCGCATCGCGCGCGCGGCTGATCGGCACCACCTCATCCTGCGTGCCGTGCGCGAAAAACACTGGCACATCCTTGTTGGCAGAGTTGTAGCGCTCGCGGAATCCGCCCAGTTGCGGGATGTAGCCGGACAACCCAATCACGCCGGCCAGCTTTTCCGGATAGCGCAGCCCGGTTTCCAGCGCCATCGCGCAGCCTTGCGAGAAGCCGGCAAGGAAAATCTTGTTGGCCGCGATGCCGCGCGATTTTTCCTGCGCAATCAGTTGCTCGATCCATTCTCGCGACTGATTCACACCTTCGCCATCTTCAACCCGTTCATCGGCGAAACTGCCGAAAATGTCGAACCAGGCGCTCATTTCATAGCCGCCGTTGGCCGTCACCGGGCGCTCGATCGCGTGCGGAAAAATGAAACGGATCGGCGGGCAGCCGGTCAGGTCGAATTCCGGCACCAGCGGCACGAAGCTCGATCCGTGGTCGCCAATGCCGTGCATCCAGATGACCGACACGGTCGGGTTCGGACCGGTTTCAACTTGTTCGTATTCGAGGAAAGGTTTGTTCATGTTGTGTTTTCGGTTGGGTTGGATGGATTCGTGACTGTTTCCGGCAGCGCGATTCCGGCTTGCGCTATTTCTGCCGGATTGCCGCCTTCGGGCGCCATGCCTTGCAGACCGTCTCGTCGGTTTCGATGTACGGGCCTTTGATCAGGTCGATACAATACGGTACCGCGGCAAAGATGCCGGCAACCAGCGGCTTGCCCTCGGCATCCTTCAAGCCTTCAAGCGTTTCGCGGATCGCGTTCGGTTGCCCGGGCAGGTTCATGATCAGTGCCGCGTGTTCGCCCGCTTCGCGGATCACCGCCACCTGCCGCGACAGGATCGCGGTCGGCACGAAATGCAGACTGACCTGCCGCATCTGCTCGCCGAAGCCCGGCATTTCCTTGGTGCCCACCGCCAGCGTCGCTTCAGGCGTCACGTCGCGCTGCGCCGGGCCAGTGCCGCCAGTGGTCACAACCAGATCGCACCCCAGTTGATCCACCAGTTCGATCAACGTTTTTTCAATCAGCTCACGCTCGTCCGGAATCAGCCGCGTTACATTTTTCCACGGACTGGTCAGCGCGCGGGTGAACCAGTCACGCAGCGCCGGAATGCCCTTGTCTGCGTAAGTGCCGTCGGAAGCTCGGTCGGAAATCGACACAAAGCCGATCAGCGCTTCATCAGGATTCGTCTTCTTCGGCGGATTCATCATCCTCCTCCTGCTGTTCAGGCTGGTTTTGCAATACCTTCAAGATCTGGAAAATTTCGCGGTAAGCCTTCGGCGGCTTGCTCTGCTCCTGCTCTTTCCTCGCATTCCTAATCAGCGTGCGCAACTGCTGTGCATCGAGCGCCGGATGGTCGGCCAGCAATTCCGTCAGCGCGCCATCGTCAGCCAGCAGCCGTTCGCGCTGCCGCTCGAGCGCGTGCATCAGCGCGGTCTCGCTCTTCGACTGGCCGCGCCAGCCTTCGATCGTTTTTTTAATCGCGGCCAGCTGAGCTTCATCCAGCTCGCGCATTTTTTTGCCGACGAACTGCAGCTGCCGGCGGCGGCCTTCATGCCCGCGAATGCGCTGGCATTCGAGAATCGCATCGCGCAATTCATCGGGCATCGGAACGCGCATTACTCGGTCTTTCGGTTCATCGACCAGCTGCTCGCCGAGTTTTTGTAGCGCGGTCATCTCGCGCTTCATTTGTGACTTGGACGGACGGTCATATTCCTGTTCGAACTCGTTCGACTGGAAACCGGTCGCGCCTCTATTGGCATTAACCATGTGAAATCGTGATATCGGTTGGAAACGGCTGCTATCATAACCGCTTTGCGTCCAGTCAAGGAAATCAGGATGAGCCAGCCCGTGTTTACCCATACCCACGAACAGTTGCAGCAATTCGCACACGACGTACTGCGCCACGCTAAGCGCATGGGCGCGAGCGATGCCGCGGTCGATGTCAGCGAAGGCGGCGGGCTGTCGGTTGGCGTGCGCAAGGGCAAGGTCGAAACCATCGAACAGAACCAGGACAAG
>JAGSYW010000025.1 GCA_018262475.1 Burkholderiaceae bacterium | reverse complement strand
AGTATTTCTCAATCTCGGACGGTTCATATGACTTGGCTAATTCCATGATGTCTGAAGGGCTATGGCGAAACCTGTCATTATACGGGCGAAAGTGGCGCCAAAACAGGCATCCGATGCTCAAATTATGCGCAAAAATCGGCTAAAACCCGTCAAGAGATCAGGGAAATGCGCGTATAATCCGAAAGTTTGTATTAATATGCTTAAACAAGCGCTAGGGGTTCTGGCAGAAGATCGCCGGGCGAGATACACCCTCTGAACCTGATCTGGGTAATGCCAGCGAAGGGAAGCACTGAAGACAGTAGCACTCCGTGTGCCAGCCTCTCGGGCTTCCTTTGCCAGCATGCCGATATTGCAAAACAAAGGAAACACCATGAATGCCAATCCGAAGTTTTTGTCCGCCACCGCAACCGTCGACGAGGCTGCGGTCAAGCCGTTGCCGAATTCGCGCAAGATCTATGTGACGGGCTCGCGCCCGGACATTCGCGTGCCGATGCGTGAAATCACGTTGACCGACACCCCGGTGGCATTCGGCGCCGAAAAAAATCCCCCAATCTATGTCTATGACACTTCCGGCCCGTACACCGATCCGGAAGCGAAGATCGACATCCGCTCCGGCCTGGAACCGATCCGCATGCCGTGGATCCTGGAGCGCGATGACACCGAAGAACTGGCTGGTCCGACCTCGGATTACGGCAAGGAGCGCCTGAACGACCCGGAACTGGCCGAAATGCGCTTCAACCTCAAGCGCAACCCGCGCCGCGCCAAGGCCGGCAAGTGCATCACGCAAATGCACTATGCGAAAAAAGGCATCATCACGCCGGAGATGGAATACGTTGCCATCCGTGAAAACCTGCGCCGCCAGGAATACATCGAAAGCTTGCGCGCCTCCGGCCCGAACGGCGAGAAGATGGTCAAGCTGATGACCCGCCAGCACAAAGGCATGAACTTCGGCGCCAACATCCCGGAAACCATCACTCCGGAATTCGTGCGCAGCGAAATCGCCGCCGGCCGCGCCATCATCCCGGCCAACATCAACCACCCTGAAGTCGAGCCGATGATCCTCGGCCGCAACTTCCTAGTCAAGATCAACGCCAACATCGGCAACTCGGCACTGTCTTCCGGCATCAACGAAGAAGTCGAAAAGATGACCTGGGCCATCCGCTGGGGTGGCGACAACGTGATGGATCTGTCCACCGGCAAGCACATCCACGAAACGCGCGAATGGATCGTGCGCAATGCACCGGTACCGATTGGCACGGTGCCGATTTACCAGGCGCTGGAAAAGGTCAACGGCATCGCCGAAAACCTGACCTGGGAAATTTTCAAGGACACGCTGATCGAGCAGGCGGAACAGGGCGTTGACTACTTCACCATCCACGCCGGCCTGCTGCTGCGCCACGTGCCGATGACGGCCGACCGCATGACCGGCATCGTTTCGCGCGGCGGCTCGATCATGGCGAAATGGTGCCTGTCGCATCACACCGAGAGCTTCCTTTACACCCACTTCCGCGAAATCTGCGAAATCCTGGCAGCGTACGATGTGGCGATTTCGCTCGGCGACGGCCTGCGTCCGGGTTCGATCTATGACGCCAACGACGATGCGCAATTCGGCGAACTCGATACGCTGGGCGAGCTGACCAAGATCGCATGGGAATACGATGTGCAGGTGATGATCGAAGGTCCGGGTCACGTGCCGATGCACATGATCAAGGAAAACATGGATCGCCAGCTGGAGAAGTGCCACGAAGCGCCGTTCTACACCCTTGGACCGCTGGTGACCGACATCGCTCCGGGCTACGACCACATCACGTCCGCCATGGGCGCCGGCATGATCGGCTGGTACGGCACCGCGATGCTGTGCTACGTCACGCCGAAGGAACATCTGGGCCTGCCGAACAAGGATGACGTCAAGGAAGGCATCATCGTCTACAAGCTGGCGGCGCACGCGGCCGATCTGGCGAAAGGCCATCCGGGCGCGCAAATCCGCGACAACGCGATGTCGAAGGCCCGCTTCGAGTTCCGCTGGGAAGACCAGTTCAACATTGGCCTGGACCCGGATCGCGCCAAGTCGTTCCATGACGAAACGCTGCCGAAGGATTCTGCCAAAGTGGCGCACTTCTGCTCAATGTGCGGTCCGAAATTCTGCTCGATGAAGATCACGCAGGAAGTGCGCGAATTCGCCGCCAAGCAAGGCATTTCGGAAATCGAGGCGCTGAAAAAAGGCATGGAGGAGCGTTCGGTCGAGTTCGTCAAGACCGGCTCCGAGATCTATCACAAGCAATAAGCCTATGACGATCGAAATCATGTTGAACGGGGAGGCGAAAAGCCTTCCCGCCGGACACAATGTGCAAAACCTGATCGATACGCTTGGCCTGACAGGTCAGGCGCTAGCGGTCGCGGTCAACCGGCAGGTGGTGCCGCGTGCGTCGTGGCAGCAGCGTGTGCTGCAAGCCAGCGACCGGGTGGAGATTGTAAGGGCGATTGGCGGAGGCTAAAGCCGGTGCGGCAGAGCAATGCTCCTGCCGCCGTTTTTGCTGCCATCGCTCTTGAAAGGGGTACTTATGTCAGTCGATTTCACGTTAAATGCTGAGCCATGCAATATGCCCAAGGGATCCAGGATTACGGATTTGGTCAAGGAGCTTGAACTGGGGGGGCTGCCGTTGACCATCAAAGTCAATGGCAAACGGCTTGTTTTGCGGAAAGATTGGCAGCAAGAGATACAGGCAGGGGATCGCGTTGAAATAGGACAGGCGATTCCGCACTCCTGCGTCACTATCGAAGTGTAAAACTGATTTATTACGTCCAACAAGGAAAAAGAAATGAGCTCGCAAGACCATACTTTGACCATCGCGGGGAAGACCTACCGCTCGCGGCTGCTGGTTGGTAGCGGCAAATACGCCAGCCTGGAACAGACGCGCGATGCAACCGAAGCCAGCGGTTCCGAAATCATCACGGTAGCGATCCGCCGCGTGAATATTGGCCAGGATCCGAAAGCGCCGAATCTGCTCGATTTCGTGCCGCCGACAAAATACACCATCCTGCCGAACACCGCCGGCTGCTTTAACGCCGAGGATGCGGTCTATACGCTGCAAATGGCACGCGAACTGCTCAACGGCCACAAACTGGTGAAACTCGAAGTGCTGGGCGATGAAAAATCGCTGTTCCCGAACATGCCGGAAACGCTGAAAGCGGCCGAGATTCTGGTCAAGGACGGCTTCGATGTGATGGTGTACTGCAGCGACGACCCGATCCAGGCCAAGATGCTGGAAGACATCGGCTGCTGCGCAGTGATGCCGCTGGCCTCACTGATCGGTTCCGGCATGGGCATCCTCAATCCGTGGAACCTGTCACTGATCATCGAAAACGCGAACGTGCCGATCATCGTCGATGCCGGTGTCGGCACCGCGTCCGATGCGGCGGTGGCAATGGAACTCGGCTGCGACGGCGTGCTGATGAATTCCGCCATCGCGCTGGCGAAGGATCCGGTGCGCATGGCGGGCGCGATGAAAAACGCGATCATCGCCGGCCGCGACGCCTACCTGGCCGGCCGCATGCCGCGCAAGTTCTCTGCCTCGCCATCGTCGCCGATGGCCGGCCGTTTCGTTTAAGCAGGCAAAGACGATGCAGCGCCGTAGCGTGCTGGTGTTTGCCGGGCTGGACCCGAGCGGCGGTGCCGGCATTTCGGCCGACATCGAAGCCATCGGCGCGATGGGTGCGCACGCGCTGCCCATCATCACCGCGCTGACGGTGCAGGATAACGACCGCGTGTTCGCGGTCAATCCGGTCGATGCGGCCATCATCCACCATCAAGCGCAGGTGCTGACCGACAAGATCGCGATTTCTGCGGTCAAAATCGGGATTGTCGGCAACCGCGCGAATGCGGAGGCGATTGCCGACGTGATCCGCGCGCTGCGCCAGAAGCAGCCCGATTTTCCGGTGGTGCTCGACACCGTGCTGGCCAGCGGTCACGGCGATGCGCTGTCGGACGACAAGCCCGAAGCCGCATTGCAGGCACTGATTGGCCAGGCAACACTGGTCGCGCCGAACCTGCCGGAAGCGGCGCGGCTATGCCCCGGCATCGACAAGCTGGAGGCGCAGGCGCAGCACCTGCTCGGCCTCGGCGCGCGCCATGTGCTGATCAAGGGCGGGCATGGCACAAGCGCTCATGACGTAGTCAACCGCTGGTTCAGCCAGAACGACGGCCACGCGTGGAGCTGGCAGCGAATACCGGGGGAATTCCACGGCAGCGGCTGCACCCTCGCTGCCGCCATTGCCGGCTTGCTGGCGCAAAACAAGCCGATGCGCGAAACGCTGACGCTGGCGCAGCACTACGCACACCAGGCGCTGGCCTCGGCCTACCAGATTGCCACCGGGCAGAGGATTCCGCACCGCGGCACGCGCTTCCCGGAATAATTCCCCATATAACCCGCCGGCGATGCCGGCAGAAGCAAGGAAACAGGAAATGAAAGGTCTTTACATCGTCACGCCCGACTGGGATGACACCGCGAAACTGGTCGATGTGACCGAGAAGGCGATCAAGGGCGGCGCCGCGATCGTGCAATACCGCCACAAAACCGCGACACCGGAACAGCGGCGCGAGCAGGCGAAGGCATTGCTGGCTGTGTGCAAGCGCCATAACGTGCCGTTCATCATCAACGATTTCGTCGATCTGGCGCTGGAACTGGGCGCGGACGGCATCCATGTCGGCGAAAGCGACGAAGGCGTGGCGGCTGTGCGAGCCAAGGTCGGCCCGGACAAAATCGTCGGCTCGTCGTGCTACGGCGAAATCGAGCGCGTGCGCGCCGCGCAGAAGGCGGGTGCGAGCTACATCGCGCTCGGCGGCTTTTATCCGTCGCGGGTGAAGAAATACCCGGTCACGACCGAACTGGATCTGGTCAAGCAGATGAAGCAGGAGTTCCCCGAGCTGGCGAGCTGCGCGATTGGCGGCATCGACCACGAAAACGCCGTGCCGCTGGTCGAACGCGGCATCGACATGATCGCCGTTGTCAGCGCGGTCTATTTCGCCGACGATCCGGAAGCGGCCGCGCGTGCTTTCGCCGCGATGTATCAGTGACCGAACGGAGGGCGACGCAAACCAGATGGTCGTGTTGCTTACTGCCATAAAAAAGCCGCTTCAGCGTAAGCGGCTTTTTTCTTGAGCCATACGGTTTGCTAGGATATGTCGTGCCCGAAAAATCTATGAGGCACGAGCCCGCCAAATCTTTCCTGCAAATATATTCAGACCTCCAAAACTGGCCCAGCCCCGGAACAACACCATCAACACCACGCCGGCCACTACGACATGAAACGGGGCGATGCACTCCATTGCAACACGAAGGGCATAAGTTCGCTCAAAGAGCGAGAGCATGGCCACTGCCATAAAGGTTTTCAAGACAAGGCTTCCCCAAGTTTTCTTAATAGAAGGGCGGTGCGACAACATGGTTGAGTTCGGATCCTTGTGACTCACCCCATTCGGCCTTGACCATTTTCGTTTTCAGACAAGTTATAGCATGAGATGGTACATTTTCAACAACTTGACCCTTTTTTTCTGGAGGATTAAGCTAGATAGGCTTTTCAAGATCATAACTTTGAGGGAGCAGTCATGAAGAAAATCACATTGATCGCGCTAGTGGCTTTGACGCTGACTGGCATCGTGTCTACGGCGCATGCAGAGCTGCGTTGCACTGGTTGGATGAAGCAACCAGACGGCACATACAAACGCACCTGTGTCGATGATCGGGGTCGTCAATACTGTCAGCAAAACCGGCAGGGAAACATCAGCAGCGCCAAATGCCGCTAGGAATGGCTTGGTAAATCGCGGTGGGGCTTCCTCCTTATCTGGTGGCGTGAAGACGTTGCATGCACGCTTGATTATTATTGCGCAAATGAACGGGCCGGCCGAAATCTTGAGATAATGCCGGGATGAATCACATCCTCAGCAATCTCAATCCCGAGCAACTCGCCGCCGTCACCTTCCCCGCGCAATCCGCCCTCGTTCTCGCCGGTGCCGGTTCCGGCAAAAATCGCCCCCCGACATTAAAAAAATGACGGGGGTGTCCAATGAAAACACCCGTTTAGCCTTAACATCTGAAGCAGTATTCAAAATACTACCCCCTTGTATATTTTGCGGACCAGGCCAGTTATTTTTCGGTGAGGCTAGCTGGCGCGGTACCCTGAACAACACATGCTCGGCAAACTTTCGCCAACCGACGTTCCGCACCGGAACTTCCAGCGACCCGCCTTGCAACTCCAGCGCGAGGGTCAATCCGCTCCTGCGATGGGACGTGTGAGCCGTCAGTGCTCCCCTGCATCCACGTATCGACATTCGTGCCCCCGCCCCCGCAATTTCGAAGATAATCTAGGCTTCGCTTTTCCGGAACACCATACACCGTAGCCCCATGCGCCAATTACTCCAAAAATACCGCCTGCTCGTCTGGATCGGCGCTGCGCTGATAGTTGGTTTTCTGGCGACCAGCATCGTTGCCTATCATGTTTCGATCAAGTCAATCCGCGACAACATTGGCAATCAGGCGCTACCACTAACCGGCGACACGATCTATTCCGAAATCCAGAAAGACATCCTGCGGCCGGTGTTTATTTCCTCGCTGATGGCGCACGATACCTTCGTGCGCGAGTGGATTATCGACGGTGAGAAGAAACCGGAACAACTGGCGCGTTACCTGAAGGAAATCCGGCAAAAATACGGCGTGGTCACCAGCTTTCTCGTGTCGGAAAAAACGCGACGTTACTACCATGCCGATGGTTTGCTGAAAACGGTAAACGAGGGCGAACCGCGCGACGCCTGGTATTTCCGCGTGCGGCAGATGCAGCCAGATTACGAAACCAATGTCGATCCCGACATGGCCAATCGCGACAAGATGACCATCTTCATCAACCATCGTGTCAACGATTTCCACGGCAATTTCATCGCGGCCACGGGCGTCGGCATGACCTTCGATACGATGGTGCATTTGATCGACAGCTATCAGCAGCGCTTCCAGCGCGACATCTACTTCGTCGATCAACAGGGCAACATTATGCTGGCCGGGAAATCGATGCAGGCTGTACGCAGCGCCATCACGACCACCCCTGGCATCCGCGACATCGCTGGTCATATAATGAACCACGACACCCAACCGACCAAGCTGGAATACAGCCAGGATGGTGCCACGGTGCTGTTGAACTCCCGCTTCATCCCAGAACTGAACTGGTATCTGGTCGTCGAACAAAACGTCGAGAATGACATCCGCCCGCTGCGGCAGACATTCATGCTGAACCTGGCGATCAGTGCTGCGATCACGCTGCTGGTACTGGTGATCATCCTGACGGCCGTCAAGCAATTCCAGAACCGCCTGGAAAACATGGCTGCAACCGATGCGATGACCGGACTGCTGAACCGGCAGGCGTTCACCTTCGTTTTCGAGCAGGCCACGCTGGACACGCATCGTTCCGGCGAGACGATGTCGGGCATCATGTTCGACATCGACTATTTCAAGCAGGTGAACGATACTTATGGGCATCTTGCCGGCGACCTGGTACTGCGCGAAATCGCGCAACTTGCGCGCCGCACTTTCCGTGAAAGCGACATCATCAGCCGCTGGGGCGGTGAAGAATTTTTGGTGCTGCTCAAGGGATGCCCGCAAGACCGTGCTTTCGAACTCGCGGAAAAACTGCGCAACGCCATTGCCAGCCACGATTTCGCGCTGGAGAGCATCACGCTTCGCGCCACGATCAGCATTTGCATCACGCAGTATGTACCGGGCGAATCGTTAAGTGACTTCTTTTTGCGTGCTGACGAGGGGCTTTACCAGGCAAAGCATCGCGGCAGAAACCAGACGACCTTAATGCTGCCCCCAAGCGAAACGACCAAATATGAAACGCCGTCGACGCAAGTATGATGGCAAACTACCACAGAAAACCGCATCGCCCCGTTTCTTGAGATAATGCGAGGATGAATCACATCCTCAGCAATCTCAATCCCGAGCAGCTCGCCGCCGTCACCCTTCCCGCGCAATCCGCCCTCGTCCTTGCCGGCGCCGGTTCCGGCAAGACCCGCGTTTTGACCACGCGCATCGCCTGGCTGCTGCAAACCGGGCAAGTGTCGCCGCAAGGCATCCTCGCGGTCACATTCACCAACAAGGCGGCGAAGGAAATGCTGGCGCGGCTCTCGGCCATGCTGCCGATCAACACCCGCGGCATGTGGATTGGCACCTTCCACGGCCTGTGCAACCGGTTACTGCGCACGCACCATCAGGCGGCGGCGCTGCCGCAAACATTCCAGATTCTCGATTCGCAGGATCAGCTGTCGGCCATCAAGCGGCTGCTGAAATCGAACAACATCGACGACGAAAAATATCCGCCGCGAAACCTGATGAATTTCATCAACAACGCCAAGGATTCTGGCCTGCGCGCGGGCGAGATCGACGCCAACGACGATTACAACCGCAAGTTCATCGAACTGTATGATCTGTACGATCAGCAATGCCAGCGCGAAGGCGTGACCGACTTCGCCGAGCTGTTGCTGCGTTCGTACGAACTGCTGTTGCGCAATCAGCCATTGCGCGAGCATTACCAGCAACGGTTCCGCCATATCCTGGTAGATGAGTTCCAGGACACCAACGACCTGCAATACAAATGGCTGAAACTGCTGGCCGGCGGCGGCGCGGCCGTAATGGCAGTGGGCGACGATGATCAGAGCATCTATGCGTTCCGCGGTGCGAACGTCGGCAACATGGCATCGTTCGAGCGCGAATTCCGGGTCGAGAACATCATCCGGCTGGAACAGAATTACCGCTCGCACGGCCACATCCTCGACGCGGCCAACACGCTGATCGCACACAACGCCAAGCGGCTGGGCAAGAACCTGCGCACCGATGCCGGCCACGGCGAACCGCTGCGGGTGCATGAAGCAGTATCCGACATCCGCGAAGCGCACTGGCTGGTCGATGAAACCCGCAACCTGATTACCGAAGGCATGTTGCGCAGCGAAATCGCCGTGCTGTACCGCTCAAATGCGCAATCGCGCGTGATTGAACATGCGCTGTTTTCCGCCGGCATTCCATACCGCGTGTACGGCGGCCTGCGCTTTTTCGAGCGAGCCGAAATCAAACATGCGATCGCCTACCTGCAACTGATGGAAAACCCGCACAACGATTCGGCTTTCCTGCGGGTGGTGAATTTCCCGGCGCGCGGTATCGGCGCGCGCTCGATCGAACAGTTGCAGGATGCAGCCAGGCAGTACGGCATTTCGCTGTATGCTGCGGTGCCGTATGTGGCAGGCAAGGCCGGCACGATGCTGGGCGCATTCCTGAAACTGATTGAAGGCGCACGTTTCGAAACGATGCAACTGCCGCTGCCGGAACTGGTGCAGGTGGTACTGGAGCGCAGCACGCTGTTGACGCACTACCAGACCGAGAAGGAAGGCGCGGACCGAATCGAGAACTTGGAACAGCTGGTGAGCGCCGCCACGCTGTTCGTGACCGAGGAAGGCTTCGGCCAGGATGCGCCGGCGCAAACCGGCCCGAAAGCGCCAATGGCGGGCGCAGACATCATCGTCAACGGCGACGGCACCGAATTGCTCGATGCCGATGCACCATTGTCGATGGTGATGTCACCGCTGTCTGCCTTCCTGTCGCATGCCTCGCTCGAAGCCGGCGAGAATCAGGCGCAGGCCGGGCAGGATGCGCTGCAACTGATGACCGTGCATTCGGCCAAGGGGCTGGAGTTCGATGCGGTGTTCATCACCGGACTGGAAGAAGGCCTGTTCCCACACCAGAACAGCGAAATGGATGAAGGCGGGCTGGAAGAAGAGCGGCGGCTGATGTATGTTGCCATCACGCGCGCCAAGCGCCGGCTGTATCTAAGCTTTGCGCAGACGCGGATGCTGCACGGCCAGACCCGCTACAACGTGCGCTCGCGCTTTTTCGACGAGCTGCCGGAAGAAACGCTGAAGTGGCTGACGCCGAATGTCCGGCATGACTGGCTTGGCCACAAGCATGTGGTCGCCGATTTCGCGCCTTCGCGTGCACGGTCGCTCGCCAGCAAGGTCAGTGAACAATCGACCGGCTGGCGCATCGGCGAAACGGTGTATCACAAGAAATTCGGCGAAGGCGTGATCGTCAACATCGAAGGCAGCGGCACGAATGCGCGCGCCAACATCAATTTCGGCAAGGCGGGAATGAAACTGCTCGATTTGGGGGTGGCGAAGCTGGAACGCACACCGATTGAGTAACTAAAAAACGCCCGGAGGCAAAGCCTGCGGGCGTTTTTCCTTGACGGCGTAACGCTCAGGCGTAAGCCGCCAGCGCGCCTTTCATCTTCTTCAGCGCCGCCGCTTCAATCTGGCGGATGCGCTCGGCCGAAACGCCGAATTCGTCCGCCAATTCATGCAGCGTGGCGCCGCTGCCATCGTCGTTTGCCAGCCAGCGCGCTTCGACGATACGACGCGAACGGTCGTCCAGCTTCGCCAGCGCCGCTTCCAGCCCTTCGGTTTGCAGCCGGTCTTGCTGCCGAGCCGCCAGCACCTGTGTCGGCTCCGATGTATCGGACGACAAGTAGGCAATCGGCGCAAAATGGTCATCTTCGTCATCGGCCGGCGCTTCGAGCGCAATGTCGCGCCCCGACAGGCGCGTTTCCATCTCGATTACTTCCTCGCGCTTGACGTTCAGTTTTTGCGCCAGATCGTCGATCTGCGCCTGCGACATCGTTTCCGCGTCGCCCTTGTGGCTGCGCAGGTTGAAGAACAGCTTGCGGTGCGCCTTGGTGGTGGCGATCTTCACCAGCCGCCAGTTTTTCAGGATGTATTCGTGAATTTCCGCCTTGATCCAGTGCACCGCGTACGACACCAGACGCACGCCCTGCGCCGGGTCGAAGCGCTTGACCGCCTTCATCAGGCCGATGTTGCCTTCCTGGATCAGGTCGGCATGCGGCAGGCCATAGCCGAGGTAGCCGCGCGCGATCGATACCACCAGCCGCAGATGCGACAGGATCAACTGCTGCGCGGCGGCGAGGTCGTTCTGCTCGCGCAAACGGCGAGCCAGCGAATTTTCTTCTTCCTGGGTCAGCAACGGCAGACGGTTGACGGCCGAGATATAGGCGTCGATATTGCCGAGCTGGCCGGAAAAGCCGAGAGCCAAAGCATGATTGCTCGCCGGCATCAATGCAGATTGTGCGGACGCTGCGTTCATTCCTTTTTCCCTTTCTGTTGCAGGCAAAATTGATTTAACAGGCATATTTTAGCACTCCATCAGCAAGAGTGCTAACACCCCCTCGATATCAATACAACAATTGCAAAACGCTGCGCTTTGCAGCAAACTGAGCGCCGCCCGTTGCGTTCAATCAAGGAGTACGCTGCAATGAACATGCCAATCGAATTACCAGAAGAGGATCACGAATTTCGCACCCCGGAAGAAGAGGCAGAAGGCAGGCGCAGCACCTGGGTCAGCGTCTGGGTCAACGTGGTATTGACGCTGGGACAAGTAATTGCCGGCATCTTTGCGCAATCACAAGGCCTGATCGCCGACGGCATCCACTCGCTTTCCGACTTGCTAGCCGATTTCATCGTGCTGGTCGCCGGCCATCACAGCAAGAAAGCGGCCGACGACGACCACCAATACGGCCATCACCGCTACGAAAACGCCGCCTCGCTGGTGCTGGGGGTACTGCTGCTGGCGGTCGCAGTCGGCATGATCTGGTCTGCGGTCAAGAAACTGGAAGACCCGGACGAAATCGCCACCGTCCACCAGGCCGCGCTGTGGGTGGCGGCAGTGGCGCTGGTGGCGAAGGAACTGCTGTTCCGCTACATGCTGGCGGTGGCGAAACGCATCCGCTCGACCATGCTGGTGGCAAACGCATGGCACGCGCGTTCGGACGCGTTATCTTCGCTGGTGGTGGCGGTCGGCATCATCGGCAACATGATGGGCTACCCGCTGCTGGATCCGATTGCGGCGCTGATAGTCGGCCTGATGGTCGGCAAGATGGGCTGGGAATTCAGCTGGGATGCGCTGCACGATTTGATGGATCGCGCGGTATCGGAGGAAGAAACGGAGGCGATCCGCGCCACGCTGCTGGCCACGCCCGGCATTCTCGGGCTGCATGACCTGCGTACCCGTCGGGTAGGCGATCTGGCGCTGGTGGACGTGCATCTTGAGGTCGATGCGACGATGACCGTGGTTGATGCGCATGACATCGCCGTTGCTGCGCGCCGCCGCGTGCTGCAAAAGCACGCCGTGCTGAACGTGATGACGCATCTGGACCCGCACGGGCACAAGGATGTCGATCACGATGACATCGAAAGCGCGGCCAACGCCAGAAATACTATGGCGGGCATTTAAAACCACGATGGAAACTCAGGCATAACGGCATATTCCAGCGCGAGACAACACGCACACACAAAAGAAAAACGGCGGAGTTGCTGCTTCCGCCGTTTCTGGTGGTGTCATGCCACCCTTCGTTGTTCCTGTGGAACCTTTGGAAGGAACCCTGAAGTTCCTGAAGCTGCTTACTGCCAGCGCATTGAGTACAAAAGCTATACCGCCTTTCCTTCAATTACGTTGATGATGAACCCCCTTTCGGAAGTGGATCACGACTTCAATGTAAGGCATGTGGCAGCAAAGAACAAGGGGAATATGCATCCATTCGCATAAATGTTGCGAATGCGCACACAGCTGTGCGCGAACGGAACCAATGCAAGAATTTCCGGTCGTCTTAAATGGGTTCTGTGCGCACCAGCAGCCATTCGCGCGCAGCGCCATCCACCAGCGGCAGCAGCCGTTCGCGCACGATCGCATGGTAGCCATTCAGCCAGCCGATTTCGTCCGGCCGCAGCAGCGCTGCATCGACGCAACGGGTATCGATCGGGCACAGCGTCAACGTTTCAAAATGCAGGAATTCACCAAACGCTGTCGTTTCCGCCGGACGGTTGACCACCAGATTCTCGATCCGGATGCCCCATTTTCCTTCGCGGTACAGGCTCGGCTCGACCGAGGTGATCATGCCGGATTCCATCGCGGTCTGCGGTTCAGCCGCCGCATAGTATGAAATCGACTGCGGCCCTTCGTGCACGCCGAGGAAATAGCCGACACCGTGGCCAGTACCATGACCGTAATCCAGCCCTTCGACCCATAGCGGCGTACGCGCTATCGCATCCAGCATCGCTGCGCGGATGCCGCGCGGAAAGCGCGCCGACGACAGCGCGATCAAGCCTTTGAGCACCAGCGTGAAATCGCGCCGCTGTTCCGCCGTCGGCTCGCCCACCGGCACCACGCGCGTGATGTCGGTCGTGCCGCCGTAATACTGCCCGCCGGAATCGATCAGCAGCAAGCCCTGCCCGGCAATCGTTGCGTGTACCGCTTTGGTCGCACGGTAATGCGGCATCGCGCCATTGGCATTGAAGCCGGCAATCGTGTCGAAACTGGGGCAGACGAACCCATGCCGCCGCGCACGTGCGGCAGTTATCCTTTCTTCCACCGTCAGTTCGGTCACCCTCTGCGCCGGGTCAGCCAGTGCGTGCTCCAGCCAGGCGAAAAATTCGCACAGCGCGGCGCCATCCTCGGCCATCGCCGCGCGGATATGCGCCACGTCCGATTCGCTCTTCTTGGCTTTCGCCAGAATGGTCGGATTGGCCGCCTCGACCACGCGCACGCCATCGTGCTTCGCCTGCCACAGCGCCAGCGTAATCCGGCGCGGATCGGCCAGCAGCACAGCTTCCGGCTGCAGCGCCGCCAACGCCTGCGCCGCCTGCCCGTATGGCGCCAGATCGACCCCGTCGGCCGCCAGCGCCTCGCGCAATGACGTCGGCACCTTGCCTTCGGCCACGAACAGCGTTGAGCGCCGCGGCCCGATGAGCGCATGCGCGATGAAAAACGGGTTGAAATTCACGTCGGAACCGCGCAGGTTGAACAGGTAAGCGATGTCATCCAGCGTTGACAGCAAGTGCCAGTCCGCGCCATCGGCGCGCATTGCGTCGCGCAATGCCGCCAACTTGTCGCGGCGCGACAAGCCTGCATACGGCGCGGCGTGTTCATACACCGGCGCAGTCGGCAGCGGCGGCCGGTCATGCCACACCTCAAGCAGTAAATCGGTATTGGTGTTGAGCAGGATGCCCAGCCCGGTCAGGCGTTGCGTCATCAGTCGCGCGGCGAACAGCGACAGCACCGCGCCATCGATCCCGACCGTCTGGCGCGAACGAAGATTGTCAGCCAGCCATTCGACATGCGGCAGCGCCACGCCCGCCGGCATCCGCATCACGGCGATGCCACTGCCTTCGAGTTCGGTTTCCGCTTGCTTCCAGTAGCGGCTATCAGTCCACAGCCCGGCCCAGTCGGCCGTCACCACCAGCGTGCCGGCCGAGCCAGTGAACCCGGACAGCCATTGCCGCCCCTGCCAGTGCTCCGGCAAGTATTCAGACAGATGCGGATCGGCTGATGGCACGATCCAGGCGTCGATGCCGTGGCGCTGCATCGCGAGGCGCAGTTGCGCCAAACGGGCGGGAATCATTTTTGAATCAGACATTACATTCTCGTTGCAACCAGATGCTGCCATGATACCGGATGCGACCAAGCAACCGCTTGAACAGCGTTACTGGAAAAAGCCTTAACAATACATCCACTGCTGCAAACCATCGACCCACTTGTCCGCCTCCAGCCCGGTCTGCTGCCTGATCGCCTGCGCACGTTCGCGCAGCACGGCAAAATCCATCGACGGCGAATCCTTGAACGCCAGCGCGACCAGATTTTCTTCATCCACCAGCGGCAACCACACCACCGCATCGAACGCTTCGGTCAGCGCGGCAATGTTTTCCAGGTGGATGTCTTCATCGCCGTACAGGTTCACTGTCAACATCCCGCGCGGCGTCAGGCAACGAGCGCATGCCTGATAAAACTCTGGCGATGAAAACACCGGCCCTTCGGCCTTGTCATCGTACAGGTCGACCTGCAGCACATCCGCGCTGCCGTGGTTGGCAGCATCCCCCAGCCACGCGAGCGCATCCTGCGCCAGCACCTCAAAGCGCGCATCGTCCGGCGGCAATGCGAATTGTTCGCGGCAGATGGCGATCACCGCCGGATTGAGCTCGACCACAGTCAGCCTAGATTCGGGCAAGTGGCGATGGCAGCACTTCGCCAGCGCGCCGCTGCCCAGCCCGAGCTGGACGATGTGCCACGGCTGCGGGTTGAACAGCAGCCACGCCATCATCTGCCGCACGTATTCGAGTTCGACCGCATCCGGATCGTCGATCCGCATCGCGCCCTGGATCCAGCTGGTGCCGAAATGCAGGTATCGCACGCCGTTTTCTTCGGATAGCGTGATCGGCGGCAACGGGTTTACAGGTTCAGACATTGTTGGCTTTCAAAATAGCGTTTCTGCCCGGTAACCGGGTCGGTGAATTCGACCGACTTCGCCAACAGCTGCAGCGGCCGGCTGTAATCGGGCGCCACGCCTTGCGGCAAATCCGGCTGCAATACCGGGTATATCAGGTCGTTGATGATTGGCATGCCGAGCGCCGCCATCTGCGCCCGCAGCTGGTGCTTTTGCCCTGTGGCTGGCCGTAGCGCATAGCGCGCCAGCCCGCCGCAGGTTTCCAGCAGCGCGATGTCGGTTTCGGCATTCGGCTCACCCGCCACTTCGTGCATCTGCATGAAGGCCGCGCTTTCCTGCAGCCGGCTGCGGTACACCAGTGGCAAGCTCAAATTTTCGTTCATCGGCGCAATCGCCTCGTAATATTTCGCCACGTCGCGCTGGCGGAACAGCGTCTGGTACGCATTGCGCGTCGCCGGCTGAATGGTGAACAGCACCAGCCCGGCGGTTTCGCGGTCGATGCGGTGCATCGGCGTCAGCGTATCGAGGCCAAGCTTGCGTTTCAACCGCACCAGCAGTGTTTCCTGCAGATAGCGGCCGGATGGCGTCACCGGCAGGAAATGTGGCTTGTCCGCCACCACCAGATAGTCATCTTGAAACAGCACCGTTTCCTCGAACGGAATCGGCGATTCAGGTGGCAGGCGGCGGTAATAGAACAGCCGGTTGTTCGGCTGGTACGGCGCATCCGGCGCCAGCGGCGCGCCCAAGGCGTCGCGCACCTCGCCCTGTTGCATCCGCTCAACCCAGTCGTCGCGTGAAAATCGGGGAAAACGCTCGGCCAGGAAATCCAGCATCGTCGGCCAGCCGCCGGGCGGCAACGCAACCGCGCTCGGACTGACGCCGTCGATCATCGGCAGCGGCGGGCGATTGGCGGCGCGGCGCTGGCTGCCGGAACTGCGTTTTCTGGCGGAGGCTTGCATGATGGCCAATATTGTCGCAGAAAGCCGTCCTTATGTATGCCCGCCTGATGCCATCGCAATGCCAATCACTAAAATGACAGGGGTATATAGCCAAAAAGCGATTCCAGGCCTCATATTCTAAGGCTCTTTCAAAATACTGGATGGAGTATATTTTTTGACCTTACTGAATCAAAACCTATTTTCGTTTAATTATTTTGGCAGCCAGAGCGGCAACGCCCACCTTGCACCAGACAGCTGCGCCGGTTGGGATTTGTCGTCCGATTTCCCTATAATGCAGACACACGACTGAAAGGCAGCGATGAACCAAGCATCCCCGAGCAAACCGCAAAAACTGATCGTCGCCATCACCGGCGCGTCTGGCGCGCAGTACGGCATGCGCCTGCTGCAGGCATTGCGCGAGCTGCCGCAAGTGGAAACGCATCTGCTGGTGTCTGGTGCGGGTGAACTGAACCTGAAACATGAACTCGGCCTGTCGCGCGCAGATGCCGCCGCGCTGGCAGACGTCACGCACGACGTGGCCGACGTCGGCGCGCCGCCAGCCAGCGGTTCGTTCGGCGCTACCGCAATGATCGTTGCACCGTGTTCGATGCGCACGCTGGCGGCTATCGCGCACGGACTGGCCGACAACCTGATCACCAGAGCCGCCGACGTAATGCTGAAAGAGCGGCGCCGACTGGTGCTGATGACGCGCGAAACGCCGCTAAGCCTGATCCATCTGCGCAACATGGTCGCCGTGACCGAAGCTGGCGGCATCATTTTCCCGCCGCTGCCCGCGCTGTACCAGAAACCGGACACAATAGACGAAATGGTGACGTACACCATAGGCCATGCACTGACGCTGCTGGCATTGCCGAATGCGCTCACGCCGGACTGGAACGGGATGCCGGAATGAACTGCCAACACATGCATTGACGCACATCAAACTGTCGCCAAACCTTCGCCTGCATTATCGGCAGCTCAAATCCAACTGCACTTTTGACAACAATGCCTGTCTAATCATTAGACAAATCAGGCAAGTGCTATCGGCAGCAATGAACCGCATCTAACGGCATTGAAGGGAGGGAAAGGCGATGAACCAGCAGCAATTCGGCAGCAACCTGCGGGCAATACCCATTCCGCATTCGCGCCGCCAGGATATTGAAACCGCGAAAATAGTCAGCCAAGGCATCCGGTACCAGCAAAAACTTGGCACCGATTTCGCTGCCTCCTACATGAGAACGCGCGGCGTGAAAATGGATGTTGCACTGCGCGTTCTGTCCCGGCCGCATCAGCGCCGGCAATAGGCAACCACGCAAACGGCATAAAAAAAGCCCGACCGCTAGGTCGGGCTTTACATATCTGGTGCCGGCTGCAGGACTTGAACACCTCAATACAAGTAGCGCCAATACAGACTTTCAAATTTTTTCAATATTTTTCTACCGTGATTTCTACCGGTAAACTGGAGCTTTGCCATTCAGTATTACTGGATTAATGACATTTATACAAATGTGACGCATTGTCCGTGGACGCAATGTCCACGATAGCTTCGAATACATGCTATGTCGAAGCTACTCAACCTCCTTGGAAACGCGATAAGAAGCCAGCGCGAGCATTTGGGGTTATCCCAAGAAAATCTTGCTGAACGCTGTGGTTTTGACCGCACCTATATAAGCATGCTGGAACGTGGAAAGCGGAATCCCTCACTGCTAAACCTCTTAAAGCTTGCCAAGGGCCTTGAGACTTCGGTGTCTAAACTAACCGAGGTTCTCAATGGCTCTTCAACCGATTGACAGCATTCATGCCTTACAAATTCAAGCCGGCGTACTTGGTCGAAAAACTGGACATGTTTTTGAATACAATATTGCGCAGCGCATAAACTCGTTTCAATACCCATTTAACGCTGAAGTAATTGATGCAAGACATGTTTTTTTAGGTGAACCGGCAAAACTGCTTTTATCATATATTGCTGCCAAAGAATGTATCCACCAGATTACTCGCGCTGAAGCCATTTCAACTGGGGCACTCGCGACTTCAGAAGATGGAAAGAAATGGTTATCTATTAATGGTGTCACCGTATCGCGATGTAAAAGTGATTTGGTTATTGAATTATCGACTAACGATGGGAGAAATTTAACCATTGGAGTTTCGACTAAACAATGCAACAACAAAACTCCCACAAATGCTCAGCTGTTTTTCACAACTGCGCGAGGTTTTTCGACATTACTTCGTAATAATGGAATTGACGTATCCGATGTGGCTATTGATGCACTACGACAGTTTTGTGGAGATGAGGGATTTCGACCGGAAGACAGGCACACAAGTACAAAACGCCTTACAGACCCTCGCCGTTATTTTTGGGAAGAAATACATCCCGATGGACGCAGCGAGTGGGAACAAATTCTAAAATCTCAACAAGATAAGATTACCCGCCTTTTACTGCAAAAGGCTTACATGAATGATCCTTTTGTTCCTGAATATGTTCTTCATAAAACAAAAAAAGCATCCTCATGGGCCAACACTGAAGTCGCAATTTTTACAGTAAATGAACTTGTGACCCTTAGTAATAACTATCAAGGTTTCGCAACAAATCCGTATCGAGTGACAAAGGGCACTTATAAAGACCCAGCAGGCATAAAACATCTTGCCCCGCGTTTCGGCATAGTTCAAATGCAGCGCGGTGGTCAGAAGCAACACCCAGAGCAATTGCAATTTAATTTACAAGCTGGGTATTTTTACAAAATCTAATCCGAGCAGATGTTTTGTATGTTCTGCTAGATAGTAGGCCAAAAGAGGGGGAACAGCATTACCAATACCAGTACGAATTGCGCCAAGCGTCCCTTCAAACCGATAAGAATCGGGGAATGATTGTATCCGCATAGCCTCACGAATTGTCAAGGACCGTGTTGCCACAGGGTGAACATTTCGGCAGCCAGAAATCATACCGAAAGTGGTTTGTACCGTTGATGCCGGCTCAAGCCACACCTGTCGCTTGTACGTCGTGTTGTACCCTGATTTTGGGCGCTTATCAGGGTCTAAATTGTCATGTGCGCTATGCCCTTCAGGCACATCCCACAACCAATCCAATACATGTGCCGGGTGCTTCACCGCCTCATGCAACGCATCACCTGACCTATCCCCTGACTCCAAGTATTCAAGGTCAGAACATGCATCAGCAAATGTTCTACACGGCAATACCGTTGAAAAAATGTCTGATACCTCACCATGCGTTACGTCTGGTATAGAAGGTATCGCTCCAATATCGCTCCTTACAGCAATGAATACCACCCTTTCTCGATGCTGTGGAACCCCATAATTCTTCGCATTGACTTCAAAGAAATTTATCTTGTAGCCGTGATTTTTAAATTCCTTACATATTTCTTCCTTAATGAACTCCCCTTTCGAGTTTTTCATTGAGGTAAGCAATCTTACATTTTCAAGCACAGCGATTTTTGGCTTGTAAACTTTTACAAATCTCAAATAGTGCTTAAATAAGGTATTGCGGGGGTCATTCACATCTCGCTTACCAGACAAACTAAAACCTTGACAAGGCGGCCCCCCAATAATTACGTCAATATCCCCTATTTTCTCTTGAAACGATTTTAGAGCATCGTCATCAATTTTTGTAATATCACCACCCAACTCTAGCGAATCTGGAAAATTTTTCTTATAAATGCTTCGCAAATTTTTATCTAACTCAACAAACCCTTTAACTTTGAAGCCTGCAGCAGAAAATCCAAGGCTAAACCCACCACATCCAGAAAATAGACTAAGTGCAGTAAGTGCCCCATCCTTTGGATGGGCGTGCATTATGCCAAGTACATCTAGACATTTACAGTACGCACTATTTTCGGAAGTGCGAATCGCACGCTCTATCCTATTTGAAAGTTTCGCAGGAGCAACGAATTTATGTTCAACATAACGCTTTTGGCGCGAGACTAAAGAGTCAACTTTATCTTTGTCAGCTAGTGCGCTGGCCAGTTTCTTAAGAGTTTCTTGGGGAAGTTCAAGCTTTTCAAGTTCAAATGCAGAAATTGCATGCTGAGAAACACCGGACAATTCTGCCAGTCTAGCTTGAGAGAGGCCAATTTTCTGCCTGATTTGTCTAAGTGTTGAGCCAGTAATATTCATGGTTGGCCATTTTCAATACAAAGTTAATTAACGTCGCATCATTTCCACTGGATATACTGATGAATCGCATATATTACGTGAGGATTTTCTATATCAGAGCATGAAATTAACACTTACACAATACATGAACTGGAACGACCTGTAATAAAAAAAGCCCGTAAGTCCTTGAGAAATCAGACTAAACGGGCTTATTCGGAACCGCTTTGGTTGTGTTGTTGGTGCCGGCTGCAGGACTCGAACCCGCCACCCCCTGATTACAAATCAGGTGCTCTACCTGATGAGCTAAGCCGGCACGCGAAGCTGCGTATTTTACCTCATTTAATTCTTGTCAGGGATGGCCGGCCATTGCTTCTTGGCGGTTCTGTCGGCTCTGGGGCATCATCCGGCCCAGACGCAGCCTCCGCACCTTCGCCATCTGCCGACGAAACCGGCCGCAGCACCGGCGGCGGACTAGCCTCGGCGCGGCGCGCATCGGGCGATGGCGGCTCGAACGCCATGCCTTCGCCGCTTTCGCTGGCGTAGATCGCCACCACGTTTTCCACCGGGATGTAGATCTCGCGCGAAACGCCGCCGAAGCGCGCCTTGAAGCTGATGGCATCGTTTCCCATCATCAGCCCGCTGGTAGCGCCGTGGCTGATGTTGAGCACGATCTGGCCATTGCTGACAAACTGCGGCGGCACGCGCGTGTATTCGTCCACCATCACGGAGATGTAGGGCGTGAATCCGCTGTCGTTGCACCATTCGAAAATGGCGCGCAGCAGATAGGGTCTGGTAGACAGTTCTGGCATGGCCTGTGCGCGTCAGCGGCGCATGATTTTTTCCGGCGGCGTCAGCGCTTCGATGTAGGCCGGACGCGAGAAAATGCGCTCGGCGTATTTCATCAGCGGCGCAGCGGTTTTCGACAGCTCGATGCCGTAATAATCCAGACGCCACAGCAATGGAGCGAGCGCCACGTCGAGCATAGAGAACTCATCGCCCAGCATGTATTTGTTCTTGAGGAACAGCGGCACGATCTGCGTCAGGCGATCGCGGATTTCGTTGCGCGCCTTTTCCATTGCCTTTTCGCTCGCCTTGCCCTTTTCGTTTTCGAGCACATGCACATGCACGAACAACTCGCGCTCGAAATTGAACAGCATCAGCCGCGCGCGCGCGCGCATCAGCGGATCGGCCGGCATCAGCTGCGGGTGCGGGAAACGCTCGTCGATATATTCGTTGATGATGTTGGATTCGTACAGAACCAGGTCACGCTCGACCAGAATTGGCACCTGCCCGTACGGATTCATGATCGAAATATCTTCCGGCTTGTTGAACAGATCAACATCACGGATTTCGAAATCCATGCCCTTCTCGAACAGCACGAGACGGCAACGTTGCGAGAATGGACAGGTAGTGCCTGAATACAGAACCATCATGGTTGTCGTTCCTTAGAGAGAATGGGACCAGCTGCGGCTCGCCCCGATCGCCCGCCCGGTTACTCCGGACGCAAGTTTTGCAACCTTTCATTATATCGGATAGTTGCACCAATTAGAAGTGGCTACCACACAACACCACCGCAACCTACACCGCCCGAGATTGCTATAGTGCAAGCCACCCCGGCTGACAATGCCGTAACCTGCGGCAAACGGCATCGCCCCAATTACCCGCAAGCTCAACACAACGGAGGCAACACATGTCCATGATGAAGGAGTTCAGGGAATTTGCGGTCAAGGGAAGCGTCATCGACTTGGCCGTCGGCGTCATCATCGGCGGCGCGTTCGGCAAGATTGTCGATTCGCTGGTCAAGGACGTGATCATGCCGGTGGTCGGCAAGTTTCTGGGGGGACTCGACTTCTCGAACTACTATATTCCGCTCAACAATCAGGGCACGCATCTGCCGCTGGCCGAAGCGCAGAAAGCGGGAGCCGTACTGGCCTACGGCAGCTTCATCACCATCGTGCTCAACTTCGCCATTCTGGCGTTCATCATTTTCCAGATGGTGCGGCTAATCAACAAGGCGCGGCGCACCGAGCCTGCGCCGGAACCAGCTCCCGCCGTCACACCAGAGGATATTCTGCTGCTACGCGAGATCCGCGATTCGCTCAAAAAATAGGCGCTTACGCCGGATTGTCGATATCGATGAAGTGGTGCCGGATGCCGAATTCGGCCGCAATCCGTTCGCCTAGCGACTGCACGCCGAGGCGTTCGGTCGCATGATGACCGCAGGCAAGATAAGCGATGCCGGCCTCGCGCGCGACATGCGCGGTTTGCTCCGAAATTTCGCCGCTGAGGAAAACGTCCGCCCCGGCCGCCGCCGCATCGGCCAGCAAGCCCTGCGCCGCGCCGCTGCACCAGCCAACCCGACGCAATAGCTGCGCCGGGTCCCCCACCAGCAGCGGCTTGCGCCCCAGTCGCCTTTCCACTAGCGTCGCCAGTTCGCCAACATTGCGCGCCAGCGAAACCGGAACCGCGCCGAGCCATCCCAGCTCGTTTTCACCAAACCGCCCGTCAGGCAGCACCCCCAGCAGGCGTGCCAACTGCGCGTTGTTGCCCAGTTCCGGGTGATGATCGAGCGGCAGATGGTAAACGAACAGGCTGATGTCGTTTTGCAGCAACAGCTTCAGCCGGTGGTGCTTGATGCCGACCACGCACGGGTTTTCGTCGCGCCAGAAATAGCCATGATGCACCAAGAGCGCATCGGCCCGCTGCTCGATGGCGGCTTCAATCAGCGCCCGACTGGCGGTCACGCCGCTGACAATCGAACGGATTTGCGGTTTCCCTTCCACCTGCAGCCCATTTGGGCAATAATCCCGGAAACGGGCAATTTCCAGCAGCTGCGCTAGATATTGTGCAAGTTCGTCCCTATCTACTGTTTCTCGGTCCATTTTCAGGTTTTCACTCATGATGCGACGACTCTGGTTATTGTTTGCACAAACCATTACGGTTGGCCTGGCGATCTGGTTCATTGTAATCTCGCTCAAACCCGAATGG
>JAGSYW010000104.1 GCA_018262475.1 Burkholderiaceae bacterium | reverse complement strand
GCAAGCCGGCATCCACACGATATGAGCGAAGACATCCTTATCAATTTCACGCCGCAGGAAACGCGCGTTGCGCTGATCCAGCAAGGCGTGGTGCAGGAATTGCATGTCGAGCGCACACTGATGCGCGGACTGGCAGGCAACATCTACCTCGGCAAGGTCGCGCGCGTGCTGCCCGGCATGCAGTCTGCCTTCATTGATATCGGACTGGAACGCGCCGCGTTCCTGCATGTGGCCGACATCTGGGAAGCAAATTCTCACAATGGCACATCAGCCGGCCAGACGACCCCGATCGAAAAAACCCTGCATGATGGGCAAACCGTAATGGTGCGCGTGATCAAGGACCCGATCGGCACCAAGGGCGCGCGGCTGTCGACGCAGATTTCGATTGCCGGGCGAATGCTGGTCTATCTGCCACAGGATGCGCATATCGGCATTTCGCAGAAAATCGAGGATGAAACCGAGCGCGAGTTGCTGCGCAACCGGGTGCAGAGCCTGCTGCCGCAAGATGAAAAAGGCGGCTACATCGTGCGCACGATGGCCGAAGAAGCGACCGATGCCGAATTGCAATCCGACATCGATTACCTGCGCAAAATCTGGCAAAACATCAGCGAGGCGGCCAGAACCCGCCCTGCTCCCTGCCTGCTGTATCAGGATTTGAGCCTGGCGCAGCGCGTGCTGCGTGATTTCGTGCATGACAAGACCGCCAGCATCCAGATCGATTCGCGCAAGAATTACCAGATGCTGAGCGAGTTCGCCGCAGCCTATACGCCGGGGGTTCTCGGCCTGCTACAGCATTACGTTGGAGAACGACCGCTGTTCGACCTGTACAGCGTCGAGGATGAAATCGAGCGGGCGCTGGGCCGCAGGGTGGACTTGAAATCTGGCGGCTACCTGATCGTCGATCAGACCGAAGCGATGACCACCATCGACGTGAATACCGGCGGCTTCGTCGGCGGACGCAACTTCGACGACACCATTTTCAAGACCAACCTCGAAGCCGCGCATGCGATCGCGCGCCAGCTACGGCTGCGCAACCTAGGCGGCATCATCGTGCTGGACTTCATTGACATGGACAGCGCCGAACACCGTGAAGTGGTGCTGGCTGAGCTGAACAAGGCGCTAGCGGCCGACCGTACGAAGGTATCGGTCAGCTCGTTCTCCGCGCTCGGGCTGGTCGAGATGACGCGCAAACGCACGCGCGAATCGCTGTCGCACATTCTGTGCGAAGCCTGCCCAACCTGCAGCGGCAAGGGACAGGTCAAGACGGCGCGCACCGTCTGCTATGAAATTCTGCGCGAAATCCTGCGCGAGGCAAAACAGTTCAACCCGCGCGAATTCCGCATCCTCGCCTCGCAGATGGTAATCGACATGTTCCTCGAAGACGAATCACAGCACATGGCGATGCTGTCCGACTTCATCAAGAAACCGGTATCACTGCAGGTCGAAACCAGCTATCCACAAGACCAGTACGACATCATCCTGATGTAATTTTAGGGGGTATTACCCCAAACACATTGAATGGGCCTCGTATTTACTGGCCATTTAAAAATACTGACGGGAGTATATTTTTTAGCCTTATTGAACGAAAATTACTTTCGGGTCAGTTATTGATCGCCTGTTCGTCAGGCGCAGGACTCACCGCGCAGTTCGTCTGACCATCGTAAAAACAGTAACAATTTCCCGCCGGCTTGGACTTGTACATCGCCGCATCGGCGGCCTTGACCAAGCTGTCGCTCTGTGCACTGTCTTGCGGGTAAAGTGCGATACCTACACTGACACCGATACGGATTTCCTCATCGATGCCGTCCAGCGCATAAGGAGCTGTTACAGCCTCAATGATTTTTTGCGCCACATCCTCTGCATCCGCATGCTTGCCAATCACTGGCAGCAGCACCGCGAACTCGTCGCCACCGAGTCTGGCGACCGTATCAGATTCGCGCAGCAGGCCACGAATCCGCAATGCCACCATCTGCAGCAATTGATCGCCGGCACCATGCCCGTGCCTGTCGTTAACCGGCTTGAACTTGTCGAGATCGAGGTACAACAGAGCAAATTCACTGCTCTCACGCCTGGCAGTGCTGATGGCCTGCTTCAGCCGATCATAGAACAACGCACGGTTCGGCAAGCCGGTCAGGCTGTCGTACTGCGCCATCTGCCGAATGCGCTCTTCGTATTGCTTCTTCTCGGTCAAATCCTTGCCCACGCCGTGGTAGCCAACGAACTTACCTTCATCATCAAAAACCGGCTCACCGCTAACGCTGATACAACGCTGCTTACCCTGATCGTCGATGAAGCAGTATTCGAAGTCGTGTAAAGACTGATGGGCATCCAGTTGCACACGATGCGCAATCCAGTCCTCCTCGGACTTATCGATACCGATATCCCAGCGCGTCTTGCCGCGGAAGCTTTCCGGGCTCGTCCCGAACTTTCTGGCAATATCATCTGACACATCGATAAAACGGAACTTTTCGTCCTGCTCCCAAAACCAGTCGCTCGACATTTCCGCCAGTGAGCGAAACGTCCGCTCGTTCCGTTCAAGGCGCGCAATCAGAAGCATGCGTTCACGCCAGCCGCGGTACAGCATCCAAGACATATAAATGGTCACCACCGAGAAAAGCACCAGCGCCACCACGCTGTATGCAACCGAATGCCACCAGCGAACGAAGTAATCCTTCGGCGCCAGCCCAACCACAAGATACAGCGGGAAACTGCCTATCTTGCGCACCGAGATCACGCGCTCGACCCCATCGATCGATGATGTTGCAATAAAGGTACCGGAATGACGCCCTTCCCTGGCAAATTGCACCAACTCTGGCAATTGTGAACGCAGAGAAGATGGATTCGCGCCGACCGCGATTTCCGGATAGCGTGCAATCACGCCGAGCGCTTCATTGCGCAATGAAATGGAGCCCCTTTCTCCCACATTGACTGCGGAAAACAGCCACTTCAATTGCGACAGTTCGATGGTGCCGTTGACCACGCCGTCGAAACTGCCGTCTGAATTGGCGATCCTCCTTGAAAATATCAGAATCCACTCACCGCTGGTGCGCCCCTGGACAGGGCCGGAAACATAGGTGCCTGCATCGGCATGATTCCGCAGGAACTGGAAATAGGTGCGATCGGTCACATCGGCTTCTGTCACCAGCGTTTTGCCAGTGCCATGCGTGATGATGCCCGCAGCATTCACCAACCTCATGCTGGACATCCCCGAAGAGCGGGAATGCAGCCGTTTCAGAAATGCCGTCAGTGCTGCATTGTCAACGCGCCCCGCAGCCCTCTGCCGCGCAACTTCATCGACGACTGCATGCAGGTTCATCTCGATTTTTTCAATCGTATCGGCAATATTCTGCTCCAGCAGCTTCGCGATGTTTTGCGACGCCATTTCGGCGCGCTCATGGTAATGCTGCCGACTCTGGTGCAACGTCCATGCAACCAGACCATATGCCAGCAGATTAAGCAAAGCTGTCGCAATAATCAGCCGCCAGCGAAAATTCTCTGTTTGAATTTTTTTCCGCTGAAGCAGCATCTCACCCTCGCCGGCAGGCATCGCCTGACGCCACATCATTTCAATTGCATCCCGCTGCCATCGAACACACCGACCGTGACCGGCACACCCGTCTGGATGCTTTGCGTGACAGTGCAAAAACTTTCAAACTGCTCCAGCACGCGCTCAAGGTGGGCTATCTCGCCCCCGGCCTTGCCCATCCGTATTTCCACGCTGATATTCTGCACCCGCAAGCGATTGTTTTCGTTGCGACCGATTTCGCAATTCGCGGTTGTGCGTATGCCGCCGGCATCCTGCTTGAACTTGCCCAAGGCAAAGAAAAAGCTGGCAGACAGACAATTGGCTACGGCCGCCAGCAATAATTGCGTCGGCGCTGGCCCGCTGCCCTGCCCAAGCGGAGGCGGTTCGTCGGCAAGGATGGCCGGCAGCGTGCCGCCAAAATCGACCAGAAACTGGAAGTTGTGCTGCTGTGTGATCGTGACGCTAACAGTAGTAGAAGGCATGATGACTCCGTTCACAGACGTTAGGTATACGCCGCTTGCAGAATAACATCCTTAACGCTTGCGTGCTGTTCCAACTCAAACAATACGCTCACTCGGCCAGTCTGGCTGGCGGCCATAGCAACGGTAAGTATTGCCGGAAACCTGCTTGGCCAGATACATCGCTGCATCGGCGGCACGAATCAGGCCATCCTTGTCGCTGGCATCATCCGGATAAATCGCCACGCCAATACTGACCCCGATGGTTACCGGCTGCATGACATTTTCCAGAGTATAGGGCGGGTCTACCGCCGCAATCAGCTTGGCTGCGATTTCCTCGGCATCCTGAGTATGCACCAACTGCTGCAAAAGAACGGCAAATTCATCTCCCCCAAGGCGCGCGATGGTATCCGAATCACGCAAGTTGATCCGGATTCTGTCTGCAACCTGCTGCAGCAGCAAATCACCTGCATGATGCCCATAGCGATCGTTAACCGGCTTGAACTTGTCCAAATCAAGGTAAAGCAGCGCAAATTGCGCATGATTGCGCCGCGCCATGATGATTGCCTGCTCAAGCCGATCATAAAACAGCGCCCGGTTGGGCAGATTCGTCAGGCTGTCGTATTGCGCCATGTGCCGGATACGCTCTTCATTTCGCCTGTTCTCCGTCACATCGCGCCCAAAGCCGCGATATCCCTGAAAACGGCCATCGGCATCAAACACTGGAATTCCGCTGGCTGAAATGACATGGATTTCGCCCGTTGTCGGCATCCGGTACGAATATTCGAAATCCTTGAACGGCTGCCTGGCATCAAGCTGCGCCATATGCTCCCTCATCTTGGCAGAATCCATATCGATCGCAATATCCTGACGCCGTTTGCCAACCATGCCGGCCTCGCTGACGCCGAAGGATTCCCGCACCTTGCCCGAAATATGCGTGAAACGGTATTCCGCATCCTGCTCCCAGAACCAGTCAGCCGACATTTCGGCAAAGGTGCGAAACAGGTTTCGGTTTTCTTCCAGCGCATCAATCGTCCGCTTGCGGCTGCTCAAATACCGCAACCCAAGAAAACCGCTCTGAATTGAAAACAGCGAGAACACTGCTGCCGCCATCAACACGTTGCTGGTTTCATGGCGCCATTCGGCCAGATAGTCATCCTCGGCCAGCGCCACCTGCGCCAACAGCGGCCATTTGCCCAGCCTCCGGTAAGAAACGGTTCTTTGGCGGCCGTCGTTCGTTGATTTCCCGATGAAAGTGCCTTTGTAAGGACTGGTTAGCAACATGTCCTGGTATCGCTGCGAAATATTCCTTTTACCAACCGAGCTGCCGCCCGCTTCCGGCTCCGGATAGCGGACGATGATGCCCATGTCACCATCGCGCAAGGTAACGGTTCCATGCTCGCCAACATTGAGCGCTGCAAACTGCACCGCATAATAATTTACATCGATGATGCCGCTGACCACCCCAGCAAATGCACCTCCCGGCCGGTTGTATCGCCGCACCACCTTGATGGTCCATTTGTTGCTAATCTTGCCGAATTTCGGTTTGGAAATTACGGTGCCCGCATCAGGGTGAGTCCGCAGATAAATGAAATGATCGTCATTTGCGATGCTGACGTCGGCTCTACCAGACGAATGGGTGCCGTATCTGACCGTACCAGACTCATCAGTAATCCTGATTCCTTCCAGATCGGGGAAACGTGAATGAAGCCGGTTAATATAGGCTTCAATCGATGGCTTGCTGATGCTGCCGTCAGACGACAACTGCTTTTCCGCTTCATCTACAACATTGAGCACCCCCAGTTCAACCCTCTCGATGGAATCAGCGACACTTTGTTCGAGCAAACCAACAATGTTCTGCGCAGTCACGGCCGCGCGTTGCTCGTACAAATGACGGCTCTGCTGAAGACGCTGATACACCAGACCATATACCAGCAGGTTGAGCCAAAAAATCCCCAGCCAGAACCATACCGCAAGCGGAATCGTGAACCCTGCACGCTTTTTTTCAGTATCCGGCTGTTCCATCAAACACCTCTTCGCTAACCGGGCAAGAAGCCAGTTCCAGCAAGCTTTCCGCTGGCGCGGATTACACAATGCGCCATTGTATGCCTCAGGCCGCAGGCAGCATCAGCAGCAATCGCATCGCAATGAACATGGCCAGTCCATTGTGGTGATATTTGACGGTTTTTATATGCGAGAAATCAAACAATCCGTAGATTTGTTAGCAAGAATTCATCCTTACGGCAAATTCCACTGTTTCTGCAAGCTTGTATATTCACTCTCGGGAAGTTGCACGATCACCGGACTGGCTTTCGACTCCAACCAGAGAAATATCCTTGCGATATCGGTTGCCGCGCCGGCAGTGCAACCGGAGGTTGGCACACCTTCCGCTTCCCATACATGCAGGAAAATGCACGAACCGGCCGCGGGCTGCGCCGGTTCGGTGTTATGCGCAATAAACGCGCCCCACGCATAAAGGCCATCCGGGCGAAGCATGTCTTCGTGGGATTTCCAGTCTTGAACGCCTTGCTGGCTGCGATGAATGATCCGGTTATAGCGGCTTGACGCCGCATCATCAACGCACAGCAAATCCGGCGTGGCTTCCAGGTAAGGCATCCTGGCCGTTCTGACGGCAAGGCTGCGCGGTTCAAGATAGCCGAACAGCATCGTGAGGTCGAACACACCCGCTGGCGCCCGTCCATCTCCCTCCCGCTTCACCGGCCCCTGCGCAGCAAGAGAACCATGCCGTCCGCGCCCCCAGGCAAGGCCGTTACGCCCCAAGCTGACCTTGACCGGCGCGCCAAACGGCTGCCAGGCAAACGATGTTTCGCTCCGATGGAACAATTGCAAGGTGCCAGACGTGCTGCTCCAGTCTGCCGCCCTCACCAGCACCAATTGGCGCGCCTGCGCCAGCGGACTGTCTGCCACCTGCACACCAGCGGACCACGCCATGCCAGAGGCAAAACAAAGCAGCAAGGCAAGAAAATGGCGGCAACGATCACTCATGGCGGTTTACTGATTCGATTCGAGGGGGAATCACAGCCTAGCGCGAACTGGCGGAAAATGCACGCCTAACAGCCGTGCTCAAGAAGGTGTACCCAAATAAGCACAATCTGGTTGCTGGCACGAAAACGCCCGCAGAAACAAAAACAGCGGCCTAAGCCGCTGTTTTTGAAAAGGAAAATCCTTGGGCGGAGACGAGAAGATTCGAACTTCCGATACCCTTTTGGGGTATGCTCCCTTAGCAGGGGAGTGCCTTCGACCACTCGGCCACGTCTCCACACTCGGCAACATAGCAAGCCATGCCGCGAAAAGACCATGATGATAGCGTCAGCCGTTGATTTGGTCAATCAAAAGCTAACCAACCCACTTCCTCGCGTTGCGGAACATCCGCATCCACGGCGAATCCTCCCCCCATTGCACCGGATGCCAGGAATTAAGCACCGTACGGAATACCCGCTCGGCATGCGGCATCATGACCGTGAAACGGCCATCGGTAGTCGTCACCGAGGTAATGCCGCCTGGCGAACCATTCGGGTTCAATGGATAGACTTCGGTCGGTTGACCGTGATTGTCCACATAGCGCATCGCCACCAGCGCCTTGCCAATATCTCCTTTTTGCGAGAAGTTGGCGAAGCCTTCGCCGTGCGAGACCACAATCGGCGTTTGCAACCCGGACATGCCAGCAAAGAAAATCGACGGCGAATCCATCACCTCAACCATGGCAAAACGCGCTTCAAATTGTTCGGACTTGTTGCGCGTGAATTTCGGCCAGTGTTCCGCTCCGGGGATGATTGGCGACAGGTTGCTCATCATCTGGCAGCCGTTGCAAATACCCAGACCGAAACTGTCGCCGCGGGCAAAGAAAGCGGCAAACTGGTCTTTCATCTGTCCATTGAACAGAATCGTTTTTGCCCAGCCTTCGCCGGCGCCCAGCACGTCGCCATAGGAGAAGCCGCCCACCGCAATCAGGCCAGTGAAGTCTTCCAGCTTCGCACGGCCGGCAATCAGATCGCTCATGTGGACGTCCACCGCATCGAAACCGGCCTTGTGCATCACATACGCGGTTTCGACATGCGAATTCACGCCCTGCTCGCGCAGGATGGCCACCTTCGGCCGCACGCCCTTGGCAATGTAAGGCGCGGCAATGTCTTGCTGCATATCGAACGGCACTTTCGGCGAAATGCCAGGATCGGCCTCGTCCAGAATACGGTTGTACTCGCTATCCGCGCAAGCCGGATTGTCGCGCAAGCGCGCAATGCGCCAGCTGGTTTCGCTCCACAGCCGGTGCAGCGCCGTGCGCGGTTGTGAAAAGATGGCGCTGCCGTTGCTGGTGAATTCAATCTTGCCGCTGCCGTTGACTGTGCCGATGACGTGGCTGGCGCCATCGAGCTGGTGCGCTCGCAACACCGCCAGCACCGCGTCACGCTCAGCCGCGCGCACTTGCAGCACCGCGCCCAGTTCTTCCGCGAACAGCACGCGCAGCGCCTTGTCGTTCGACGTACCCACTGTCTGATCGGCGGCAATCAGCGCATCCAGATCAATGTTCAAGCCTGTGCGACCAGCGAAGGCCATTTCGCACAGCGCCGCGAACAGGCCGCCGTCGGAACGGTCGTGGTAGGCCAGCAGCCTGCCTTCGCTGTTCAATTGCTGCACTGCAGCGAACAGGCCTTTCAGATCGTCGGCGCTATCCACATCCGGTACGGCGTTGCCCAGTTGCTGCATCACTTGCGCCAAGGCCGAGGCGCCAAGGCGGTTCTTGCCTCGGCCGAGGTCGATCAGGATCAGCTCGGTATCGCCAGCATCGGTGCGCAGTTGCGGCGTCAGCACGCGGCGGATATCGGTTGCCGGCGCGAACGATGACACGATCAGCGATACCGGCGACGTGACCGCTTTGTCCTGCCCTTCATCGTTCCAGGTGGTGCGCATCGACAGCGAATCCTTGCCGACCGGAATGCTGATGCCCAGCGCCGGGCACAGTTCCATCCCGACCGTGCGCACGGTATCGAACAGCGCCGCATCCTCGCCCGGCTGGCCGCAGGCGGCCATCCAGTTGGCAGACAGTTTGATGTCAGAAATATCACTAATCGGCGCGGCTGCGATGTTGGTAATCGCTTCGCCGATCGCAATCCGGCCGGAAGCAGCGGCATCGATCACCGCCAGCGGCGTCCTCTCGCCCATAGCCATCGCTTCGCCGCGATAACCTTCAAAACTCATCGAGGTGACCGCGCAATCCGCCACCGGCACCTGCCACGGGCCAACCATCTGGTCGCGCACCGTCATCGCGCCGACCGAGCGGTCACCAATCGTGATCAGGAATGATTTGTCACCCACAGTCGGCAGGCGCAGCACGCGCTCAGCCGCTTCGTTCAGGTCGATACCGGACAGGTCAATCGCCGGCAGATCACGGCGCACATGCGCCACTTCGCGGTGCATCTTCGGCGGCTTACCCAGCAATACGTCCATCGGCATATCGACCGGCGCATTGTCGTGCAGCGGGTCGATCACCTTCAGTTGCCGTTCTTCGGTTGCGGTGCCAACCACCGCGAACGGGCAGCGCTCACGCTCGCACAACTGCTTGAACAGCGGCAGGCTTTCGGGCGCGATGCCAAGCACGTAACGCTCCTGCGATTCATTGCTCCAGATTTCCTTTGGTGCCAGCCCGCTTTCTTCCAGGGGCACACAACGCAAATCGAACAGCGCGCCGCGCTTGGCATCGTTGGTGATTTCGGGGAATGCATTCGACAGCCCGCCCGCGCCAACGTCGTGGATCGACAGGATTGGGTTGTTGCTGCCCATCGCCCAGCAGGCGTTGATCACTTCCTGCGCGCGCCGCTCCATTTCCGGGTTGCCGCGCTGCACCGAATCGAAATCGAGGTCGGCCGTGTTGGCGCCCGTGGCCATCGACGAGGCCGCGCCGCCGCCCATGCCGATGCGCATACCCGGACCGCCGAGCTGAATCAAGAGGCTGCCGGCCGGCAGTTCATGCTTGTGCGTATGCTGCGCTGAAATGTTGCCCATGCCACCAGCAATCATGATCGGCTTGTGGTAACCGCGCACGGTGCCGCCCACGTTCTGCTCGTACGTGCGGAAATAGCCGGCCAGATTCGGCCGTCCGAATTCATTGTTGAACGCCGCGCCGCCAATCGGGCCGTCGATCATGATCTGCAAGGGCGAAGCGATCCGGTCCGGCTTGCCGTAAACGTCGCCTCCCGCCTTGCCTTGCGCGGTCACATCGGCCGCGTTTTCCCACGGCTGCTGCGCCCCCGGCAGCATCAGGTTCGAGACAGTGAAGCCGGTCAGCCCGGCCTTCGGCTTCGCGCCACGGCCGGTTGCGCCTTCGTCGCGGATCTCACCGCCGGCGCCGGTTGACGCGCCAGGAAACGGTGAAATCGCGGTCGGATGATTGTGCGTTTCGACCTTCATCAGGATATGCGTCAGTTCGTCCGAGGCCGCATACTGATGGCCTTCCCCGCGCGGATAGAAACGCGACACGACCGCGCCTTCGATGATGGAGGAGTTGTCGCTGTAGGCGACCACGGTGCCTTTCGGCTGCAACTGGTGCGTGTTCTTGATCATCGCAAACAGCGAACGATCC
>JAGSYW010000103.1 GCA_018262475.1 Burkholderiaceae bacterium | reverse complement strand
ATGGCACCAAGTACTGGGTGGCTGCGAACTACCGGTACGATTTCTAACAGTGGAGCCCGCCCCGTTCCGGCAAAACGGGGCGGGGGAATTCTGCCGTTCATTTGTGAATTGACCAGAGAAGGAAGTTTCTGAGAGGAAGGTGGAATAGTACGCAGTGAGCATGTCTTCTGACCTTGTCTTCGATAAGTAGGGGGGCTTACGGGGGATTGTTGTTGGGAAGTGAAGACAAAACAGTACATAAATTGGCAGTAAAAGCACCGTATACTCATTAAAAATCAATGGCTTAGCTGTTTCATTCCGGTTATCTCGCGTCTCCCTGTACAACTATCTCAGTCCCTTTCAGTCTTACCAAGGGGCTTCCGAAATGAGGCCCCTTTTCATCCCCCCATTTTCCCCCGCCATCTCGGCGCGCATGGATAAATTTCGCGAACCGTTTGCTTGTCGGCGACCTGTTACTTAGGTGTTTCTGTAATGTCGAAACGGCTTTGCGGGTGCATCTAGGGCAGGTCAGCGATTGCCGATTTTCATTATGTCGATGACATCTTTCGACAGCGTTCGACGCGTAAATATTTGTGGTGCTGGATAGTTTTTGTGTCGGCGGTGTTTTGTTTTAACTGACTGAATTAAAAGGGTAAATTAATTTGATTGTGATGGTTATTTAGGGCTGGCACAGGATATGCGTTATAGCAGTCATCTTGAGTGTCAAGGCATTCCGCGACATGGTTCCCTGATGACACACGGGATGGAGATCACAAATCTTCTTTATTAATTTCAAAAAAATTGGGATATCTAGATATGTTTACTCTGTTTTCTTTTGCCGATATGCTGCCGATGGCTGAGTTCATGGTTGGCGCCATTCCTGCCGTGACGTTTGCTGGCATGTGCGGCTTTGCGTTTTTCTGCCTATTCACCGAAGCTCAACGCGAACAAGGTTCGACTCAGAATTACTGCCAGCCTGCGCAAGGCTTCCAGTTTGCCAATGTTGGTCAGTGCAATTAATATTTGCTCGCTTGCTTCATCGGTGACCGCCTCGTTTCGAGGTGAATAGTCACCAGAGCCTCTAGCTCCCGCACCCGTCAAGCCGTTCCAGGCTCGAATCGGGGCCGGGAGTTTGCCAATGTGGATGTCGTTCGGGCCAGCAGGCAATGCTTGCGTGCTCAATTCGATGCTCCATTTCTTTACCCGATTCCTCGATGCCGGCGTAGGAAGTCATAAGCGGTATTGATCCGCTTGCCTTCTTGTTCCGCAAGTTCCTGCAATTTGGGGCCAAGCGCCGCCACCTTGTCCGGATGGTATTGATGCAGCAGCTTCCTGCGTTCAAGTTCAATCTGTTCCCACGGCGTTGCCGGACTGGCATTGAAGAGGGCGTACACGTTTTCCAGGTTTAACCTGTCATCATGTTCGTGCGTGACAGGGGGGCGATTCGTCTGGAAAGGTTGGAAAACAATCCTGACAATGCCGCCTTCATATGTTGCAGTAAATTCTTCCTGGCAGGTATGGCAGTTGTATGCGATTTTGCCTGGCTTGAGCGGGATGCGCAGTTTTTGCGCGCACTTGGCGCAATCAAAGATGTGGTACTTTTCCCGGCGCAATTTCCCTTGCTGATGCTGGCCGGGAAGTGGTGCGTCATGGTGGGCGCCGGATGATATCAACGCCGCTTCCACATGCACACGCAAGGCGGTTTCCTTCGCTGCTGCGCGCCGCTGAATCTCGTGGCGACGCTGGAGTTCGTGCGCCAGCTTTCTTAGCGCTTTCACATCCGAGCCGGAAGCATGGAAAAGTTGTTCGAGTTCCTGTTCAAAAAGCGAAATGAGCGCATCGGGGTCGTCCGACAGTGCCAGTGCCTGCAGGAGTCTTTCTCGCAGTGCTGTTGCGTCCGGAGTGTGCCGGTGCCGCAATTCCTTCAGAATCGGGAACAGTTTGCCTGAATCGTTCTGAAAACGATCGAGCATTTTCCCAAGTTCGGTAATGCTGCTGTGCATCAATGGCCGATTAATCACGACAGTGCCTCCGTAAATTTTCGCGCCAGTGGCTGATCCGTGGCGGTTGAACCGTGACTTGAAGTCATCGCGTGTTCTCATGTTACGGCTGCCGGGCGGTAAATCAAGGTTTTGCGCACCGCTGCAGCTGGTTGCATCGCGTCTGTTTGACGGGCATCAAAATGCGGATGAAAGGAAATCCGTTTCGGCCAAACGGTACTGGCAGAGAGATTGCATTTTTGTCCCCGATTTTGTTCATGGGCAAGTACAATCAATGGCTTGACCACATTCATCCCATCATGAATCCCCAGTTGCAATCACTCATTCAGCAGGCGATAGGTTATTTCCAGCGCGGGAATCTGGAACGTGCGGACGCCTTGATTCAAACCGTGCTTGAGCGTGAACCAAGACATTTCGATGCCTTGCATGTGCTGGGGGTCATACGTATCCAGCAGCGCAGGCGCGATGATGCGGTTGAGTTGTTCCGGCAGGCGATCGCGGTCAATCCGGGCAGCAGCCTGGTTCACTTCAATCTCGCCGCCATCCTGTCAGAAAGTGGGCAGGACGTCGAGGCGCTACCTCACCACGAGCGGACGGTCAGCCTGTCACCGCGCCAGCCGGATGCGTGGGTCAATTACGGTCGCTGCCTGAATAATATGGAACGATACGATGAGGCTCTGGCCTGTTTCGAAAAGGCCTTGCAGATAGCACCTGATTTTGTCGAGGCGCTGAACAATCAGGGCGCCTTGCTGGCCGGAATCGGCCGGAACGAAGAAGCATTGCGCTGTTTCGAGCGGTTGCTGGCGCTCGGTTATTCGCATCCGTCCGCCTGGCTGAATGTCGGCAACACACTGTGCAAGCTTGGGCGTTTCGAGGGGGCGCTGCCGCATTTTGAACGCTGTCTGCAACTGGACCCGGGCAATGCAATGGCGTGGCGCCAAAAGGGCAATATCCTGAACCAGCTCAAGCGCCACCATGATGCGCTTGCCTGCTATGAGCGCGCGCTGGCGTTGGCGCCGGAAGACGATTATTTGCATGAGGACTGCCTGAGCACGAAACTGTCGATGTGTGACTGGTTCGGCATCGAGGCGCGGATCGAAGAAATTGTGGTGAGGATTGAGCGCGGCCAGAAGGCAGCCATCCCGTTCAGCGTGTTGAATTTTCTGGATGATCCGGCGTTGCAGAAGAAAGCTGCGATGATTCATGCGAAGAAATTTCCTCCGGACCTCAGATTGGGCACGGTCGAAAAATATAAACGGAAAGACAAAATCCGCCTCGGCTATTTTTCGCACGACTTCCACAATCATGCGACCTCATTCCTCGCCGCCGGCATGTTCGAGCAGCACGACCGGAATCGCTTCGAGATATTTGCTTTTTCTTTTGGTCCAGAAAAGGATGATGCGATGCGCAGCAGGTTGCTATCGGCCTTCGACCAATTCATCGATGTGCGCGATAAGAGCGATATGCAGATCGCGCAATTGGCGCGAGAGATGAAGATCGATATTGCCATCGACCTGCAAGGCTACCAGACAATGCATCGAACTGGCATTTTTGCCTGCCGTGCGGCGCCAGTTCAAGTCAGCTTCCTCGCATATCCGGGAACGTTGGGCGCGGAATATATCGACTATCTGATCGCCGACAGTACGCTAATTCCGCCGGAGAGCAGGCCGCACTATGCGGAAAAAATCGCCTATCTGCCTAACTCGTATCAGGTGAACGACCGGCAGCGGACGATATCCGCGAAGCAGTTCACGCGCCAGGATTTTGGCCTGCCGCAGACGGCATTCGTGTTTTGCTGTTTTAACCACCAGTACAAGATCTCGCCGCAAACATTCGATGGCTGGATGCAAATTCTGCGGCAGGTTGATGGCAGCGTATTGTGGCTGCTGGATCCTGGTTCGAGTGCAGTCGGCAATTTGCGGCAGGAGGCCGAGAAACGTGGTGTTTCAGGTGAGCGATTGGTTTTTGCTCGCTTCATGAATTTGCCGGAGCACCTGGCGCGCCACCGCATGGCGGACTTGTTTCTGGATACGCTGCCCTATAACGCGCACACGACGGCAAGCGATGCCCTGTGGGCTGGGTTGCCTGTCCTTACTTGCACCGGCGCATCCTTTGCCAGTCGCGTGGCTGCCAGTCTGCTGAAGGCCGTCCGGCAGCCGGAAATGATTGTGTCGTCGCAGGATGAATATGTGCGACGCGCAATTGAGCTTGCCAGCCATCCGCACATGCTGGCCGAGATTAGGCGGAAACTGGAACACAATCGTCTGACGACGCCATTGTTTGATACGGCGCTTTTTACGCGGCATATTGAAAAGGCGTATACGTCCATGCACGACCGGCGGCAAGCTGATTTGCCGCCGGAACACATCGTTGTTCAGGCTGAACAGCCAGTGGAATAAGGCGGCTGCCGCCGATTTTGCGCGGACGATCTAATATCTGTATCAGCTGATATACTCCAGAATTTCAGCTGATTTGCCTGGTCGGAAAAAACATTGCAGCCAGCATGTGCATGCATGTTTGATAGCGCCCTGGCTGGCTCGTTCCTACTACACTAATTACCCGCTCCAGGAAGTCATGATGCGTTTTGAAGGAAGCAAGAATTACGTTGCTACGGCCGATCTGCAGCTTGCCGTGAATGCCGCCATTACCCTGCAAAGGCCGTTGCTGATCAAGGGCGAGCCAGGTACTGGTAAAACCATGCTGGCAGAAGAAGTGGCAGCTGCGCTAGGGATGCCGCTGCTGCAATGGCATATCAAATCAACCACCAAGGCACAGCATGGCCTGTATGAATACGATGCGGTGTCGCGTCTGCGCGATTCGCAGTTGGGTGACGAGCGCGTTGCCAACATAGCCAATTACATCCTCAAGGGCGTGCTATGGCAGGCGTTCGAGTCCGACACGCCGGCGGTGGTACTGATCGACGAGATCGATAAGGCAGATATCGAGTTTCCCAATGATCTGCTGCGTGAACTCGATCGCATGGAATTTTTCTGCTATGAAACGCGCGAACTGGTGCGCGCCAAGCACCGCCCGATCATCATCATCACTTCGAACAACGAGAAGGAGCTGCCGGACGCTTTCCTGCGGCGCTGCTTCTTCCATTACATTGCGTTTCCGGACAAGGAGACCATGTCGCAAATTGTCGATGTACATTTCCCCGGGTTGCGAGAAGAACTGGTGCGCGAGGCGCTGGAGGTGTTTTTCGAACTGCGTCAGCTCAATGGCCTGAAGAAAAAGCCTTCCACTTCCGAACTGCTCGACTGGCTCAAGCTGCTGGACGCTGAAGGCATCGCCCCGGAGATACTGGTGTCCGACAAGGGAAAGCGTCGGGAAATGCCGCCGATGTCCGGTGCGCTGATGAAGAATGAGCAGGACATGGGCATGCTGCAACGCATTGTCAGCGTCAACCGCAGCCGTGCCTGACATTCGTCATCATTTTCTGTTGCCGTCATGCTGACCGATTTTTTCCTGCACCTGAGAAACCACCGGCTGCCGGTTTCCACGACCGAGTATCTGGCTTTGCTGGAAGCACTCAAAGCAGGGCTGGCCAATTACAGCCTAGACGATTTCTATACGCTATCGCGCTTGTGCATGGTCAAGAACGAGGCGCATTATGACAAGTTCGACGTGGCATTTGGAGAATACTTCAGGAAACTTCAGGAAACGGACGGTCAAAGCGCGAAGGCCGCACTGGACGAGTTGCTTAGCGCTGCATCCGGTCAGGTACCACCGGAAGATGTTCCACTGGAACGGGATGTGCCTGTGCCAGAAATGCCACGTGCGATGAGTCGAAATGCGGCAAAAAAGGATGACGCGGAGGAAGAGGGCACCCCGCTGAGCGGTGGCGCCGGCAACAATCCGTTTGGCGAAGGCGAGTCTCCCCCGGAGGGCGAGCGCACCGAACCCGTGCGCCAGGGCACCCGCAGCGCCGTCAAGGCATGGGACAGCCGCGAATTCAAGGCACTGGACGAGGAAGTTGAGCTTAACGTCCGCAGCACCAAGATTGCGTTGCGCCGCCTGCGAAAGTTCGCTCGCGAAGGTACGCCGGACGAACTTGATCTGGACAGCACCATCGCCAGCACTGCACGCAATGCCGGCTGGCTGGATCTCCAGATGCGCCCTGAACGCCGCAACAAGGTGAAGGTGCTGATCCTGTTCGACATTGGCGGCTCGATGGCACCGCACGTCAAGTTGTGCGAAGAACTGTTTTCCGCCGCCAGATCCGAATTCAAACAGCTTGAGCGCTTTTATTTTCATAATTGCGTTTACGATTCAGTCTGGCGCTACGACAACGCGCGTGTCGTGTCGCATTATCCGCTGCCGTACCTGATGAACCGCTTTGGCAAAGAGTACAAGCTGATCCTTGTGGGCGATGCGTCGATGGGACCGGTGGAAATCACCGATACCGGAATGCTCGGCCTCAATAAGAATGACAGCAACGAGTCCGGTGCGACCTGGATGACGCGTTTGTTGAACCACTACCGGCATGCCGTTTGGCTGAACCCGGAGCCAGAACGCTACTGGCCCTTGACGCAATCAATCGGCATGCTCAACGAGCTGATGGACCAGCGCATGTATCCGCTGACACTTGCTGGGCTGGAGCGGGCAATGACGGTGCTTGGGAAATGATGGAGTAACGCTGTGACTAGTTACGTTGGGGCAGTCATGTTTGCAGATAAATCGAAGCTTTATCTCATCTATGATGGTGCGATGGATGTCGCATTGCGTCCGCTGTTCTTGACCGAAAAGGCTGCGCAAGACTGGGCAAATGCCGGCATGCCGGCATTGAACCGCACGGATACTGATACCGCAGATGAAGCAGTGACGGTTTTTCCGGATGCTGCTGAGGCTGATAAAGGTTCTGGCTTCGGCGATCATTTCGCCAGTCGTGCCTCAAGAAAATCCATGTGGCTGACTGGATCGCGTTCTTTCATGGAAATGGTTTATCAAAACGGTGCCACCGCTTGCAGGGAGTTCTGATGTGAATTCGTTTGGACTGGTGTGCCACGTGCTATGCAAAAAAATAGCAATCATTCTTGGCCGCGGTGCAAATACGGTGCTTGGCTATGTGATTTAACTTCTTGTGACGACATTGTCCAAGATCGAGCGGCTTTGTTGCCATACTTGAATTTGCGTTCACGGACTTGGACGTGGATTGGGTGGATGCGTTCTGGGTGCTGTCGATGATGTTCAAGCCATGGCGCATGACCTGAAGATGCTTTTCCTTTAGCTCAACGAACTCTCGCAGGAGTTTTCGCCCGCAGCTATTTCCCCAAGTGGCCTGGCCCGCTTGGTAAGCATCCATTTAAGAGAGGGAGGGAATCCAAAATGTTTACCAAAAATCCCTCTATTTCCTGGCTGTTCTTTGCGCCTCTACACAAGCATGTGGAACGCCATCGTGTAGAAACAGCATTTACAAGATACGTTAAACGAGGCCGCTTGTCCAGATCCGCGCAAAATGACTGTTTGTCGGCGAGGCTGTGTGAAAACACCCTGAGCGTAAAGCGCAATGGGTTTGGTTAGATCGGGTTTTCCGGAAATTATTGTCCAGCTTTTTGAAAAAAAAGC
>JAGSYW010000024.1 GCA_018262475.1 Burkholderiaceae bacterium | reverse complement strand
GGCGCGCGAGGCGCCGAGCGCACCGCCGAGCCTGTCAGCCAGCTTCACCAGCAATTCGAAATTCTCGGCTGAACCAACGCCGCGCCCGCCGGCAATGACCACCTTTGCCGCCGGTAATTCCGGCCGGTCTGATTTCGCCACTTCACGCGCAACGAAGCGCGATTTGCCGAAATCGGCCACGGCATCGACTGATTTGACTGCCGCCGTGCCACCAGTTGCCGGCGCCGGCGCAAAACAGGTAGTGCGCACCGTCAGTACCTTGACCGCATCAGACGACTGCACGGTCGCAATCGCATTCCCGGCATAAATGGCGCGATCGAAAGTGTCCGGTGAATGGACTTTGAGAATTTCCGAAATCTGCTCCACGTCCAGCCTCGCCGCAACGCGCGGCAAAACATTCTTGCCAAAGGCAGATGCCGGCGCGAGGATGTGCGTATAACTGCCCGCGAGCGCAATCGCCTGCTCGGCTACATTTTCGGCCAAGCCGTCGGCCAGATGCGGCGCATCGGCAACCAGCACCTGCGCCACACCAGCAATGGCAGTAGCAGCCTGTGCCACGGCGGCACAACCGTGACCAGCGATCAGCAAATGGATGTCACCACCACATTCAGCGGCCGCGGTAACGGTATTGAGGGTGCTTGCTTTCAGCGAAGCATTGTCATGTTCGGCGATAACGAGTACGGCCATGTTTTTTTCCTGAATTGATGCGGCAGTGCCAAAGCACCACCCGCGATGATTAGATGACTTGCGCCTCGGTTTTCAGCTTGGCGACCAGCGTCGCGACATCCGGCACGATGACGCCGGCGGAACGGACCGGCGGTTCACCAACCTTGAGCGTTTTCACGCGCGGCGCAATATCCACACCCAGTTCAGCCGCAGGAATAGTTTCGATCGCCTTTTTCTTCGCTTTCATCATGTTCGGCAAAGTCACGTAGCGCGGTTCATTCAGACGCAAGTCGACTGTAACAATCGCCGGCAGCGTCAATTCCAGCGTTTCCTGTCCGCCATCGACTTCGCGCATGACCAGCACCTTGTCCCCATCAATCACGACCCTGGAAACAAAAGTTGCCTGCGGCCAGCCAAGAAGCGCAGCCAGCATCTGGCCGGTCTGGCTGGCATCATCGTCAGTCGCCTGCTTGCCAAGAATAATCAGCTGCGGCTGCTCTTTCTCCGCCACAACCTTCAGCAGTTTTGCCACTGCCAATGGCGCCAGTTCAGCCTCGGTTTCGACCAGAATGCCACGATCGGCGCCGACGGCCATTGCTACGCGCAGCGTATCCTGCGATTGGGTGGCACCACACGATACAGCAATTACCTCGGATACCTTGCCGCTTTCTTTCTGGCGCACCGCTTCTTCAACCGCAATTTCGTCAAACGGGTTCATCGACATTTTCACGTTCGCGACGTCAACGCCACTGCCATCAGATTTGACGCGCACCTTGACGTTGTAATCGACCACACGCTTGACTGGCACTAGAATTTTCATTTTTTGCCTCTAGAACTTATATGAAACCAAAAAGTAATTCCGCCGCATTATAAAAAGAGATGTCACATTCGTCACTTGCCCTCACACACTGGAAGCAAAAGACAAAAAACACCATCAGCAAACAAATTCACGCATTAAGTCTTTATCTTCAGTCTTTTTGCCGCAAAATCAAACCAGAAGCAAGACCACTGACTCTGATATTCTTTTGTAATAAGCAAAGAACGAGCCAATAGATAGAAATACGCCCCCCCAGCCAGCACTGCCTGAATAACATCTGCAAGCCGGACACAAAAAGGCCAGATATATACTCCGGCAGGTATATTTATACTGCCTGAAAATCGCGCAGCGACCCTTTGTCGGTCGTCGCCACACGCAATACCTGACCGCTTTGCATGCCGGCCAACGCTTTTTTGGCCCGCAGGATCGGCAACGGACAACTCAAGCCACGCGCATCCACATCAACATCGAATTCCATGCTGTTATTCCCGTGCTACACCCATTTTAGCCAACGCGCTCGCCGACCCATGCCGCCACGCCTTGCAATGCAGTTGCCAGGCCGGACGGATCGGTTCCGCCTGCCTGCGCCATGTCCGGACGGCCGCCACCTTTACCGCCGACCTGCTTAGCGACGAAGTTCACCAGTTCGCCCGCCTTCACCTTGGCCGTGGTATCGGCGGTCACGCCCGCAATCAGGCTGACCTTGCCGTCGGAAACGCTGGCCAGCACAATCGCCGCCGTTTGCAGCTTGTCCTTCATTTTGTCCATCGTCGTGCGCAGGCCAGCCACATCGGCACCGTCAAGCGTTGCTGCCAGCACCTTCACGCCATTGACATCAATTGCCTTGTCCAGCAATTCATCGCCCTGGCTGGAAGCCATCTTCGCCTTCACGGTCGACAGTTCCTTCTCCAGCGATTTCATCTGGTCCTGCACTTGCAGGATGCGCGGAATCAGTTCATCAGGTGCGGTACGCAGCGCGGCCGCCGCCTCGTTCACGCGGCGCGACAAATCCTGCACTAGATGCATCGCGTTCAAGCCAGTGACTGCTTCGACCCGGCGGATGCCGGCAGCGATGCCGCCTTCGCTGACAATCTTGAACAGACCGATGTCGCCCGTGCGGGCAACGTGCGTGCCGCCGCACAGTTCGCACGACGAGCCGATGTTCAGCACCCGCACCTCGTCGCCATATTTCTCGCCGAACAGCGCCATCGCGCCATGTTTGACCGCATCGTCGAAGCCCATCACCTGCGCCATCGTCGCCTGGTTTTCCAGAATCTCGCGGTTCACGATTTCTTCCACCTGACGGATCTCGTCTGCCGTCATTGGCGCGTTGTGGCTGAAGTCGAAGCGCGTGCGCTCAGCGTTCACCAGCGAGCCTTTCTGCGCCACATGCGTGCCAAGAATCTGTCGCAGCGCCTTGTGCATCAGGTGCGTGGCCGAGTGATTGCGCACTGTCTGCTCGCGCTGAACGATATTGACAGTCGCGCTCACCTTGTCACCAACCGACAGCGTTCCCCTGGTGAGCGAGCCATGGTGGCCGGACACTTCCGGCTGAATGCGCTGCGTATCTTCCACCGCGAACGCAGCGCCAGCCGATACGATCACGCCAGCATCGCCGCACTGGCCACCGGATTCGGCGTAGAACGGCGTCGTATCAAGCACGACCATGCCTTGCTGTCCGGCGTCGATCTTCTGCACTGCTACGCCGTCGACGTACAACGCGATCACCTTGCCTTCGTGCGCCAGCGATTCGTAACCGACAAACGCCGTTTTCTCGCCGTGATACTCAACCCCGGCTGCCATCTTGAACTTGCCGGCGGCGCGCGCGGTCGCGCGCTGGCGCTCCATCGCGGCGGCAAAACCAGCTTCATCGATTGTAATTTCGCGTTCGCGGCAAATGTCGGCCGTCAGATCGAGCGGGAAGCCGTAGGTGTCATACAGCGTGAACGCAGTTTCGCCATCGAGGTTCTTCTCGCCCTTGGCCAGTGCCGCTTCCAGGATTTTCATGCCGTGTTCCAGCGTTTCGCCGAAGCGCTCTTCCTCGTGGCGCAGCACGCGCTCGACCTGGTGCGCCGCCTCCGGCAGCTCCGGATATGCGGCTCCCATTTCCTTGATCAAGTCATTCACCAGCTTGTAGAAGAATGGCCTCGACTGACCCAGTTTATGGCCGTGGCGCAGCGCACGGCGGATGATGCGGCGCAGCACATAGCCGTGACCTTCGCTGCCAGGAATCAAACCATCGACGATCATGAACGCGCAGGCACGGATATGGTCGGCAATCACCTTGAGCGAATTGTTGGTCAGGTCGGTCGTGCCGGTTTCGCGCGCGGCCGCCTTGATCAGATTCTGGAACAGATCGATTTCATAGTTGCTGTGCACATGCTGCAACACCGCCGCCAGACGCTCCAGCCCCATGCCGGTATCGACGCATGGCATCGGCAGCGGATGCATGTTGCCCTGCTCATCGCGGTTGAACTGCATGAACACCAGGTTCCAGATTTCAATAAAGCGATCACCATCCTCTTCCGTGCTGCCCGGAGGGCCGCCCCAGATGTCCGCGCCATGGTCGTAAAAGATTTCCGTGCATGGGCCGCACGGGCCGGTATCGGCCATCTGCCAGAAATTGTCCGATGCATAGCGTGCACCCTTGTTGTCACCAATACGGATGATCCGCTCCTTCGGCACACCGACTTCGTTCGCCCAGATGTCGTAGGCCTCGTCATCCTCCTGGTAGACCGTGACAGTCAACTTTTCCGCCGGCAGGCCATATACCGTAGTCAGCAAATCCCACGCATAGCGGATCGCATCACGCTTGAAATAATCGCCAAAACTGAAATTGCCGAGCATCTCGAAAAACGTGTGATGGCGCGCGGTGTAACCGACGTTTTCCAGATCATTATGCTTGCCACCAGCACGCACGCAACGCTGCACTGAAGTTGCGCGGGTATAGGCGCGCTTGTCGGTGCCAAGGAACACATCCTTGAACTGCACCATGCCGGCATTGGTCAACATCAGCGTCGGGTCGTTGGCAGGCACCAGCGAACTGGAACGCACTACCGTATGGCCCTTGGATTCAAAAAAGCTCAGGAATTTCTCGCGAATTTCAGACGATTTCATGTTTAGGCAAAAAATGAAGGCAAAACAGCCAAAGGAGTGATTATAAGGGATGCTTGTGCCGGATTAGCCAATCAGACACAGAATCCCCCTTGGCCGCACACAAAGTGCGTTCAAATACCCACATCCTGATTCCAATTCGGCTCACCATCAGCACAAATGCGTTTTTGGTGCGATAAATATTAGACGCCCACAAAATTGTTGCTATACAGCAACAAGCAATAATTCGGGCAATCAACATCCCAAACCACTACGAAAAATCACCCCCAAAGCAAAATCCCCCCGTTAGTATATTTACTTGCCTAATAGAAAACATAGCTAAATAGAATGATTTTAAATATACTCCTTAAGGACTCTGTTCAAGCTGAGGTGACGGAGTTGCCCAGCCCTGGCAACAGTTTCAAAAAATTAACTTGTGGTTACAGGCAATTCGCGAAACAATTGCGTTTCACTGAACACAGTCTTTCCTCAGATTTGTGAAATTATTTTTTGATATGCATTTGAGTTTTTTCTTTCTGGATCGTTCATTGATGGGCACGCGACGCAAGCCAACTGTGCCGCATGCATGTTCCCAGGCAGAAACCTCATCAGCATGCAGCGCTTCCTCCTTCTGACCAGGATGCGCAACTGACATGCACGGCTCTTCCGATATCCGCAAGCAACTACTGACTGCACGTCTGCCACCTCTGCCGCAGATACTTGCCAAGCTGATCGAATATTGCCAGGAAGACGATGTCGGCATGGACAAGCTGGCGGAACTAATCAGCAAGGACGCAGCCATCACCACCAAAATTCTGACGACTGCATCCAGCACCGCATACCGCCGCAACAATTCGGCCAAATTGCAACTGGAACAGGCTCTGATTTCGCTGGGAACCGATCTAATTCGCACACTGGCAATCAGCGAATCCATCTTCCAGACTTTCAGCCGCTTTGCCGGCTCAAGCATCGCCGACCTGAGACGATTCTGGAAGCATTCGCTGACTGTTGCCGCCATCGCGCGCGACATGGCAAAAGCGATTGGCTACCCCAACATTGACGAAGCCTATCTTGGCGGCCTGCTGCACGATATCGGCCGCTTGGCTTTCCTCGCGGTGGCGCCAAGCAAATATGCGCCAACATTTCATTTGTCAGACAGTGACAGCCTGTGCGCAGCCGAACAGTCTGCGCTGCACATCACCCATCAGGAAGCTGGCGCCTGGTTAATCGAACGCTGGAAACTTGAACCCTGTCTGACTGACAGCGTGTTGTATCATCACGAACCAATCACGCGCATTGAAACCGCCCATCTGCTGGTACGGATTATCCACGCGGCACACCTGCTTTGTTGCCACGGCGCGGATGACAAACTGACTCAACAGTCCAGCTTATTATGCGGACTGGATGCCAATGCGCTTCACACCATCAGCAACAACGCCGGCGCAAAAGTGCAACAGGCTGCCGAATTCCTCGGCATCGACCTGACTGGCATTGACGATGCGCCCACCGAAACAAAGGAACCGCCACGCGTTCAACCAGAGATGGACAACGAGTTGCACGACATTGTCCTGGCATCCGAAGCCGGCCGAACTTTCGCGCTGCAAACCGACAAGCTGGAACTGTGTGAAACCGTCATGCGCTCAGCCTGCATCCTGTTCAATCTGGATGATGCCATCGTGTTTGAACTGGATCACGAAACGCAAACGCTTATTCCGGCCGATGAACGACGGCAGCGCCTTTCACGACTGTCGCTGCCGCTGTCAAGCGGCGGTTTGGCAACGGAAGCCGTGTTGCGCCAGCGCCCTGCATTCGCCAGCCGCGAACAATCCCTGATCGGCATTGCCGAAGCACAATTGCTGCGCACACTGAATGCAGAATCACTGGTTTGCGTGCCACTGGTTGTTCGCCGTTACTGCACTGGCGTGCTGATAGGTGGCGCTTCGGTGCTGCAAATACACAAGCTGGAACAGACGCCACGCTTCCTGCTTTCTTTCGCATCGCAAGCAGCCTCGGCCATGCGCGCGCTGAATGCGAAACAGCAAACAGCCATGCTGCAAGCAGAGCAGGAAGCCGAGGAATTCCGCCTAGCTTCCCGCAAGATGGCGCACGAAATCAACAATCCTCTGGCAATCATCAAAAATTATCTCAGTCTGCTTAATGACAAACTGATGAAGCAGGAGCCCATAGGTGGCGAGATTGTAATCCTCGACCAGGAAATCGACCGCGTCAGCAAAATCCTGCGGCAATTCATCAACCCTGTTTCATCCGGCAGGAAGCAGGTATCCGACGTGAATGCAATCATCGACGAAGTCGTCCAACTGTTTAATGACACTGGCTTCACGTCGCCGAAAATGCAAATCATCGCACAGACGCAGAAACAACCGCCTCATGCGGACTGCGATCAGGATATGCTGACACAGATATTGATCAACTTGGTCAAGAATGCCATTGAAGCGATGCCGCAAGGAGGCCAGTTGCGCATCGCCAATACCGGCCATGTACAGCGAAACGGCAAACTTTTCTTGCGCTTGACGGTTGCAGACACCGGCCCCGGCATCCCGACCGACATTCTCGAAAACCTGTTCCACCCGATACGCAATATCAAATCGGTCGAACAGCATCGCGGTCTGGGTCTGTCGATCGTGTACGACCTGCTCAACAAATCAAACGGGCAAATAGCCTGTCATAGCGACCCAAACGGTACTACGTTCGAACTATTGCTGCCTTCCAGCAGCGGCATGATGCCTGCGCCGGAGTCATCATGACCAACAGAAAGCTCCCCTTCAGTTTTCCGCTGCCATACGGGTTTGGCATGCCTGCGCTTCCAGACACAGACCTTACGCCGCGACTGTTGCTGGTGGATGACGATCCGCGAATCCTCGGCAGCCTGACCGAATTGCTGCACCCGCACGGGTTTCAACTGGTGACAGCATCAAACGGCAATGATGCCACCAGCAAAATCACTGAGCAGCAATTCGATCTGGTGCTGCTCGATCACGGGCTGCCTGACATGAGCGGTCTTGATGTGATGGATTTCATCAAGCGCGAAAACATCGAAACCAGCGTCATTGTTATCAGCGGCGATACTGAAATCGACACCGCAATCGGCGCGCTTGAACGCGGCGCATTCAACTTTCTGCGCAAGCCGTTTCCGCCTGAATCGCTGCTCAAAACCATCAACAATGCGCTACAAAAACGGACGCTGGAAAAACGCAACCGGCAAATCGGCTGGCAACTCGAGCACTCTGAAAAGCTGTACCGCAACCTGATTGACAACTCGCCAGACATCATTTGTACGTTCGATCAGGCGGGCCGCTTTACCTTCATCAATGACCGTGTGCAGCAAACGCTTGGCTATCGTCCTGACGAACTGCTCGGCAAGCATTACTCGCTACTGGTGCATGAAGACGATCTGGGGCGCGCACATTACCTGTTCAATGAACGACGAACGGAAACACGCGCACAGCGCAATGTCGAATTGCGGCTGCGGGGAAAACACAATATCGCGGGCGAGCGCATCTTCGACTTGACGCTGATGACGGTATCGTTTAATTCGACCGGCATGTACATCCCGGACACCTTGAGCAATGAGCACGAATACTCAGGCTCTTACGTCATCGCACGCGACGTGTCCGACAGAAAGCGCGCAGAAGAACTGATTTCCTACCAGACGCACCACGATATCCTGACCGACCTGCCGAACCGTCTGCTGTTCAAGGAGCAACTCAGCCTGGCCATCATCCAGGCCCGGCGCAAGGAAACGATGCTGGCCATCATGATGCTCAATCTGGATCGTTTCAAGCTGGTCAATGATACGCTGGGGCACACCAAAGGCGACGAATTGCTGCAGCAGGTCGCCTACCGGTTAAGGCAAAGCCTGTGCGAAGAAGACATGCCGGCCAGGCTGGGCGGGGACGAATTCGGCCTGATCCTTCCCTGCCTGACAAACAGGGAAGAAGCTTCCGTGAAGGCCGGCAAAATTCTCGCCAGCCTGAATCAGCCTTTCGTGCTCGATGGTTTTGACGTCCACATCTCCGCCAGCATCGGCATTGCCATTTACCCTGACGATGGCGAATCGGCCAAAGCCCTGATCCGCCACGCCGATATCGCGATGTACCAGGTCAAGGCGCAGGGCAAGGATGGTGTCGGTTTTTACGACGACTCAATGCAGGATCTGTCACACAAAACCATCACACTGGAAAAGAAACTGCGCAAGGCAATGGAAAACGGCGAACTGGAAATGTATTACCAGCCGCAGACTGAAGTTTCCACCGGCAAAATCCTCGGCGTCGAAGCATTGATGCGCTGGAACCATCCGGAACGCGGGGTAGTGTCCGCGGGCGAATTCCTGCCCGTTGCCGAGGAATGCGGGCTGATGTTGCCACTGAGCGACTGGATGCTCGGCGCAGTCAGCCGCGACATCCTCGCCTGCCAAGCCGCCGGCTGCCCCCCGATCCGTTTCGATGTCAATGTTTCGCCGCAATCGCTGGAACACCGCGACTTTTGCGAAAAATTGAATGCAACCCTCGACAGGTACAAAATCTCGCCGGAACGTATCGGCATTGAAATTACCGAAAACATCTGCATCCGCAACCCGCAAAACGCGATCGAGCAACTGAACAAACTGTCGCGTCTCGGCATCAACGTCGCCATCGATGATTTCGGCACCGGCTACTCGTCACTCGCCTATCTGCACCGCTTCCCTATCGGCACCATCAAGCTCGACCAGACATTCGTGCGTGAAATCCAGTCGGCAGAAGGTCACTTCCCGGTCGTGCTGGCCATCATCTCGATTGCCCGCGGACTGGGGCTGCGGCTGGTGGCTGAAGGCGTTGAAACCGAAATTCAGGCGCGCTATCTGGAACAGTCCGGCTGCCAGATCATGCAGGGCTACCTGCTGCACCGCCCTATGCCGCGCGGCAAACTGATCGAACTGCTGCTGTCGCAAACGGCAAACCAATCAAACTGATCAACCGCTTTTTCGTCTCGGTATCCGGCGAAATACCCTGCCAGGCCAAACGCCCCCCGCGAATACTCACCTCAGCACATTGCCGGCGCACTTTACCGATACAGGCGTCATCCCGATAACCGCCCGTATTACGCCTGATTGGACTGCTGAAACTGACGCCCAACAGCCGCAAAAAAACGGATGCGCGATCTCATATTTACATGTATATTAAAACATGTGTATTGCTGTTTTGACGCATGCACGTCGCAGTACCCCCTTCCCCGTCATCTTGACTGCGTGCTGACGAATGCGTGACATTCGCCCGGCGCGTTCATGCTGAGCCTGACGCGGAAGTGATTTGGCAACACCCGTTTTTCCAAAAACTTTTCATCACAACAAAGGATTCACGTATGCTGTTCAAACGCTCGCTTCTTTCCGCCGCCATCGTTTTGGGTCTGTTTACAGGCCATGCCGCGGCTGCCGATCATGGCGCACACTGGGGGTACGAAGGCAAGGAAGGGCCTGCCCACTGGGGCGACCTGAAAGCCGACTACGCCACCTGCAAACTGGGTAAGGCGCAATCGCCGGTCGACATCACTGGCGCCGTGCCGGCAAACCTGGATTCGATCAAGTTCAGCTACCAGGCTACACCGCTGAAACTGATCGACAACGGCCATACGATCCAGGCAAACTATGGCAAGGGCAGCTCGATCACGGTTGAAGGCAAGCAATACGATCTGATTCAGGTTCACTTCCACCAGCCAAGCGAAGAACTGGTTGACGGCAAGCCATATCCGATGGATGCGCATCTGGTGCACAAGAGCAAGGATGGCAAGCTGGCAGTCGTCGGCGTGCTAATGAAGGAAGGCAAGGAAAACCTGTTCCTGCAAACGCTGTGGGAAAATACCCCGAAGAAACAGGGCAAGGAAATTGCCGTGAAGGATGTCCAGATCCATCTGGAAAACCTGCTTCCGAAAACACGCTCGTATTATTCGTTCGCTGGTTCGTTGACGACTCCGCCGTGCAGCGAAGGGGTGAAATGGATGGTCATGACCACGCCAGTCGAAATGTCGCCTGAGCAAATCAAATTCTTCGGCAAATACTACAGCCACAACGCACGCCCGGTTCAGCCGCTGAACGGCCGTGTGATTCAGGTCAGCCAATAAAGCTAGCTGACTCAAATATAACGCCCCGCTTTGCGGGGCGTTTTCGGTTAAAAAAGCATCAAGACAAACCTGAAGGCGCCAGCATCGATTGCACGCGGCATGACCATGCCAATGCGCACTACCACAAGCCGAATTACTTTTTGCCGTAAGCCGCGATGAAAACGCTGACAGCATTCTCAGCCGTTCGGTTCAGCACATCCTCCGATAAGGTTTCATCGATGCCATACAGGCGTCGTTCCTCTACTTCCGACTCCAGCAAACCGCGAAAATGCGCCGCGGCGATATTGGCATCAGCCTCGCGCAAACGCCCCTCCGCCATTGCCCGTCGCAGAAACTCGGCCATCCGTTCCATGCCTTTCTTCGGGCCGCTTTCATAATAGAAACGCCCGATGTCGGAACGCCCTGCTTCGGCAATCAGCAAGCGGCGAATTTCCACCATTTCGGACGAGCAGATAAATTGCAGAAATTTCTCGCCAAAGCGGCGCAAGGTGACGGCAATGTCTTCCACCGGATGCTGCAACTCCAGGAACAATTCATCAACCTTGTTCTGGCTATCCTCTGTCAGAGCCGGAAACGGCATTTCAAGAAAGGAAATCACCTTTTCTTCCTGCTGCGAAGCAATATTGCGCACTACTTCGAGGAAGATTTCATTCTTCGACGGGAAATAGTTATATAGCGTCGCTTTTGAACCGCCAAGCCGTGCAGCAATCTCGTTCATCGACGCATTCTGGAAACCCATCTCACGAAACACCTCGGTCGCCACTTTCAGGATGGACTGCTTTTTGGCTTCGGTTTTTTTTCTCATCTTTTTTGTACCAGGCTGTACGGTTTTAATTGACAACACCCAAACATAGCACGATAATTATACCGTACAGTACAGTTATAATAAAGGTGTCTCGTGACTATTCTCTGTCGTTTTCCCTTGTTTGCCCGTCCCCGACGGGCTTCTTTTCTTTTGCTTGGCCTGTGCGCAGCACTGGTTGCCGGTTGCGCGCCGCTGCCGCCACAGGATAAAGCCCCCGAACCGAAGGATGTCAGCCTGTATCCGTCGCAACAGTCGTTCAATGCTGCCGACAAACCCTGGCCGCAGGAAAACTGGTGGCACACCTATGGCGATGCGCAACTTGATGCGCTGATCGCTGAAGGAATCAAGGAATCGCCGAGCATGGCGATTGCCATCGCCCGGCTCAAACGTGCCGAAGCAACAACCCAGATAACCGGCTCGGCCATGCAGCCGCAGCTCGATGCGCACGCCAAACCGACAATCGAAAAACAGAGTTACAACTATCTGTTCCCGCGCTCGGCCGTGCCGCAAGGCTGGAATGACTACGGTCTGGCGACGCTCAATTTCAGTTGGGAAATCGATTTCTGGGGCAAAAACCGCGCCGCGCTGGCAGCAGCAACCTCGACTCAGCAAGCAGCAGCAGCCGATGCCGCACAAGCCAGGCTGACGCTGACCACCTCGATCGCCGCCGCCTATGGTGAACTGGCACGGTTGTATGCCGCGCATGACACCGCCAGCGAAGCCTTGTTGGTGCGCAAAAAAAGTCTGGAACTGTTCCTGAACCGTTTCAAGCACGGAATGGAAACGCTGTTGAGCGTCAAGCAGGCGCAAGCCAGGCTGGCAAGTTCCGAAGAGGAACTGCTGGCACTGGATGAACAGATCGCACTGCAGCGAAACAAGCTGGCCGCTCTGCTCGGAACCGGGCCGAATCGCGGGCTGACGATTGCACGCCCCAAACTCGATGTCGCGGCCGGTTTCGGCCTGCCACCGCAATTGCAGCTCGAACTGCTCGGACGGCGTCCCGATGTGGTGGCCGCGCGCATGCGGGCTGAGGCTTCCGAACAAAGCATCAAGAAGCAACAAGCCGAGTTCTATCCGAACGTCAACTTATCCGCCATGATCGGCGTGCAGACACTCGGACTGAACATGCTGACCAAATCCGGCTCTGACCTAGGCAGCATTGGCCCGGCAATTTCGCTACCAATTTTCAATGGTGGCCGGCTGCGGGCACAACTGTTCGGCGCAAGAGCAGAACATGAGGAAGCCATCGCCACTTACAACCAGACCGTGACGCAGGCATTGCAGCAAGTGGCCGATGCCGCCGTCAGCCAGCGTTCGCTCGGACTACAACTGGCCGCTGCCGCGCGCGCGGTCACTGCCGCGCGCGAAGCGCACCGCATCGTCAAGCACCGCTATGACGGTGGCCTATCGAACTATCTCGAAGTGCTGACGGCCGAAGAAACGCTGCTAGCCAGCCTGCGCACACAAAGCGACCTGCAATCGCGCTCATTCACACAAGATGTGGCGCTGGTCAAGGCACTCGGCGGCGGTTATCGCGCGCCATCAAAAAATTGAACATTGAAGGAAAATGAAAATGACTGACAAGGCACTCAAGGTTCCAGAACCTGGCGAAGGTTCACGCCGCAGGAAACTGTTTCTGATGCTGGGCGGCACAGTCGCCACCTGCGCCATCGCTTATGGGCTGTACTGGCATTTCTTCGCTTCGAACTATGTTTCGACAGACAACGCCTACACCGCAGCCGAAGTAGCGCAGGTGACGCCATCGACCGGCGGCACGGTGAAGGAAGTGAAAGTGGTCGATACCCAAAGCGTGAAGCAGGGCGACGTGCTGGTGGTGATTGACGACACCGACGCCAAGCTGGCACTGGCACAAGCGCAAGCCGATGCTGAACGCGCAACCGCACAACTAGCGAGCGCGGAAGCTGACCATGCACGCGCCACCGTCGATCTGAAGCGGCGTGAAGCGCTGGTTGGCTCCGGCTCCGTTTCTGGGGATGAACTGACCAAGGCACAGAACGCGTTCACCTCCGGCAAAGCAGCGATTGCCGCAGCAAAAGCAGCCATTGCGCAAACCCAAGCAAAGGTCGATCAAGCGAAAGTCGATCTGGCACGCACCACAGTGCGCGCGCCGGTCGATGGCGTGGTGGCAAAACGCACAGTGCAGGTCGGCCAGCGAGTACAGGCAGGCGCGCCACTGCTGGCCGTGGTGCCAGTGCAGGACATCCACGTCGACGCCAACTTCAAGGAAATCCAGCTTGAGCGCGTTCGCGCCGGGCAAAAGGCTGAACTGATCACCGATGTCTATGGCAAATCTGTCGTCTATCACGGCACAGTCGAAGGTTTCTCCGGCGGCACCGGCTCGGCCTTTGCGCTGATTCCGGCACAGAACGCCACCGGCAACTGGATCAAGGTGGTACAGCGCCTGCCCGTGCGCATCCGCCTTGAACCTGAGGAACTGAAGGCCAATCCGCTGCAGGTCGGGCTGTCGATGACGGTCACGATTAATACCCGCGACAACGCGCAAGGCAAGTAATCCCATGCAAACCGGACTGGAAACAGGAACCAAGCAGCCGCTGCAAGGAGGTATGCTGTGGTTCGCTGCACTGATACTGGCGGCGGCCAACTTTATCGCCGTGCTGGACATGACCATCGCCAACGTCTCGGTCGCCAGCATCGCCGGCAATCTCGGCGCAACCAACAGCCAGGGAACATGGGTCATCACCTCTTATGCGGTGGCGGAAGCCATCACTGTCCCGCTAACGGGCTGGCTGGCTGGACGCTTCGGCGCGGTGCGCGTGTTCGTAACCGCGATGGGCATGTTTGGCCTATGTTCGGCGCTATGTGGATTTGCCGATTCGCTCGGATTCCTGGTTGCAGCACGGGTGCTGCAAGGGCTGGCAGGCGGACCAATGATGCCGCTATCGCAAACACTGTTGCTGCGCATTTTCCCGAAGGAGAAAGCAACAGCAGCCAATGGCCTATGGGCGATGACCACGCTGGTCGCCCCCGTGGTCGGGCCTGTGCTCGGCGGCTGGCTATGCGACAACTATTCATGGCCGTGGATTTTCTACATCAACGTGCCAATCGCGCTCGTTTGCGGCTGGATCGCATGGCAAATGCTCAAGCGCTACGAACAGGAGCTCGACCACTCTCCGATCGACAAGGTCGGGCTGGCGCTGCTCATCATCTGGGTCGCCGCGCTGCAACTCATGCTGGACGAAGGCAAGGATCTCGACTGGTTCTCGTCGCCGATCATCATCTGGCTGGCGATTATCGCCGTGGTCGGCTTTGCAGCTTTCCTGATCTGGGAACTGACGGAAAAGCACCCAGTGGTTGACCTGCGGGTGTTCCGGCACCGCGGCTTTTCTGCCAGCGTGCTGACGATCAGCCTCGCGTTCGGCGCCTTCTTTGGCGCTAACGTGCTCACGCCACTGTGGCTGCAAACCAACATGGGCTACACTGCCACCTGGTCAGGCAAGACCACCGCCTGGAGCGGCGTGGCGGCGGTCATGGTTGCGCCGCTGGCCGCATTCTTGTCGAGCAAGATCGACCCGCGCAAACTGGTATTTTGCGGTGTGCTGTGGATTGGCATGGTCACTTTTGGCCGCAGCATCCTGACCTCGGATGTGAACTACTGGTGGATTGCCGCGCCGATCCTGTTGATGGGATTTGGCCTGCCATTCTTCTTCGTGCCATCAACCGGGTTGGCGCTGGCGAGCGTGGACGAGCCGGAAATGGCCTCTGCCGCCGGACTAATGAACTTCCTGCGCACGCTTTCCGGCGCGTTTGCCACGTCGCTGGTCAACACGGTGTGGGAAGACAAGACCAACTACAACCATGCAGAGTTATCTGGGTTGGTCGATAGCGCTGGCGTTCACAGCCACGCAATGACGGAAGCCGGCATGACGCCCGAGATGGCGCGCGGCGTAATCGACCAGATCACCACCAGCCAGAGCGTGATGCTGGCGACCAACGAAATCATGATTTACGTCAGCATCGCGCTGGTGATCGCGGCATTCGCCATCTGGCTAGCACCAAAACCCCAAAGGGTGGTCGATGCATCGCAGGCAGGGCATTAGCGGGTTGCGAAACACATCGCGAAAATGGTCAAAGCCGAAAGCGTACTGCGCACAGGAATCCTCATATACGTTCAATACACAGGATTCCTGTGCTCTAACCTAAATAACTGACCGAAATGACTTTTTGGTCAGTAAGGCTAAAAAACATACTCCCACCAGTATTTAAATACAGCTAGCAAATATAAGGCCCAGCACCACATTTAGAGCACATACCCCGCCATACCGTCGGCACGGCGGCAAAGGCCTTGTTCACTTCAGGCAGATACCAGGCGGTTGCGCCCTTCCCGCTTGGCCTGATAGAGTGCGTCGTCCGCGCGGCGCAGCAGTGCGCTCATGGTGATGTCGTCCACCTGCATGGCCGTCACCCCGGCGCTGACGGTGAAATCAATCTGGCTGCCGTCTTCGATGACGACCCGCGCTGCGCGAACCGCATCGAGCAGACGCTGGCACGCCTGCAATGCAGCGGCGATGCCAGCTTGCGGCAGCAGTAGCGCGAATTCCTCTCCGCCGAGGCGGCCGATGCAATCAGAAGCGCGCGATTGCGCATTGAGGATACCCGTCAGCGCCAGCAGTACGCAATCGCCAGCCTCATGCCCGCAGTTGTCGTTAACCAGCTTGAAGTGGTCGATATCGACCATGATCAGGCTAAGCGGCTGTCCGTAGCGCCGCGCCCGGTCAATTTCCTCGGCTCCGCGCGCAAGGAAATGGCGGCGGTTAAGCAATCCGGTGAGTGAATCGGTGGTTGCCAGCCGGCGCAATTCCGCTTCGAGCTGCTTGCGCTCGGTGATTTCGCGCCAAACCAGCAGACGCCCGGAAAAACGGCCGTCGGCATTGTTTAGCGGCGCCACGCGCACGTCGTAAAACTGTTCGCCCAGCGCCACTTCGCCGCGATGCTCTCCTGCCGCACTAACCAGCAGCTCCTGCGCTTGCGGCAGCAGCACCGCCAGCGGCTGGCCGATGTTTTCATACGGCGATGGCGGCAGCAACCTGTGCGCCGGGCCATTCAAATCCTGCAACCGGTCGGCATCGTCCACCACGAACACCGCGTCTTCCAAGCTGCGGTAGATTTCATGCGCAGTCACGGGCGCAAGCTCGAACATGCGCTCGCGCTGCAGACTACGAATAAACACGACCACAACCACGATGAACGCTGCCGGCGTCAAATCCATGTTGCGCATCGGCACCAGCCGCATCATGTACAAGCCGTTGGCCACCATCGGCAACGCCAGCGAGGCAATCAGCAGGTAAATCTGCCGCCGCTGCGGCGGCTGCAATTCCCCTAGATGCCTGGCAAGAAAACCGCCTGTGACCAGCGCCATCAGGTTACAGTAGGCGGCATAAATCCATAACAGCGGGCCATGCGTGTTGGCCAGCGTCGGAATCGGCGTGGTGTAGTCCATCTTGACCGTAGCCCAAATCCAGCCATGCCATTCGTTGGTCCATGCCGCCAGCAACGTCACCACCGGCAGTGCGAACAGCGTTGCAATGCGCTGCCTGGTCAGCAAATGGCCATAACCTACATATTCGATCGCAAACAGCACGGTTATCAGTGGCGTGAGCGCCACGCCAAAGTATCCTATTTTCCAGACGAACAGGATGCCACCCGGCGGCAAGCCGATAAACCCCGCCCCTTCGCCAAACGACCAGAAAGCAGCCGTCACCACCACCAGCCACAGCAGCAGTCCGCCGCGCTGCTTGCGAAAGCGCCATACCAGCATCGCAACGAACGCCATGCCGAAACACGCCAGCATGTTTGGCAAGACATAGGCAAAGCGCCACAGTGCAAGGTTGTCGGTCATTTAGACGGCTATGAGGAAAACGGCAGCATGCAGCCTGCCGCGCGATTCATGGAGGGGAAAAATGGAATTATTCTACGAAACGATTCCGCGCGACAAGAAAATTTAGCAATCAAACAACGCCGGAGACGTTTTATCTCACGCCGCGCAGCAGGGCCTCGGCATAGGCAAACAGCGCCGGGCCGCCGCCGGTGTGCCAGAACAACACGCTGTCGCGCGGTGAAAATTCCTTTTGCCGGATCAGATCAATCAGCCCGGCCATCGCCCGGCCGGTATATACCGGGTCGAGCAGAATGCCTTCGTGCCGCGCCAGCATCGATACCGCTTCGCGCTCGGCTTCGCCGACCACGCCGTAGCCCGCGCCGGTGTATTCTGAGCGCAATCTCACGTCATCTGGCGTGAATGTCGCCCCGAGTTCCAGCCTTGCCGCCACGGCATTCGCCAGCGAGAGTATGGTTTCGACAAAATCCGGTTCGTCCGCCGCCGGCTGGTCGATCCGGATGCCAACCACCTGGCACTCCTGCGCGCACAGCCGCCTGCCCGCCAGCAAACCGGCGTGCGTGCCGCCGGAACTGGATGCAAACACCATGTGCGACATGCGCTCACCCATTTCTGCCAGTTGCGCAAACAGTTCCTGCGAAGCCCATGCGTAGCCAAGCGCGCCGACCGCGCTCGAACCGCCGTAAGGCACGATGTACGGCTTCCGGCCTGCCGCTTGCAGGCGTTCGCAGATCAGCGGAATATCCTCGCCCTTGCGCTTTTCGCCACACCAGTGCACATGCGCACCCAGAAGCTGATCGAGCAGCAGGTTGCCGTTGATCTCGTCCGGCGCAGTGCCGCCCAGCGCCAGATGGCATTCAAGGCCGGATGCGGCGGCAGCAGCAGCGGTCTGCCGGCAGTGGTTCGACTGCGCCGCACCGCCGGTCACCAGCGTGTCTGCTCCTTGCGCCAGCGCATCACCCAGCAGGAATTCGAGCTTGCGCGTCTTGTTGCCGCCAAAGGCCAGCCCGGTCTGGTCGTCACGCTTGATCCAGATGCGCGGGCCGCCCAGGAAACGCGACAGCCGCTTGAGTTCAACCAGTGGCGTCGGCAGAAAACCGAGCGGCTGGCGCGGAAGTTCTTGCAAAGCTGTCATTGCGTATCGTTACCCTTGATTTGCTTGCACTTAGGCTGCGCCACAAAATTATTCGGTCGGGCAGGCAGTGGCTGCATCGTCGCGCGCATCGCGCACCAGCACCGCCGTCAGTTTTTCTTCCACTTTCACCGCCGTTTTTTCCACCGATTTCGTCACCTTCTTGCCGGACTTGTCGAGAAAGGTCGCCGCGGTGCAAACCGTCACGTCAATCTCGGCTGGCTTGGCCGCGCCCTTCACCTTCGCGCGGAACGTATACGGCCCCATGCGAGCACCACCCAAATGCACGAACTGGTTGCCGAAACGGATTTCGGCATCAGCGGTTTCCGGCAACACCAGCGTCGACGCCAGCCACTGCTGCGTCACGGGCTGCGCGCGAAGCAGCGATTCAACATCCTCGAAAGCGACTGATCCGCCCGCATGAGACAGGCCGGCAACGAAAACAGCCAGAAAGGGGAACAGCGTGCGGCAGGAACGAATCATGGTGCATACCTCGATTGAAGATTGACGTTAAAAAGCGACCGCTTGTACGGCCATGGGGTTACGTGGATGCATCATAAGTTCGCGCCCTGTTCTTGTCCATCTGGCTAACAGCAACTGAAGCTCACAATCCTGCGGCCACCATGCGCAATAAGGCACATGTAAGAAAGTGTGAAAATATGCATCAAATGTAAGATGGCACCAACCGCGGCGGGGTGCTCCCTATAATGCCCTTGCAGTCCGGTTCAAATCATCCGCCCCCGACAACGCTTTTGTCACGAGGTACCATCATGAAGAAAATCCTGTTCTCCCTTGCCGTCCTGTTCTCCGCCAATGCGCTGGCACAACCTGTACCCCCGCCGCCACCGCAGAATCACTACTATCGCCACGGCCTGCACAATGACCGCTACCCTGCACACTTGTATTACTACCACCCGGCAGAGAGGCGCTACTATCGCCGTGTCTATATTCGCTCCCACCGTCATGCACGCTGCATGGATGGCGTCGTGCGGCCCGCCAGCCCAAGCGCCTGCCGCTATCACGGCGGCGTCCGCTATTTCTGGTAACGGACAGGCCTCAACTGTTCCTGCCAGCTCCATCGGCGAGTGCGCTGCAGAACGCGCGCTCGCCCGACATCCATCCACACCACTACTTACCCCGCGTACGGTTTTCCGAACGCGCATGCCGCAGCTAACAAACCTAGCAAGCAGCTGATTGTCCGCAAAATCGGAAGCTTTGCAGGCTGGACTCCATTTTCACACCACACAAGGCCCGCGTTGTATGTGCCAATACTAGGCTATTATTGTCGAGAAGCGGCGAAACTCGGCTGGGATGGAGTTTCGCTATTACCCAAGCTCTATCTCCTTGTTTTTAATACACTTTGAGGCGTCATGATGGGGTACTTGGAGTGCCGGTAATGATAATGGTGAAATCTCCCACAATTGCTGTCGGGCTGTCACGAGTACGCCGGGATCAGTTCTATGGCGGACTGGCCATTCTGGTTGCTTTCGTGATTGCCTTTTCGGTGCTGGTGGTTTTTCAGCTGCGCCAGCAGGCGGAAATGCGGGTAAACACCATTACCCAAAACATGGCTCGATCGATGGAGCAGACCCTGAGCGGCATGATCGATATTGTTGATCTGGCGCTGCAGGTGGCAATGGAAGAATTCGAGCGTGAACTGGCGCTGGAGGAGTCGGATCGCCAGGTCATGTCGGGCATTCTGATTCGACAACAGGATAAGCTTCCGATGCCAGTCGTCATTCGCGCAATGAATGAGCATGGTGACATTATCTACGGCAAAGGACTTCAGCCACCTTTTGTCAATTTGGCGCAGGCAGACAGCTTCCAGTTTCATCGGGGCAATAATTCCCGTTCACTGATGATTCCCAAACCGTTCTTCTCGCCACTTGCGAAGGACTGGATCTGGGTTTTTTCAAGGCGTCTGAACAAGCCTGACGGTTCATTTGCCGGAATGATTTATGCCTATTTCAGCGTCTCAGAAATCGGCAATCTGTTCAGGAAGATCGCAACTTTGCCGCAGAACATGCTTGTGCTGCAGGATCGGGATTTGAAACTGGTTGCCGGTTACGTGGCACCAGACAGGTTCTATACGCCTCCGGATGACAAAGGACCACCGCCCGAACTGCGCACCATGCTTGATGGGGCAGTCAATGAAGGTAGCTTTATCAGCCAGCATTCTCACCTCGACAGCGTTGGCCGCATGTATTCGTATGTGCGTAATAATAAATATGATTTTGTCGTCAGCATGGGAGTCACACCGGATGTGGCCTACGAGGCATGGCGTCGCCAGGCTTGGGTAATTGGTGGCATGGCCGTCGCCTTTATTCTGATGTCGCTGGCTTTTGCCGAAATCCTCCGTCGGACGTGGCGGCGTCAGGATGCGGCGCAGCGCTCACTGCTTGAAGCGCAGCAGATCGCGCAGTTGGGGCAATACATGTTCGACGCCGTGGCTGATCGGTGGACCAGTTCGGAAATTCTCGACGACATTCTGGGCATCGATGCGAATTACCCGCGCAACCTGCGCGGGTGGGCTAATCTGCTGCCGCCCGAAGAGCGCGAGGCCATGCTGGAAACCTTGCACGAAACATTCGAACTGGGCAGGCCAGTTGACCGTGAAATGAAGATGGTGCGTCAAAGCGACGGACGGCAGATCTGGGTACATGCCAAAGGCATTGTTCACAAGACCGAAGATCGCAGGCAGATGGTGCTGGTTGGCACGATCCAGGACATTACGCAGCGAAAATTAAGCGAAGATGCGCGCAGAAATAGTGAAGACACGCTTCAGAGAATCCTGGATACCACGAGCGACGGCTTCATTCGTGCCGATCGTCATGGAAGGATTCTGGAAGTAAATGCTGCTTATTCGCGGATGATTGGCTATTCGCGCGAAGAACTGCTCGGCATGCGGATTTCAGATGTTGACATAGCCGGAACAGACGATGAAATTCTTGCGTATATCGAAAAGCTTTTTAACGCCGGCCATGCCCGTCTCGAAACAGTACACAGGCGCAAGGACGGATCGTCTTTGCATCTGGATATCAGCATTACTACGAGAATAAATGATAATGATCAGTTTTTGGCTTTTTTGCGTGACATCAGCGAGCGCAAGCAGCATGAAAAGGAACTGGAGTCGATAGCCTATTACGATATTTTGACCAAACTGCCCAATCGCCGACTGCTCTATGACAGGCTCAACCAGGCAATCGCGCGCAGTCAGCGGCACGGCACGATCATGGCGGTGTGTTATCTGGATCTGGACAATTTCAAGCCAATCAACGACCAGCACGGGCACAACACAGGCGATCTTGTTCTGACGGCGATGGCAGCCAATCTTGGTGCCGTACTGCGTGCCGAAGACACATTGGCACGACTGGGGGGTGACGAATTCATCCTCTTGCTGACACAACTGGCAAGCTATGATGATGTTCATCTTGTTCTTGAGCGTGTGCTGGAAGCCATTCGCACGCCCATCAGCGTAGAAGGAACAACCGAAATCCTGACGGCCAGCATCGGCGTAACGCTTTATCCAGTGGACAATGCAGATGCGGATGCCTTGTTGCGGCACGCAGATCAGGCGATGTACCGCGCGAAAGAAGCAGGAAGAAACTGTTACCGCATTTTTGATCCGGAGCAGGACAAAAAGAATCAGGAGCGACAGCTCTACATCAGCCAGATCAGGGATGCGCTGGAAAGACAGGAATTCGAACTGCATTACCAGCCCAAGGTTGATATGCTTGACGGGAGGGTCGTCGGCATGGAGGCGCTCATTCGATGGCAGCATCCGGAACGCGGGCTGCTGTACCCGGATGCTTTCCTGGGCTACCTTGATGGAACCGAAATGGAGCGAGCTGTAGGCGAGTGGGTAATCGATGCAGCGTTGCGGCAGGTTGAGGTATGGGATACTGCCGGATTGGCTCTCAACATTAGCGTCAACATCAGCGCCACCCATCTGCTGCAGGATGATTTTGCCGAGCGGCTACGCCAAATTCTGGACTTGCATCCCGCCGTATCGCCGACGAGGCTGGAGCTGGAGATTCTTGAATCGGCGGCGCTTTCCGACATGGCGCGTGCTGTGGCCACGCTCAACTCCTGCCGCGAACTTGGAGTAATGCTCGCGCTGGATGATTTCGGCACGGGCTATTCTTCGCTGACCTATTGCCGCTCGCTCCCCGTGCATACCCTAAAAATTGACCAGACATTCGTGCGTGACATGCTCGATGATCCGTCGGATATGGGAATTGTGGTCAGCGTGCTGCAACTGGCCAAGGCATTTGATCGTATTCCGATTGCGGAGGGTGTTGAAACGCTGGAGCATGGCGAAAAGCTGATGGAGCTAGGCTGCAGCCTGATGCAGGGGTACGGCATCGCACGGCCGATGCCAGCGGAGCAAGTGCCTGGGTGGGTTGCGCATTGGAGCAGTCAGCATATCCGTGGAGCCTGACGGCATTGCCAACCGCTCCTGCCGGATTTGTCGGCGAGTGCGCTGCAGAATGCGCACTCGCCCGACATCCATCCAACACCACTTACGCACGCGCCAGCGGCAATTCATCCCAGTTGGTCGTATAGCGCGGCGTGCGGTTTTCCGAACGTCCCTGCCAGCGCCTTTCCAAACCAGCCGACCCCAGACGCAGCGTATCCCGGCCATAACGCGCATTAACTGCATCCAGCGCCACCATCAGCTGCGCCGAACGCGCATCGTCGGCGGCAGGGTTGAACAAGCGATGCTGGCATACCGACGATGGCGACAAATCCAGCAGCACCACACCGGCCTTCTTGTAATGGCAGTCTTCGCGAAAAATACGCGTCAGACCGGACAGCGCAGCACCGGCCAGTACGCGGCTGTCGCCGGTAGCCTCCGGTAATCCGACCGTGATGCTATTCAGGTATCGCCGTTCCGTGTCTGCAAAGCGGCTGGTGGCAATATTCACATGCACCGCACCACAGACCAGTTCCTGCCTGCGCAAGCGTTCCGAGGCGCGCGAAACATGCGTCGAGATCGCTTCGCCAAGTTCCTCCACCGTTCTTACCGGCACACCAAACGAACGCGATGCGATCAGCTGCTGCCGCGGCTGCTCTACCTCATCCAGCGAAAGACAAGGAATGCCGCGCAATTCGCTGACAATGCGCTCCATCACGACGCCGAACCCGGCGCGCAGGCGTTTCAACGGGGCGGCGCGCAGAGCCCCCGCCGTTGTAATGCCGAGCCGCTGCAGCCGGTCAGCCATCCTGCGCCCGATTCCCCAGATTTCACCAACCTCAATCTGCGACAACTGCAACTGCAGCATCGATTCGGTCATCGCGGACAAATCGCACACTCCGTCAAAATGCGGCTGGGTCTTGGCGATGTGGTTCGCCAGTTTCGCCAGCGTCTTCGTCGGCGCGATGCCGACGCAGACTGGCAAACCCGTGCATTGCAGCACGCGGCGGCGCATGGCCTGCCCGGTTGCCGCCGGCGATTCAGCGCCGGCACAAGCGCTTCCCAGACCGACAAAACTTTCGTCGATTGAATACACCTCCACTTCGTCGCTGAACTCGCGCAGCACTGCCGTCACGCGGTCGCTCATGTCGCCGTACAGAACGAAATTGGACGATAGCCCAACGATGCCATAGCGACGCGCAACATCCTTCATCTGAAACCACGGCGTTCCCATCTTCACGCCCAGCGCCTTGACCTCATTCGAGCGCGCCACTGCGCAGCCATCGTTGTTCGACAACACCACCAGCGGCCGATCGTGCCAAAGCGGATTAAACACCCGTTCGCACGAGACGAAAAAGTTGTTGCAATCGACCAGTGCAATCAATGCCGGCGCACTCATACCCGGTATTTCCGCACCATGCCGACCACCACCCCCCAGATGCGCAACTCTGCGCCTTCGCTGAACCGTATCGGCGCATAGGACGGGTTTTCTGCGCGCAGTTCGAGCGTACCGCCATGCCAATAAAATCGCTTCAGCGTGTATTCGCCGTTCACCACCGCCACCACAATATGACCATGCCTCGCTTCGACCGAACGGTCCACCAGCACCTTGTCGCCGTCGAAAATGCCCGCGCCGCGCATGCTGTCGCCGGCAACGGTAAAGTAAAACGAAGCAGCACGGTGAAGCACCAGATAATCATTGATATCCAGTGCATATTCGCCACAATCGGCTGCTGGCGACGGAAAGCCTGCCGGCACCTTTTGCAACGGCAACGGCAAAGTGCAAGGTGTCGTCGTTTCGGATACAGGCAAACATTGCTGTGTCAGCGACATATGCGATACCTGAGACACCGGCAACAATCGAAAAGAAGAAATCATGGCAGCACCAAATACTGTTTTTATATACAGTATAAAGATTTCCGATGCCGCCAACAAGGGAAAGGGAGAGACCGCCTGCTCCCGCAAGAAAAAATACCCTATCAAATGAAAAAGCCAGCGCAATGGCTGGCTTCGGGTATTGGTGTTGGTATTTTCACCCCGCCAACTCCGGTTAACAAGAGCATCTTAAGCTGCATTCATGACCGGTTCATGACGCTGGCCGAACCAATACCCATGCACAAACAAGGCCGGAAAAACAACCTGTCTAAAATTCGTCCCAATCCTCGCCTTTGCCCGCCCCTGTTCTGTTTGCCGCAATTTGCAACACGTTCGCCGGCGCCGCCAATTCCGCAGCCGGTTTGACTGTTATCTGTTTTGCGACCTGTTTTGCTGCCGTCCGAGGCGAGCTTGCACTTCGCTGAATGCTCCGGGTCGCCACATTTTCCTGACCTGTCCTGAACACGCTCACCACCTGCACCAGATTCGCCGCCTGATCCTGCAGCGATTCCGCCGCCGCAGCCGCTTCTTCCACCAGCGCCGCGTTCTGCTGCGTCACCGTGTCCATCTGGCTGACCGCCTGGTTCACCTGCTCGATGCCGTCGCTCTGTTCGCTG
>JAGSYW010000102.1 GCA_018262475.1 Burkholderiaceae bacterium | reverse complement strand
TGACGAAAAAAGTCTTGCTTTCCGCTTTACCTTGCAAGATACTCATGGGACGTTGCAAGACGATACGGTAGACACCGCAATGGCAGCGATGGTTGCCGCGGCAACTTCCCGCGCTGGCGCTAGGCTGCGCGCTTGACGTGTTTGCGGCGCATCCAAGGGCGGACCAAGAATGATCGGAAAGAAGGGCATGGATCGGGTGGAACCCCAAATTTCATCGCCGCTGGCAGATTTTCAGTCAGCGCCGGGCGAATCGAAAGAACGCACGCAGGAAGGCAAGAGTTTGCCTACCTTGACGAAGGCCGAATTGGCTGAGTTGCTGTTCGAGCAGGTTGGCCTGAACAAGCGGGAGGCAAAGGATATGGTCGAAACCTTTTTCGACGAAATTCGCGATTGCCTCAAGCGCGGCGAGGCGGTGAAACTGTCCGGTTTCGGCAATTTCCAGCTGCGTGACAAGCCGCAGCGGCCCGGACGGAATCCGCGTACCGGTGAAGCGATCCCTATCGCGGCGCGGCGCGTGGTGACATTCCATTCAAGCCAGAAATTGCGGGCGATGGTCGAGGCGCCCGGCAAGACTCCAGACGACCTGACCACTGTGTGACCTGAGCCATGAGTGAAAAAACGAGCAAGCAGGAGCCGGTCGTACTGCCGCCGATCCCGGCGAAGCGTTACTTCACGATTGGGGAAGTGAGCGAATTGTGCGGCGTTAAATCGCATGTGCTGCGCTACTGGGAACAGGAATTCTCGCAGCTGAAGCCGGTCAAGCGTCGAGGCAACCGCCGCTATTACCAGCACCATGAAGTGCTGCTGATCCGCCGCATCCGCGAACTGCTGTACGAGCAGGGTTTCACCATCAATGGCGCTCGCAACAAACTCGATGCGCGCAATGCGATGCCGGAAGGGATGCCAAGCTTGCCGGAACCGGCGGAAATCAGGGCCGAACTGCAGGAAATTCTCGCGCTGCTCCAGTAGGCCGCACAGCGGCTGCGTTTTACGTCTGTACCCAAGACGGATTGGCATGTTGCCGAGTCTGTCGTTTGGTCAGAACATTGAAAATCTTGTCGGCATGTTTTGGGGTCGGCGGGGATCTAGTGGCTGCAAGAACAACAAATCTGCCTTTCGGCGGCAAAATATCGTAAAGTTCAGATTTACGGCAATGCCTGCGGTTGCGGATATGCATCGCGATTGCGCGCTTCAGGTAAAATCCATCCATCATGCGTATTCTCATCAGTAACGACGACGGCTATCTGGCGCCGGGCATTATTGCATTAACCGAAGCGCTGGCGGCGATTGCGGAAGTGGTCGTGGTCGCGCCGGACAGCAACCGTTCCGCGTCTTCGAATTCACTGACGCTGGAGCGTCCGCTGTTTGTGATCAGGGCTCAGGACAACGTGTATCACGTCAATGGCACGCCATCGGATTGCGTGCATATCGCGTTGACCGGGCTGTTGCCGTGGAAGCCAGATCTGGTTGTTTCTGGCATCAACCAGGGACAGAACATGGGGGACGATACGCTGTACTCCGGTACGGTGGCGGCGGCGACCGAAGGCTATCTGTTCGGCATCCCTTCGTTTGCCTTTTCGCAGGTTGAAAAGGGCTGGCGCGAGGTGAAGGCGGCGGCGCAGGTGGCGCGCGACATCGTCCAGCGTAGTTTTGACGACATGCCACGTCCGTTTTTGCTGAACGTGAACATTCCGAACCGTCCGCACGGCGAACTGAAAGGAATGCTGGCCACGCGGCTGGGCAAGCGCCACCAGTCCGAAGGCGTAATAAAGATGCTTGATCCGCATGGCCGCGAAATGTACTGGATTGGTCCGGCAGGCAGCGCGAAGGATGGCAGCGAAGGCACCGATTTCCACGCGATCGAGAATGGCTATGTATCGGTGACACCGCTGCAACTCGATCTGACGCAACGGGCGCACATCGAAACACTGAAAAAAGGACTCACATGACATCGAAGAAGACCAGGCAATTTCCATTGCCCCTGTCTTCGGTGGTCGATTCCTCGTCCAAAGGGCGGCGTGCCGGCATCGACCGGCTCACGCCGCAAACCGCTAGCCGCAATGCGGCCCAACATCATCAGCACAATCCGCCCAAGCCGACATTGCCATCGGCATTGCGCACTCGCGCGCCGGCAGTCGTGCCATCGGCCACATCTGTTGCGAGGCCTGCGATGCTGGTATCGAACGCCGTGCGGCGGGCGATGGTCGACCGGCTGGTCGTGCAGGGCATACGCGATGAAAAGGTGCTGGCAGCGATGGATGCAGCGCCGCGACATCTGTTTGTCGATCCCGCGCTGGCAAGCCAGGCGTATATTGATGCCTCATTGCCGATCGGCTATCACCAGACCATTTCGCAGCCATACATCGTGGCGCGGATGATCGAAATCCTGCGCGACAACCGCCAGGGCGGCAAGCTGGACAAGGTGCTGGAAATCGGCACCGGCTGCGGCTATCAGGCTCTGGTGCTGTCGATGGTGGCGAAGGAAGTGTATTCGATCGAACGGATCAAGGGTTTGCACGAACTGGCCAAAAACCGGCTGCGGCCCTTGCTGGTGCCGAACATTCGCTTGCATTATGGTGACGGCATGCTGGGATTGCCCCAGGCGGCGCCGTTTGATGGCATCATTCTGGCTGCGGCTGGAATGGAAGTGCCGGATGCGCTGCTCAAACAGCTGGTGGTTGGAGGCCGTCTGATTGCACCGGTTGGCGGCGAGCGGCAGGCGTTGGCACTGATCGAGCGCACCGGCCCATCGTCCTGGAGTCGGACGGTGATGGAAGATTGTCATTTTGTGCCGTTGCGCAAGGGTGTGGTGTGAAGCATGCGAGGCATTCTGGAAACGGGAACCGAATGAAAATGGAAATGAATCGATTGATGCGGTTGATACTGTCTCTTAGCCTGGTGGCAGGTTTGATTGCAGGTTGCAGCACGTCGCCGCGAACACCGGCGCCGGTGGTCGAGCGTACGGTGGCAGCGCCGCAGGTGGCGCCTGCCGGATATTACATCGTACAAAGAGGTGATACGCTGAACCGGATTGCGCACCGGCATGGGCATCGTGTGCCGGAGCTGGTCGAGTGGAACCAGTTGGCGAACCCGAACGACATCAAGGTGGGCCAGATGCTGCGCGTGCAGCGCAACGCGGCACCGGTGGCTGGCGCACCAGTTGCAGCGCGGCCGGCAAATGCTCAGACCGATAGCGTTTCGTCAAACCGTACCGAAGTCAAGCCGCTGGCAGCGGCAACTGCAACTGGTTCTGGCGTAAACAAGACAGGGCCGCGTGGCGAAAAGCAGCCGTATTCCGAGCCGGCGAAGGGAGCAGCGAAAAAAACGGATGCGGCGCCGGCAGCATTGTCAGCGCCAGCCGTGGCAGCAGCGACATCGCCAGCCAAACCGGTGCCGATTACCGAGGCATCGCGGGAAGCTGAAGTCAAACCGCCGGTGCCGACAGTGGCCGATACCACGTTGGGCGAGAAAAACGAGGATGGCATCGTATGGATGTGGCCGTCTGATGGCCGCATTCTCGCGACCTTCCAGGGCAAGAGCAAGGGTATCGATATTGGCGGTCGTAAGGGGCAGAAAGTGGTTGCCGCAGCAGACGGCAAGGTGCGCTATGTTGGCGCATTGCGTGGTTACGGCAATCTGGCAATCGTGATGCACAACGACAATCTGCAATCAGTTTATGCGCATAACCACAAAATTCTGGTGAAGGAAGGCCAGGCGGTGACTCGCGGTCAGCCGATCGCCGAGATGGGCAACACCGACACCGAAGTGGTCAAGCTGCACTTCGAGGTGCGCCGTCAAGGCAAGCCGGTCGATCCGGCGCGTTACTTACCGGTACGCTGACGCATGACGCGCAGGAACGATACGCACTTGGATGATGAGGACGAGACCGGCGGCTACGACGAGCATCCGGAAGGGGATGGCATTGACGAGCAAACTGGCGAGCAGAATGAGGGCGATGGGCTGAAATCGGTGCTTGCGTCGGAAATGTCGAACGATGCGACGCAGCAATACTTGAACCGCATCGGTGCGCACCCGCTGCTGTCTGCTGAGGAAGAAATGCGCGTTGCGACGCTGACCCGGCAGGGCGATTTTGCCGCGCGGCAGAAAATGATCGAAAGCAACCTGCGGCTGGTGGTGTCGATTGCCAAGCACCATATCAACCGCGGCGTGGCGCTCCTGGACATGATCGAGGAAGGCAATCTCGGACTGATGCGTGCGATCGAAAAGTTCGACCCGCAACGCGGTTTCCGCTTTTCGACTTACGCTACCTGGTGGATCCGCCAGTCGATCGAGCACGCGATTATGAGTCAGGGGCGTACGGTGCGCTTGCCGGTGCATATCATGCGCGAATTGAACCAGATCCTGCGCGCCAGATACCATCTTGAGTCGCGTAGCGGGGGCGATGTCACGGTCGAAGACATCGCCTATCTGGTCAACAAACCGCTTGATCAGGTGAAGGACATCCTGTCGCTGGCAGAACAGCCGCTGTCGTTGGATGCGCCGCTGGCAGGCGACCCGCAGGCCAGTCTGGCGGACATCCTCGCAGGCGAAGATGAAAATACGCCGGATTCGCTGGCGCAGCAGCAGCAGATGGCGGTGCTGTTGCGCGAATGGATGGGCAAGCTGACTGACAAGCAGCGCCACGTGATCATGCGCCGCTTCGGGCTGGACAACGACGATGCGGTTACGCTCGACGTGCTGGCCGAGGAAATGGGCGTCACCCGCGAACGGGTGCGCCAGATCCAGCAGGATGCGCTGGTCCGGCTCAAGCGCACACTGGTGGCGCATGGCGTCAGGAAGGACCAGTTGCTGTAATACATGGCACCAATTTGCCGTAACCCCGCCCGCCGCCATTGCGCGGCGCGGCTTTCAACCGAATCATTCCATGCAACACCATATCATCGACATTCATTCTCTCGACATTGAAGCGCGCGGCGTTGGCCATTTGACCAATGAGGACGGTACGCCAGGCAAGGTGATTTTCGTGGAGGGCGCGCTGCCCGGAGAACGCGTGACCTGCCAGCCACTGAAAGCAAAAAAGAACTGGGAAACGGCGCAGATGACCGAACTGCACCGCGAATCGCCGTTGCGCGTGAAGCCGAAGTGCGCGTATTTCGGCTTGTGCGGCGGCTGTTCTATGCAGCACATCGACGCGGCGGCACAGGTCGCGATCAAGCAGCGCGTGCTGGAGGATAATTTGTGGCACATTGGGCGCGTGAAGCCGGAAATGCTGCTGCGCCCGATTCAGGGGCCGAGCTGGGGCTATCGCTACCGTGCACGGTTGTCGGTGAACTATGTGCCGAAAAAAGGCGGCATCCTGGTCGGCTTCCACGAAAAGAAATCGCGCTACATCACCGACATGCAAAGCTGCGAAATCCTGCCGCCGAATGTGTCTGCGCTCTTGGTGCCGCTGCGGCGGCTGATTGAATCGTTGTCGATCGTGCGCCAGATGCCGCAGATCGAAGTCGCGCTGGGCGAAGGCGAGCAGGGGCTGCTGACCGCGCTGGTGCTGCGCATTATGGCGCCACTGACCGAAGCCGATGAAGCGCTGCTGAAGGCGTTTGCCGATGAACATGATATCCAGTGGTGGCTGCAGCCGAAAGGGCCGGATACCGCATACCAGTTCTACCCGACGGAACCGCAACTGCACTACACACTGCCGGAATTCGGCATCAGGATGCCGTTCAAACCGACCGATTTCACCCAGGTGAACCACCAGATCAACCGCGTGCTAGTAGCGCGCGCATTGCGGTTGCTGCAAGCGCAGCCGCACGAACGCATCGCCGACCTGTTTTGCGGGTTGGGTAACTTCACGCTGCCGCTGGCGACGCAGGCGCGCGAAGTGGTCGGGATTGAAGGCAGCGCGGCGCTGACACAGCGGGCGCTGGATAACGCGCGCGAGAACGGGCTGGATGGCAAGACCTCGTTCGCCACGCGCAACCTGTTTGAAGTGAGCACTGACGATTTCATCCAGCTGGGTCAGTTCGACCGCATGTTGATTGACCCGCCGCGCGATGGCGCGCAAGCGGTGTGTCAGGCGATGGCAGGGCTGGGCGAGCTGCGCCCGCAGCGCATCGTGTACGTATCGTGCAGCCCGTCCACGCTGGCGCGCGATGCCGGCATTCTGGTGAACGAAGCGGGGTATGCGCTCAGGCACGCGGGTGTGGTCAACATGTTCCCGCATACGTCGCACGTCGAATCGATTGCGGTGTTCGAGCGGGTGAGTTGACAGAAGTTTGAGCAGTCTTGTAGCTGGTGTGGGGGTATGTGCTCAAAATAAGCTCCTGGGCCTCGTTTTTGCTGATTGTTTTTGAATACTGGCTGGAGTATGTTTTTTTGGCTAACTGACCCAAAATGCAGTTCTGGTCAGTTATTTTTTCCTGCCATGCCGATCGCTGGTTGAGGGGGGAAGGTGTGGCTTGGTCGCTTGCGCGCAGGAAGCGGCGCGAAGGAGTACAATTCACCTCGCCGATGGGCGCCAATCCGGATCGGAGGGCGGGCATGGCAGCAGGCAGTTCTTCATAAGAGATGCAACATGACAACAAGCAAGGTCAAGAAGACTGATGCCGAATGGCGGCAGATTCTGAAATCGATGGAATACGAGGTTACCCGTAACTCCGCCACCGAGCCGGCTTTCACCGGACGCTACTGGGATCATCACGAACCGGGGATTTACCGCTGCGTTTGCTGCGGTACGCCGCTGTTCTCGTCCGACGCGAAGTTCGATTCCGGTTGCGGTTGGCCGAGCTATTTCGATCCTATCAATCCGGAAAATGTCGGCGAGCGGCTCGATTTTTCGCTCAACATGATCCGCACCGAGATTTTCTGCAATGTGTGCGACGCCCACCTCGGCCATGTGTTCAACGATGGTCCGCCGCCCACGGGCAAGCGCTATTGCCTCAATTCCGCCGCACTGCGTTTCGAGCCGCAGCCGAAAGACAACCAGCACAAATAAACGATGAAATTCCTGTTCGATCTGTTTCCGGTCATCCTGTTTTTCGGCATTTTCAAGTGGGCGGAAGGCAATGCCGCTGCGGCGCAATCGCTGGTCGGCCAGACGCTTTCCGGCTTCGTTTCCGGCACGGTCACGCCGGAGCAGGCGCCGATTCTGCTGGCAACCGCGTTCGCCATCATCGCGACTATCGGGCAGATTGCCTATCTGCTGCTCAAGCGCAGGAAAATCGACCCGACGCTGTGGCTGTCGCTGGCGGTGATAGTCGTCTTTGGTGGCATGACAATCTATTTCAACAGCGAAGAATTCATCAAGTGGAAACCGACCGTGCTGTACTGGTGCTTCGCCATCGGCTTGTTGGTTAGCCATGCACTGATCGGCAAGAACCTGATCCGTTCGATGATGCAGTCGCAAATCAGCCTGC
>JAGSYW010000101.1 GCA_018262475.1 Burkholderiaceae bacterium | reverse complement strand
AGATGGTGGGAAATGTACCCTGCAAGGGTTGGCCCAGTTGCTGCTGCTGCACTCATGATCGGTTCTTTAACAAAAATAAAATGTAGCTTTTAAGCGCAATGGCAAGCCCCAGCAGGAAATATACCCAACTGACTTCGCGGTAGTACCAAACCGAAGCAACCATCAGCACAATGGTCAAAATGACCTTCGCCAATTCCAACCCAAGGAAAACCCCAAGGCTCGCCTGCCCCGAACCGCTTTCCACCAGCCTGTTGTAACCAAGCATGAAAAGCATGTTCGGCACCACGCAGCTCGCCGTTCCCAACAACGCGGAAATGCCCGCCACTTCGCCGCCAATAACCACTGCCAGCGCGACATACACCAAGGCCACGACCAACTGCCAAACCACAATGCGCGCCATAGGCCGTCCTTACTGTTGCAAATCTTGCAATGAAGCCACGCAAAATTCAGGCATTTCCATCTCTTGCCGCAACAAACTTTTATTGCGCAGGCAAACTCAAACCCTAAAATTGTACCGTTGGCTTATGGCGCAGTCAACGAAAGTTTGAGGAAAATCAAAACATTTCCCGCCAATTAAGCAAAGTTTGAAATGTTTGTTTTTTTGCCGATTTTTCTGCTTTTGTTACAGAATTTCACCCTATTTCGCGCAAAAACCATCAATTCAAATCATCTTTACCCGAAATACACCACAAATAATTTTGTATTTTTGTGGCTTTTATGCACAAGCGGCACCTTTTCGATGTAAAAAAACGCCGCTCGCGCTGTGTTTTATTTCTTGTCAGGAACGTACGGATTGCTACGGCGCTCATGCCCGATGTTCGAGGTCGGACCGTGACCCGGAATGAACTGCACATCATCTCCCAGCGTGTACAAATTCGTACGAATCGAGTTCTCCAGTTCCTTGAAGCTGCCTTTGGGCAAGTCGGTACGGCCAATCGACCCCGCAAACAGCACATCACCGGTAATCGCCACCTTGGAGCCCGCATGGAAAAATGCGACGTGGCCTGGCGAATGGCCCGGGCACTCGTACACATTCAGCGTTTCTTCGCCAACCGTCACCGTATCACCCTGCTTCAGCCAGCGATCTGGCGTAAACGGCTCGCCCGCAGGCAAGCCCCACATGCGGGTTTGCGCGGTCGCCAGCGATTCAAGCAGCCATGCGTCGGCCTCGTTCGGCCCCTCGATCGGCACGCCAAACTGGCTGGCCAGCGTCTTGGCCGCACCGCAATGATCAAGATGACCGTGAGTTACCAGCACTTTCTCCAGCGTCAGGCCGTTTTTTTCCAACTGGGCAACAATGCGCGGAATATCACCGCCCGGATCGACCACGGCTGCCTTGTTGGTTTTTTCATCCCACATGAGGGTACAGTTTTGCTGAAATGAGGTAACGGGAATAATCTGAAATTTCATGGATACCTGCCTTGATGAAAAAGGATGGTTTAAATGAACAAAGCGTTGATTATGCGTGAATTTACACGCATCGGGAAATTTTCTGCGGATTTTTTATGTATAGCGAGGAGATGGCCGCGAATTCTGTCAGATCAAGCAATGCCGCCAGCAATTGAAACGATTTTCGAATACCAGAAGCAAGCGGGCCGCGCTGATGCCGGCCTGCAAAGCCTGCGCAGGCAAGCCAAAATAACTGACCAGAATGCCACTTTCGGTCATTAAGCCCCCAAAATATACTCCCTGCAGTATATTAGAACAACCACAAGAACAGTGGCCTAGCATGGCATTGGGGTCACATACCCCCGCAAATTCTACCCAGGTTGTGGCGTGTTCATCTGATGCTACCGATTGGCAGGCAACCGCTCCGCCAGCGCAATCACCTCGGACACGCGATTACTGACCGCATTCGCGCTTTTTCTGCTCGGGGAAATCCGCCAGAATCCGGTCGAGCGCCTGCGTCGTGGCAGGCTCCAGCTCGCGCAACTGATAGGCAACCTTGCTGGTCGAAACACTGCGGACGCCAACGCGCGCGCTACGCACACCCCGCTGACCCAAGCTGGTCAGATAGGCCCTGGCCGCAGCCTCTGTCTTGAATACGCCCAGCGAAATGCCCCAGCGCAAGGCTGAATTATCCTGAATGATGAACAGATTGGTAATGCCCATCCGGCGCAACTCGGCAGCTTTCTTGTCTGCGCCAGCCTTACTGCCTTGCGACGGGATGAATACCATATGACTGGCCACCTCGCGCACATTACGCCGCGATTGCCGCTGACCAAGTGCCAGCGTGGCCAGCCGCGGTTCGATGCGTTTGATGTCGGCCAACGCGAATTCACCAACCTCGACACAAGCAACTTTGGCCGGTGGCGCAACTGCAGGAGCAGGAGCAGGAGCAGGAGCAGGAGCAGGAGCAGGAGCAGGAGCAGGAGCAGGAGCAGGAGCAGGAGCAGGAGCAGGAGCAGGAGCAGGAGCGGCTGGCGGCTGCGCTGTCGGCGCTGGCGCCCCCCCCGCCGGTGTTGCAGCCAGCGCTGCTGCCGATGCCGATGACGCAGAAGGCGTTGCAGCTGACGCTGAGGGTGACTTCCCGCCCAGCGGCAGCAGCCGGATCTTGTCGGCATTGAGCTGGTTCGCCATCCGCAACGGTTCGTTCTTATGCGCGAACATTGAATCCAGATAGCCCAAGCGGAACGCCAGCAGCGCGCCGTTCGCCATCAGAAAAAGCCAGAAAAAAAGTCTCAGGAACACGTCATACCCAAAAAATCAACCGGCCTGCGCAGCTGTATGCAGGCCCATCAGCACAAGATTATCGACTATCCGGTGCGCAACGGATAGATGAGGCGCAACCGAAGCGGCTGCCCCCCCCGAGAGCACGCACAGCACGCTGCCGCAACGTTTTGCGTGCAGTGCTGCCGCGTGTTCAATCGCGCCAATCTGCGCCGCAATGCAACCGCTGGCAATCGCATCATTGGTATTACTCGCAAAAGGCGTAAACTGCAGGCTATCCTGCGCAACTTGCGGCAAGTTCGCCGTATTACGCGCAAGCGACGACGCCATCAAGCCCAGCCCCGGCAAAATCATCCCGCCGACAAAAAGGCCGTCAGCGGTGACTGCATCGATCGTGGTAGCCGTGCCACAAGTAGCGACGATCAGCGGCTGTCCGGGAAACATGCCGTGCGCGCCAATCATCGCGGCAAACCTGTCGCATCCCAGCTGCGCCGGATTGCGGTAACCATTGCGCACGCCAGCCAGTTCCGGCGCGGAAGCAAACCATTCGATCGAACCGGCAGGCAACCCTACCAGCAATTTTTCCAGCTGGCTGCGCCGCGCCTTGCCTGCGACATTCGAAATCAATGCGCGTGAAATCGCGCCCGCGCGCCATTCCGTTTCAAGCTGTGCGATATCGGCCAGCGCCACCGTGCCGTTTGCCCGCCAGTCGCCGGGCGAGTTTCCGGCAATGGCCCACTTGATCATCGTGTTACCTGCATCGACCAGCAGCAGCATAGCCTTCCCCTTCGTTACTGACGCAAAGACACATCCCCGGCAGCGACCGCAATGCCCCCCCCCCCCCGCCGCGCAGCTTGACAGCACAGCTCAGCAACGCAGCGGCGAAAGCAATGGATTTATTCGTTCATTGTAGCGGCAATGTGCACGCTTATTACAGCAATCTGCGCCGCATCCTGTTGTTTTCGAATGAAAATAAGCGATTTTGCGGCTGCGGCCGTTGTTTGTACGCATATAATTTACCGGTCAGTCACCGGGCGAACGCCCGTTCCCGATTATTTTTGCCGCGCAAGCGCCTTTGCAAATGCCTCACCTTGAACCGGACATGCCCAGGCTGAATATCAGCAATGGCACCAGTGTCACCGCCAGCGGCTGCTGGCAGGTGCATGCGCTGGCATTGCCCGATGTGATGCCGGCACTGATGCAGCAGATCGGTTCGTTGCCTGAGCCGGCTGAGGCCAGCTGGGATCTGACCGGTATCGAAGCGCTCGACCATATCGGCGCGCAATGGTTCTGGAACATCTGGAAAAAAAAACGGCCACGGCAGCTTGCACTGGCGCTGATGCAGGAAGGCCATTTCCGCCGGATTGAACAGGCAGGCGAACTGGTACTGCCGGCAGAACGCAGGCGTGCGCTGTCGCTGGCGCAGGTATGGCATTGGGCCGCTCGGCTTGTCCACCACCTGTTTGGCCTGACGATGCTGATCGGCCAATTGATGCTGGACATCGCGCAATTCGCGCGCCAGCCGCAGCGCGGGCCGTGGAAGGAAATCTCGGCTAACGTATTCCACGCCGGCTATCGCGCGCTCGGCATCACCGCGCTGGTCGGCTTCCTGATCGGCATCGTGCTGTCCTACCTGTCCTCACAACAATTGCATACCTTTGGCGGCGATATTTTCATCGTCAACATCCTCGGCATGAGCATCATCCGCGAACTGGGGCCGCTGCTGGCCGCAATACTCGTTGCCGGCCGCTCCGGCTCCTCGATCACCGCGCAGATTGGCGTGATGCGCGTGACCGAAGAACTGGATGCGATGCTGGTGATGGGGTTGCCGCATGGCTTCAGGCTGATTATGCCCAAAGTGATTGCGCTGGCGCTGGCGATGCCGCTTCTGGTTATCTGGACCGACGCAATGGCGCTGCTCGGCGGCATGGCGGCGGCGCACATTGAACTGGGGCTATCGCCGGTCTATTTCCTGCAAAAGTTGCCAAGCGCAGTACCACTGGCGAATTTCTGGATCGGCCTTGGCAAAGGGCTGGTGTTCGGCACCGTGATCGCGTTGATCGCCTGCCACTTCGGTTTGCGCATCCGTCCGAACACCGAAAGCCTCGGACATGGCACGACCATTTCGGTGGTCACGTCGATCACGCTGGTGATTCTGGCCGATGCGGTATTCGCCATCGTCTTTAGCGGAGTGGGATTCCGATGAACACGGTCATCCACCCGCCTGTCATCGAAATTGAAAAGCTATGGACCCGGTTCGGCGACCATGTGGTCCATCAGGATCTCGATCTGAGTGTGAACCAGGGCGAAATCCTGGCGCTGATCGGCGGTTCCGGCTCGGGCAAGACGACGCTGCTGCGTCAGGTGATCGGGCTGGAAACGCCGGCCAGTGGCAGCGTACGCGTGTTCGGGCAGGATGTCGGCCATGCAAACAGCGAACAGATGCAGGCGCTGCGCCACCGCTGGGGCATGCTGTTCCAGCACGGCGCGCTGTTCTCGGCACTGACGGTATTCGATAATGTCGCGCTGCCGATGCGCGAACTACGCTCGCTGCCAGAAGATCTGATCCGCGATGCCGTGCTGCAGAAACTGCACATGGTTGGCCTGTCCCCCGCCAATGCGCAGAAGATGCCGGCCGACTTGTCCGGCGGGATGGTCAAACGGGTTTCGCTCGCACGCGCCATCGCGCTGGAACCCGAACTGCTGTTTCTGGACGAACCAACCGCCGGGCTGGATCCGCACCTGTCAGACAGCTTCGTCGAACTAATCCAGTCGCTGCATCAGGCGATGCGACTGACGGTGGTGATGGTAACGCACGATCTGGACACGATTTTCGCGCTGGCAACGCAAATCGCGGTCCTGGCCGATCGGCGGGTGGTGGTAAAAGATACACCCGACAAGGTCGTTACCTTCGCGCATCCGTTCATCGAACAATATTTTCTGGGTGACCGAGGGCGTCGGGCGCTGGCCGGCATGCGTGCAACTGGCGGCGGCTCGTCCTCGACTTGATGGAACAAGAACATGGAAAACAAATCTCATGCGCTGTTGGCCGGCCTGTTCACCATCCTGCTGGTTGCAGCTGCGGTGTGGATGGGCATCTGGCTGAATCGCGATCGGGTGCAGCGTGTGCCTTATGAAATCGCCACGCGGCTGTCTATACCAGGCCTGAACCCGCAAGCGGCGGTGCGTTATCGCGGACTCGACGTTGGCAAGGTCGAGAAAATCGCATTCGACCCGAAATCGCCCGGCCAAATCCTTATCAGCCTCAGCATCAGCCCTGATACGCCGATTACGCAATCGACCTACGCGGCACTCGGCTACCAAGGCGTGACCGGCATCGCCTATGTGCAGTTCGATGACGATGGCAGCAAGCCGGAGCTGGTTCCGAGTTCGAAGGACAATGTCGCCCGCATCGAAATGCGTCCCAGCGTGTTCGACAACCTGCAAACCAGCGGACAGGCGCTGCTCGAGCAGACCCGCGTGCTGGCCGATCGGCTGAATGCGCTGCTGGATGAACCGAACCGCAAGGTCATGCTGGCGGCATTCCGCGATGTCAGCCAAGCGGCAAAAAAACTGGAAACGATTCCAAAGCAGCTTGAGCCAACCATGACGCAATTGCCCGCTGTCGCAACCGAGGCGCGGCAGGCGATGGCATCGATCAACTCGCTATCGAAGGAAATCGGCGAATTGAGCCATAACGTGAATGCCGACACGATGCCGAAAATCAACCGCTTGAGCAGTGAATTGCGCAGCACCGCGCAGCAACTCGAACGCACGGTGGAACAAATCAACCGGCAACCGCAAAGCCTGCTGTTCGGGCCGAACAGCGCAACGCCGGGGCCAGGTGAAACCGGCTTTGCCGCACCGGAGGGAACCCGATGAATCAACTGAAAAAAATGTTTGTGGTGCTACCGATCGTGCTGGCAGCCATCCTGCTAACTGGCTGCGCGAGTTCGCCGCCGCCTGCACAGTACGATTTCGGGCCTTTGCGCCTGTCGGCAGCCGATCGTCCGGCGAAGCTGCCTGCCGTGCGACTGGCCGACATCGACGCCCCCGCTTGGCTCGAAGGCAGGGCGATGCATTACCGGCTTTCCTATGCCAACGAGCAGCAAGTGCTGCAGTTTGCGCACAACCGCTGGCAAATGCCGCCGCCGCAATTGTTCAGCCAGCGGCTGAAAATGCGCATCGCCGAAGCCGGCGGGATGGTGCTATCCACTGCCGACAGCGGACAGTCGGTACCCGTGCTGCGAATCGAAATCACCGATTTCATCCAGGTGTTCGACAGCGAGTCGCGCAGCTGGTCGCGGGTGACCATGCGTGCCTCGCTGTTCAACGGCCGCACGATCCTGGCACAAAAAAACTTCTCGCGCGATCTGCCGGCGCCTGTGCCTGATGCAGCCGGCGGCGCGCGCGCGCTGGCCGACGCAAGCGATCTGGCCATCGGCGACCTGCTGTTGTGGCTGGCAGAGCAGCCAGAACGCAAATGATCGACCAGCAGGACAAGGCTGACGGTTCGCGCGCTTCATATTTTTTCCGCGCCAGCCTGCTGGCCTGGCTGCTGCTGATCGTCTACGCCAGCTGGTATCCGTTTGCAGGCTGGCGTGATATTGGCGTGCCACCGCTGGCTTACGTTACCGCGGCCTGGCCACGCTACTGGACCTGGTTCGACCTGCTGACCAATGTCGCCGCCTATCTGCCGCTCGGCCTGCTGGCGGTCTTTGCGCTGCATCCGCTGCAAAAAGGCGTGCGCGCGGCGCTGATTTCGATC
>JAGSYW010000023.1 GCA_018262475.1 Burkholderiaceae bacterium | reverse complement strand
CATATGCCGCCACGGCCGCGTCATCCGGGCGGTAGATCTTGATGCCGTAGCCGTAGCACTCCTGTACGCGCGCGACCATCTGCCGCGTTTCAGCGTGCAGGCGGCCGGTGTCGAGCGTGAAAATCGTGATCGGCAGATCTTCCGACAGGATCAAATCCGTTAGCACCATGTCTTCCGCCGCCAGGCTGGAGGCGAACACCGCCGGCGCATGCTCGCGTGCGATGCGCTCTAGCGTGGCTATTGTTCCCGTCAGGCGCAGGGTGAATTCGCTCATGGTACTTCTCCCGGGCGGTGCACGCGGCGGAACAGCGGCTCCTTTTCATCCGATGAAGTCTGGTATCTGACCGAGAAGTCCGTCAGGCCAGCCAGCGCATCTTCCAGGCTGCGGTCGGCGCGCACATCAAACGCATTGAAGCCGACGCGGGCAAGGTAAAACAGCTGGTCGCGCAGCACGTCGCCAATCGCCCGCAGTTCGCCCGCATAGCCCAGCCGCTCGCGCAGCAGAAACGCAATCGAATAGCCGCGGCCGTCGGAAAATTTCGGGAAATCGACCGCGATCAGCGGCAGGCGCGCCAGATCGTCTTTCAATGCTTCCGGCCGTTCGTCGCTCGCCAGCCAGACGCCAATATCGGCGCGGGCGGACAGTGCTTCCTTTTGCGCCAGCCAGACCGCCAGCGGCACGATGACTTTGCCTGTCGGGATGCTTACTTCACTTGGTAACGCCCCGACCGATGGACTGACCAATGCACTGACATTCGGCCGCAGCAACAGCCAGTCGTCGGCGATGATGGCGCGATCCTTGATGATGCGTTTGTTCTGTTCAGCCACGGGCCTGTTCTCCTGCTTTGGTTGCTTTCGGTTCAATCGGCGTGCCATACACCTGCGCCTTGAATGGTTCGATGCCGAGGCGGCGCACGGTATCGATGAACTTTTCTTCGTCGGTTCGTTCGCGCAGATAGACTTCAATCAGTCGTTCGATTACGTCCGGCATCTGCTCGGCGGAAAAGGCTGGGCCGATGATTTTGCCGATCGTCGTTTCATTGCCTTGCGAGCCGCCGAGCGAGACCTGGTACCACTCGCTGCCATCCTTGTCCACGCCCAGCACGCCGATGTTGCCGACGTGGTGATGGGCGCAGGCGTTGATGCAGCCAGAGATGTTCAGCTCCAGCTCGCCGATGTCGTGCAGGTAATCGAGGTTGTCGAAGCGCTCGGTGATCGCCAGCGCGATCGGGATCGATTTCGCATTCGCCAGCGCGCAATAGTCGCCGCCCGGGCAGCAGACGATGTCGGTCAGGAGGCCGATGTTCGGCGTCGCCAGCCCGGCGTTCTTTGCCTGCTGCCACAATTCGAACAGATCGCGCTCGCGCACGTCGGCCAGCACCAGATTTTGCTCGTGCGTGACGCGCAGTTCGCCCAGGCTGTAACGCTCGGCCAGATTGGCGACCGTTTCCATCTGCTCGGCGCTGATGTCGCCCGGTGGCACGCCCGGTTTTTTCAGCGACAAGACGACTGCGCGGTAGCCGGGAATGCGGTGCGGCTTCACATTGCGCGCCAGCCAGTTGGCGAATGCCTTGTTTTCCTGCCGCAGTTGCGCGATCGCGGCATCGCTTGCCGGCAGCACCTCATAGGCCGGCGCGGTGAAGTGCGCCGCCACGCGCTGCAATTCCTCGAGCGTCAATGTGCCGGGGCCATCCTTCAGGTGCTGCCATTCCTGCTCGACTTCTTGCGCGAATTCCTCGCTGCCGATGGCTTTCAGCAGAATCTTGATGCGCGCCTTGTACATGTTGTCGCGCCGGCCGTACTGGTTATAGACGCGGATGATCGCTTCCAGATAGGTCATCATGTGCGGCCACGGCAGGAATTCGCGGATCACGCTGCCGATGATGGGCGTGCGGCCCAGCCCGCCGCCGACCATCACGCGGAAACCCACTTCGCCAGCCTCGTTCTTGATCACGGTCAGGCCGATGTCGTGCGCCGCAGTCACCGCGCGGTCTTCTTGTGCGCCATTGATGGCGAACTTGAACTTGCGTGGCAGGAAGGCGAATTCCGGATGGAGGGTGCTCCACTGGCGCAGGATTTCCGCATACGGGCGCGGATCGACGATCTCGTCCGCCGCGATGCCGGCATACTGGTCGGAAGTGATGTTGCGGATGCAGTTGCCGGAAGTCTGGATGGCATGCATCTGCACGCCCGCCAGCCGTTCGAGGATGTCCGGCGTTTGTTCCAGTTTCACCCAGTTGAACTGGATGTTCTGCCTGGTGGTGAAATGGCCGTAGCCACGGTCGTGTTCACGTGCGATCTGCGCCAGCGTGCGCAATTGCCTGGCGGACAGCAGGCCGTAGGGGATCGCGATCCGCAGCATGTATGCATGCCGCTGGTGGTACAGGCCGTTTTGTAGCCGCAGCGGGCGGAATTCTTCTTCGGTCAGTTCGTCCGCCAGTCGGCGTCGCACCTGATCGCGGAATTGCGCGACGCGTTCGTCGACGATGGTCTGGTCGTAGTGGTCGTAGCGATACATTCAAAAGTCCTGAAAATTCTAGTGTGTGCGGCCTGCGCCGCGTGCAATCACGAAAGTCAGCCTGAAACGGCGGCCTCGTCTGGTTGCGCCATTTGCCGGCGGTGCGTTTGCTATGCGTGAATCGTAATAAACTTATGAATGATTCCAAACGACAATGAATTTATTTGCTTATATTCCAAATGGATATAAAGGGCCGCCGCGCAAAACCGGTGCGCTAAGCCTGTAAATGCAAAATCCGTGTTTATGCGGGGGTATCAGGTCAAAACACATCGCCGGGCCATATATTTGCTGGCTGTTTTTAAATACAGGGTGGAGTATGTTTTTGAGTCTTATTGAATAAAAATGATTTCTTATTCAATTATTTCTGGCTGAATTGCTGGCGTTCCGGCTGGCAGTGGTCTGCTCGGCACGGCTCGAAATCGTGCCGGCCAGCGATGGCAAGTGCGAGGTGGTGAGTGCAGTATGGCGTGCGCGGCGACGGTCATGTTGGCGCAACGGCGGGATGGGACGGACAGGGCCGACGTGCGGCCCTGTCATTCAAGCGGTTTTGAGCAGGCTTAGTTGCGCGGCGGCGTGCGGTAGCGATGGTGGTGCGCCGGGCCTTCTTCTGTTTCAATGCGGCGGTAGATGCCGCCTTCCTCGACGCTGCCATCGGTGGTGCCTTCGCCCTTGATGCGGCGATAGCATGCGCTGCGTTCGCCGTGGTGCAGCGCCTTGCAGCGGTCGACTGCATTCTTGTCATACGAGCCGTCGTTGTTCAGCTGTCCGCGCTTTGCCTCGGCATAGGCTGCAGCCGCTTCCTTCAGACAGGTGGCGCGATCCTGATTGGTCTGGCCGCTGTTGCATAGCTCCCGATCCTTCAGGTAGGTCGCTTTGGCGCTGGCGGCGTCGTGGCCAGCGGCCAGCGTCGGTTTCGCGTACAGCACGGCGCAGATGGCTATGGTGGTGATGGCCGACAGCTGGAGGAACTTGCGGGTGATGTCCGGCAATTTCCGTGCTTGTACCGAGCCTGCTGGGGAAAAGCGCATGATGTTCTCCTTGAAATGGGTTCGTGGCGAGAGTGCATTCATGTCGGCGCGTGGCAAGCGCGCACCGCAACATGCCCATGTTAGGCGCTCTGCGCGCAATGATCAATTCGCAACAGCTGTCTGGAGGTCGGTTCTGGTTGGTTTGAGCGGATTATGTCCACCAATGTTGCGCTAGATCAGATGTTGTCATCGTGGTCAGTTGATATGCATCCAGTGTTTACAAGTGTAAGAGTTTGTTTCGCTGGCTTCCATCTGGCTGGATTGTCATTAAAGTGTAGTCATGAGGCTGCGTGAGGGCGCAGGGTTCCAGCAAGAATGACATGGAGGCAACAATGAACAACGGCAAAAAACTGGTCGCGGTCGCAGTGATGGCCGCAGCTGCATTGACAACTTCGGCACCGGCTTCGGCCGATGGTGGCGCGGTTGCCGCTGGCGTGGTGCTGGGCATGATGACCGGTGCGGCGATTGCGAGTTCGCAACCTGGCTATTATGTTTCAACCCCACCGGCTTCGTCATACCGCGACGGCACGGTGACCACATATTACAGCAGTCCGGCGCCAGTCTATTACGCGCCACGTCCGGTCTATTACAGCGCTCCGGCATATTACCCGGTGCCTGTTCCGCTGTACGTCGGTTACGGTTACCGCGGGCACCACCACGGTTATCGCCATTACCGCTAAGTTCCTGAACTGATTTTTCTGTGGCGTCCGGTTTTCCTCCTCTCCTTTCGGACGCCGCCTGACGCCGGGAAAGGCAGCAGACGCAAGTCTGCTGCGTTCACGGTCTGCTCCGGCAGCGCGCAAACCGACTACAATGCATCGGACGCGCGACACGTTCTATAATGTCCAATTGATTCCCTGTTTTGTTTCGCCTGCTTGCGCGGCGCATGTCGCCGCCGGTTTCGGCGAGTGCTTATTTTTCGAGGATTGACCATGCCAACGATTAACGTACAACTGTTTGAAGGCCGGACGCAGGAGCAGAAGCGCGCATTTGTGAAAGCGGTGACCGAAGCTGCCTGCAATACCCTCGGCTGCGATCCGGCTGCGGTGGACATCATCCTGCAAGAGGTCAAGCGCGAGAACTGGTCCACCGCCGGCAAGCTGTGGAGCGATTGACGCCCGCCCGAAGTCCATTTCCCTTTCCAGCGCGCGTGGCGCGCCCCTAACCGACCACTGATCACCATGCATGATGCTTCCGTACTGCAGGACCTGGATTCCCGGCGCGAGTATTACGGGATATCGATCGATTTGCCGACCGCGATAGCGAAGGAGGCGAAAACCCGTTTCCTCGAGGCCGAGTGGGCGCAGGAAATCCCGAACTATCTGTTGTTGCGTGACGATAACCAAGTCAGTGTCTATTTCTATCAGCTCGACGATGAAGCGAAGGAATGGCTGCATCAGCAGATGGTCGCCGGCGGCCACCGTGCGTCTGCGGTGCTGCTGACCGCGCTGCGCGAGGCCGAGCAGAATCCGGTGCATGCGTCCATTTCCAGTCTGGCGATGCTGGCGCAGGCAATTGGCGCCTACATCAAGCAGGGCGCGATCGACGGCTGGGTGTATGCGATTGGAGAGCATGGCGAACAGATGCCGTGGCTGGTGACCAATATCGCGCTGCAGGAAATGTCGAATGGTCAGAAATGCGTCGCTCTCAGCCTGACGGCGAATACGGTTGCGATGAGCAACAACGATTATTCGCGCCCGGCTAACAGGGTGGTGTTTTTCTTTGCCTCGGATTTGGCAGGGCACCAGACGGTGATCGAAATTTTGGCGGCCAAGGGCTTCATGAAGGAAACGCCGGAACTCAAACGCGCCTATCTGGAATCGGTCGATCGTTTTGTCGATTTCGTGCAGCAGACGAACGAGCAGTTCATTGCCTCCGGTTCGGTGCTGGAGGTCAACCTGGCAGAAAAGTACCAGACGCCGGAGCGGCTGAAGCTGCCGTCGCCGATGCGGGTGGTCAATGACGAAGAACTGATACAGCGCAAGTTCTTCACTCATGCCGATTCGGAATTCTGGTTGTTGCAAGGGCGCAATTTTTCCAGCATCCCGATGCATCCGATGATTCTGTGCTTCAACCTGGAAACCCACACCAACATGTGGATCCACGTGAACCACCTGATCGAATACCGCTACGATCCCGGCTTGCGCGAAAAACTGGTGCTGCCATCGCATCACCGCGACCTGATCGATATCCTGACGCAGGACATGGATGTGCTGATGGACGACATCGTGGCTGGCAAATCCGGCGGCACGACCATCTTGTGCAAGGGAGCGCCCGGGCTGGGCAAGACGCTGACGGCCGAAGTGTATGCCGAAGTGATTGGCCGGCCGCTGTACCGCGTGCATTCGGGCCAGCTTGGCATCCATTCGGAAGACGTGGAGAAAAACCTGACGGTGATCCTCAAGCGCGCGCAGCGCTGGGGGGCGGTGCTGCTGCTGGACGAAGCCGACGTTTACATCCGCCGGCGCGGCAACGATATCGATCACAATGCGGTTGTGGCTTCGTTCTTGCGTACGCTCGAATACTTCCACGGCTTGCTGTTCATGACCACCAACCGTTCGCAGGATGTCGATGACGCGATTGCGTCGCGCTGCATCGCGACCATTGTGTATGAAGCGCCGCAGGCGGAAGATGCGAAGCGCATCTGGAGCGTGCTGTCGACGCAGTTCGAATTCGATTTGCAGGCAAGCCTGGTCGACCAGCTGGTCGACCAGTTTCCTGGCGTTTCCGGCCGGGACATCAAGGAGCTGCTGAAGCTGACGGCAAAATGGTGCCGGCAAAAGCGGATAGCGCCGACGCTGGAAGTGTTCAAATCCTGCTCGCAGTTCCGCGGCTTGTGACGCGCAGACTGTTTTTGCTGGGGTATGGGCAATAATCTATGGTTTCGGCCACGTTTTTGGCGGCTATTTGAGAATACTGGTGGGTGTATATTTTGGGGCTTGCTGGCGGCAGCAAAGCCCTGTCTGGCACTTTAGTTTTGATTCTTTTGCATGAAACCGATCGCTCCAGGCACTGTCATCTTTCATCGCTATCGCGGCTATGGCGTCCTCACGGCCGTCAATTTGCTGACGGGCTGGGTATCGGCGCGCTTCGGCAACGAAAGCCGCGTGCTGGATCTGAACCTGTCGACCGATGAAGTGCAGCACGCCGATGGCGAGCCGATCCTGTTTCGGCTGGCGCCGCCGGACCGCACGCCGCATGCGCGGTTGATGGCAGTGGTACGAGCGTTGCACGATGCCGGCTACCAGCGGTTGTATCTGCATTCGTGTCCGCGTCCATCCGGCATGCACTGGCGCTGGCACCTGTTCACAGGCACGCGCAACTGGTTGCAGCGGCCATGGCGCGAGGGCTGGTACGGTTCCGGCGCCGATTACATTTTCAATCCGGTGATCGGCTGGGGTGATAGTCCCGGTGCCGGCACTGATGAGCTGGTGCGTTGTCTGGCGAAATTCGATCCGGAAGGGCTGGCGCAGGCGCTGGGCGAGGATGAGGAGCACGCGGTCTGGTTCAAGGCGGTGTGCGATGCGCTGCTGCCCGGCTACATGTACAGCCTGGATTTGAACGGCCGCAATCCGCACGCGCCCGGGCCGTTGCCGGTGTTTCCGGTGCGTACCGGTCTGCCGGACTACAACGGTCCGCATCTGCCTTGGCCGCCGGGCTGGAGCCGGATGTGGCGCTTCGCCGGCGCACACGGCGCGAAGGCGCTGATCTGACAGGGAGAAAAATCATGGCTTTGCGCATCATCGCCACCGGAGGTACGCTGGACAAGCACTACGACGAAATTGCCGGCACGCTCGGTTTTGCCACCAGCCACCTGCCGCAGATGCTGGCGCAGGCGCGCCTCACGCTGCCGCACGAACTGAAAATCCTGCCGCTGCTCGATTCGCTCGACATGCGCGACGCCGACCGCGCGCGCGTGCGGGCGGCGTGCCGCGCCGCAGACGAAACGGCGATTGTGGTCACGCACGGCACCGACACGATGCGTGAAACTGCGCAGGTGCTGGGGCAGGCCGCGCTGGCCAAAACCATTGTGCTGACTGGCGCGATGGTTCCGTTTTCGGTCTCGAATTCCGATGCGCTGTTCAATCTCGGTTTTGCCTGCGCGGCCGCGCAAATACTGCCGCATGGCGTCTATGTGGCGATGAACGGGCAAGTGTTTGCGTGGGATAGCGTGCGCAAGAACCGCGCCGCCGGCCGGTTCGAGTCCGATGGTGCGTGAAGGCCACTTTCGTTTTGCAAACCGCGGTATTTTTTAACTCCTCAGCTGTCTGCGAATGGCTGTCAAAAACGGCAATCAACAATGACTGAACCCCTTTCCGGTGAGCAACCGCCCACCAGCAAACGCCGCAATGCCGCGCTGCCGTTCATTATGCTGACGGTGCTGATTGATATGGCGGCGATCGGCCTGATCATCCCGGTGTTGCCGGCGCTGGTCGGCAGTTTCACCGGCTCGCAGGAAGAACAGGCATTCTGGTATGGCGGCGTGCTGTTTTCGTTCGGCATCGCTAATTTTTTCGGTTCGCCGATTCTGGGCGCGCTGTCGGATCGCTATGGGCGCCGTCCGGTGCTGCTGCTCGGATTTTGCGGGCTGGCGCTGAATTTCTTTGCCACCGCCGTCGCGCCTGAACTATGGATGCTGCTGGTGGTGCGGCTGTTCGGCGGCGCGATGCAGGCGAACGCGGCGGTGGCGAATGCCTATGTGGCTGACATCACGCCGCCGGAGCAGCGCGCGCGACGCTTCGGCGCACTGGGCGCGATGATCGGGCTAGGCTTCATCATTGGCCCGGTGATGGGCGGATTGCTGGGTGATGTCAGCTTGCGGTTGCCGTTTTACGTCGCCGGCGGGCTGGCGCTGCTGAACCTGTTGTACGGTTATTTCGTGTTGCCGGAATCATTGCCAGTCGAGCGGCGCCGCCCGTTCGCGTGGAGAGCGGCGCATCCGCTGAACGCTTACCGGCAACTGGCGCAACTATCCGGCATCGGCCAGTTGCTGGCGGTGATTGTGTGTTGCGGACTGGCGCAGTTCATGATGCACACGTCGTGGGTGCTGTACACCACGTTCAAGTTCGGCTGGGGACCGCAGCAGAATGGCTGGTCGCTGGCGACGGTTGGCGTGGTGTCGGTGATTGTGCAGGGAGTGCTGCTGGGCCGGTTGCTCAAACGCCTCAGTTCGCGTCGTCTGGCAGTGCTGGGATTGCTGTCATCGGCGATTGCGCATCTGCTGTGGGGGCTGGCGAACGAAGGCTGGATGATGTACGCGATCATCGCAGGCAATGCGCTCGGTTTTACCGTTACCGCTTGCATTCAGAGCATCATTTCCAGCGCCGCGGGCGCAGCGCGGCAGGGGGAAACGATGGGCGCGGTGAACTCGATCAACAGCTTGATGGCGGTGATTGCGCCGGTGATTGCCGCGCCGCTGCTTGGTATGGTGTCGCACCTGCCGAAAGGCGATTGGCGCATCGGTGCTCCGATGTATTTTTGCGCGGCGTTACTGGCTGCCGCGCTGGTGCTGGCGCAGGCGCATTTTCGGCGCGAACGCCAGCGCGCACAGTAAGAGCGGTTTTTCCGAGTTTGCGCGTCAGAATCGATCCGGCGCGTCGCCCACGCGCTTGCCCGGATTGAGTTGTTCAATCGCGAGTAGCGCCGCCGACTGGTCGGCATTCGGGTGCGCCCCAAGGATGCTGTGATACAACCCTGTCACCAGTTCCGACACCGGCAGCTTCACCCCGGCATTTTTTGCCGCGATCAAGATGTTGTCCATATCCTTGGCTTGCGTCTTGATTTGCCCGCCGGGCACGAAGGCACGATCCAGCATCCGCTGGCCATGCACTTCTAGCAGCCGGCTTTCGGCAAAGCCGCCGCGAATGGCGGCGCGCATCGCGGCCGGATCGGCACCGCCCGCCTGCGCCAGCAGCATCGCTTCGGCGATGATGGCCAGCGTGCCGCCGACGATCAACTGGTTGCAAAGTTTCGCAATCTGGCCGCAACCTGCCGGGCCAACCAGCGTCGGACGGCCCATCACGGCCAATATCGGCTTCGCGCGTTCGAAATCGGACGCGCTGCCACCAGCCATGATGGCCAGCGTCGCTGCTTCGGCGCCTACCACGCCGCCGGATACCGGCGCATCGACGAAGGCGAGCCCTTTCTCCGCCAGCATTTGATGCAGCGTCAGCGCCTCATCCTGCCGGGTCGAACTCATGTCGATCACTAGCGTGCCGGGGGCGAAGGACGGCAGCGCATCGCTCACGACCTCGATTACGGTCGGGCCATCAGCCAGGATCGTGATCACGATGGAAGCGTTTCTGACTGCTTCCTGCGCTGTATCGGCGATTTGGGCGCCATGCGCGGCCAGCGGTTCGGCCTTGGCGCGGGTGCGGTTCCATGCCGTCAGCGGATAACCGGCCTTGAGCAGGTTGGTTGCCATCGGCAGGCCCATCAGGCCGATGCCGAGGAATGCGATGTGTGGACGAATGGAATTCAAACAGGCTCCAATCAGTGTTTGATGGGTTAAAAACGGTAGGCCGCGCGTACCATGGTGAAATTCACGCCGTCGTTCGGTTTTTTGATGCCGGCATTTGAAAAATGCTGATATTTGAGCCCAAGGTCGAGGCCATTGCTGAATACATAGCCAATGCCGACATGATCGCCAAAGGTAAAAGCAGTGGCGATTTTCTTGTCATTGTTGTTGTACGTTTCTGACATCAGGTGCGCGCCAATGCCAGCTTCAGCGTAAAGTCCTTTACGGTCGTCTTTTTGCCAGCGGAATACGGGGGTGATGCCGATGCTGGTGATGTTCTGGTGCTGATCATCAATATTGCGGAATTTTTTGCCGCGCCATTGCGCCAGTGATAAATCCCAGTAGCCGCCGACATGGTTGCCATTCGAAGAAAGCCAGTGTTGTGACCAGTTCCATTGGAGTCCGACGCGTGCGACCTGAACATTGGATGCGGTGCCGTATTCCAATGAAACCGAATCGACGGCGAGCGCAGGCGTGTGCATGGCGGCCAACGCAACGCTGGTGGCAAGCAACTTCCATTTACAGTTTATTTTCATGATGTTTTCCTCTGTGGTGGTTGTGATTGCTGCTACGAATGATCTTTCCGGTTCTGGTGTCTTGTTGGTCAAAATTTCTAGTTGTGGCCAAGTTCCTCACCCAGTTCCTGGCTGCGTGCATGTGCAGCCTTGAGTGCGCGCACGATCGCCGCTTTCACGTGGTCCTGCTCCATGCTGGTCAAAGCGGCAAAAGTTGTGCCGCCTTTCGATGTGACGCGCTCGCGCAGCACCGGCACCGGTTCGTCCGATTGTGCCGCCAGCTGTGCCGCGCCAGTGAAGGTGGCAATGGCCAGCGCGCGGCCCTGTTCGGCATTCAATCCGAGTTCGGTTGCTGCCTGCTGCATCGCTTCAATGAAATAGAACACGTATGCCGGGCCGCTTCCGGACACCGCGGTGACGGCATCGATCTGAGATTCCTGCTCCAGCCAGACGGTCGCGCCGGCGGCACACATAATCGCATCCGCCTGTGCTTTTTGTTCCTGTGATACGCCATCGAGCGCCACCATGCCAGTCACACCCTGGCCGATCAGCGCCGGCGTGTTTGGCATCGTGCGCACGATGGCGCGGTGGCCGCCCAGCCAGCGTGACAGGTCGGCCGCACGGATGCCGGCGGCGATCGACAGCACCAGTTGCTGTGACAGGTGCAGCGCCAGTTCGAGTGCGACCTCGTGCAATTGCTGCGGCTTGACCGCAAGCACGATCACGTCACTGGCGGCGATTGCATCGCCGATGCCGGTGGCGGTCGTGACGCCATACCGGCGTTGCAGCGCATCCAGCGCTTCCGGTTTCGGATCTACCACATGGATGTTGCCGCCGTCTGTCAATTTGCCGGCTATGCCGCCGATGAGCGCGGTCGCCATGTTGCCGCCGCCGATGAAGCTGATTTTCAGGTTATTTTTCATCATATTGCCGTTGTCCAAAAATGGCGGTGCCGACGCGCACGATGGTCGCGCCTTCGGCAATCGCTGCGTTCATGTCGTCGGTCATGCCCATCGACAGGGTATCGAGTTCAAAGCCTTGCGCGCGCAGTTGTTCGAACAGCTGTTTTATTTGCGCAAACGGAATGCGCTGCTTTTCCGGCTCGCTGGCCGGTTCGGGGATTGCCATCAGCCCGCGCAGTTTCAGGTGTGGCATTGTTGCTATCGCTCGCGCCAGAGCTGGTACATCTTTGGGCTGCACGCCGCTTTTACTGTCTTCGCCGCTGATATTGACCTGGATGCAGACGTTCAGTGCCGGCATGTTTGCCGGGCGCTGGTCGGACAGGCGGCGTGCGATTTTTTCCCGATCGACCGAGTGTACCCAGTCGAAATGCGCTGCAATCGGACGCGTCTTGTTGCTCTGGATCGGTCCAATGAAATGCCATTCGAGCGCCAGTTCCGGCTGCTCTGCTTTGACCGCCGCCATTTTGGCTACGGCTTCCTGCTCGTAATTCTCGCCGAACGCGCGCTGCCCGGCGCGGACGGCTTCGAGCACGGCATCTGCGCCCCAGGTTTTGCTGACGGCCAGCAGGTTGACATTTTCTGGCGCGCGCGCAGCCGTATTTGCCGCCGCGCAAATTTTGTCGCGGACGGCTTGCAAGTTGTGCGAAATTGCGGACATAATCAGGTTGCGGCTGGTTGCATCAAGGTAACAACCAATTCTTAGAGACTACCCGGGATTATAAATGGACATTTCAGAATTGCTGGCCTTCTCGGTCAAGAATAATGCTTCCGACCTGCATTTGTCTTCCGGCATGCCGCCGATGATTCGCGTGCATGGCGACGTGCGCCGCATCAACCTGCCGGTGATGGATCATCAGCAGGTGCACGGCATGATTTATGACATCATGAGCGACAGCCAGCGCAAGACGTACGAGGAGCGGCTCGAGTGCGACTTTTCATTCGAAATCCCGGGGCTGGCGCGCTTTCGCGTGAATGCATTCAATCAGGACCGTGGTGCGGCGGCGGTGTTGCGGACGATTCCGTCAAAAGTGCTGACGCTGGAACAGCTCAACTGCCCGAAAATCTTTGGTGAGCTGGCGTTGAAGCCGCGCGGTCTGGTGCTGGTGACCGGCCCGACCGGTTCGGGCAAATCGACCACGTTGGCGGCGATGGTCAACCATGTGAACGAAAACCATAGTTCACACATCATCACGATCGAGGATCCGATCGAATTCCTGCATGAATCCAAACGCTGTCTGATCAACCAGCGCGAAGTTGGCTCGGATACGCTGTCGTTCGACAATGCGCTGCGTTCGGCTTTGCGCGAAGACCCGGACGTGATTCTGGTGGGCGAGATGCGCGACCTGGAAACAATCCGGCTGGCGCTGACGGCGGCGGAAACCGGCCACCTGGTTTTTGGCACCGTGCATACGTCGTCGGCGGCGAAAACCATCGACCGTCTGGTAGACGTGTTTCCGGCGGAAGAAAAAGAAATGGTGCGCGCGATGCTGTCCGAGTCGCTGGCGGCGGTGATAACGCAGACGCTGCTGAAGCGCAAGGATGATTCCGGTCGCGTGGCTGCGCACGAAATCATGATCGCAACGCCCGCGATTCGCAACCTGATCCGCGAAAACAAAATTGCGCAGATGTATTCGGCCATCCAGACCGGCCAGAATGTTGGCATGCAGACGCTGGATCAGAACCTGACCGAACTGGTGCGGCGCAACGCAATCAATGCTTCGACCGCGCGTTCCGCAGCTAAAGTGCCGGAAAATTTCCCGGGCTGACAATTCACGAGAGGGGAATATGGAACGGGATCAGGCAACAAAATTCATGTTTGATTTGCTGGGCCTGATGGTCAGCAAGAAAGGCTCCGACCTTTTCATTTCTACGGATTTTCCGCCGGCGATGAAGATTGATGGCCGGATTACGCCGATTTCCGGCCAGTCGCTGACGGCGGCGCATACGGTCGAACTGGCGCGCGCGATCATGAGCGACAAGCAGGCGGCAATATTCGAGCAGACGAAGGAATGCAATTTCGCCATCAATCCCGGCAGTCTCGGACGCTTCCGCGTATCAGCGTTCATGCAGATGGGGCGGGTCGGCATGGTGTTGCGGACGATTAATACCGAAATTCCAAAGTTCGACGATCTGGGGCTACCCGCTGTGCTGAAGGACATCGCGATGGAAAAGCGCGGGCTGGTGTTGATGGTTGGCGCAACCGGTTCCGGCAAATCGACCACGCTGGCGGCGATGGTGGGGCATCGCAACGAAAACAGCTATGGCCACATCATCACGGTCGAAGACCCGGTCGAATTTGTGCACCCGAACAGGAATTGCCTGGTCACTCACCGTGAGGTCGGGGTTGATACCGAAAACTGGGGCATTGCGCTGAAAAACTCGCTGCGGCAGGCACCGGACGTGATCCAGATTGGCGAGATTCGCGATCGTGAAACGATGGATTACGCCATCATGTTCGCCGAAACGGGTCATCTCTGTCTGGCAACGCTGCATGCAAACAGCTCGAACCAGGCTCTGGATCGGATCGTCAACTTCTTTCCTGAGGAGCGCAGGCAGCAGTTGCTGATGGATCTGTCGTTCAACCTGAAAGGCATGATCGCGCAACGGCTGATTCCGCTGAAAAACACCAAGGGACGTGTGGCCGCAGTCGAGATTATGCTGAACTCGCCATACATTTCCGATCTGATTTTCAGGAACCAGGTACATGAGATCAAGGAAGTGATGAAACGTTCGCGCGAACTGGGGATGCAGACGTTCGACCAGTCGCTGTTCGACCTGTACGAGGCCGACCTGATCACGTACGAGGATGCACTCCGGAATGCGGATTCGGTCAATGATCTGCGGCTGGCAATCAAGTTGCAGGGCAAGGAGTCGAAAAACCGCGATTTGGCAGCAGGCACCAAGCACATGGATCTCGTTTGAATTCTCTGGGGTATGTGGGCAAACATGCTGTTTGGCCACGTATTCCGGCGGTATTGAAAGATACACCAGGTAGTATATTTTTCCTTGCGTCCGTCCCATGCCAGGCATGTGAATTTGCGCTGGTGTAAACTGGAAGCAGGTAGATATACCGTAATTCGGAGAAGCAGATGAAGTTACTGATTTGGCTGGCGCTGTTCGGGCTCGTTGCCGCAGCGTTGCTCGCCAAAAAATCCGCGTCGAAGCCACGGCCAACTGCGCCGTTGCGGCGCAAGCAATTCGATAGCACGGGGGCGGAACTGATGGTACGTTGCGCGCACTGTGGCGTTCACGTGCCTATTTCCGAAGCAGTGAACGATCTCGGTATCGAGTATTGCTGCGAAGAGCATCGCGGCAAGCCACCAGTGTTTTAACCCGTGCCCACCCTGTCAGTTGAATCAAGCGCAAGTTTCTGGCGGTCGCTGCATGCGCTGGGCATCACGCGCATTCTGATTGCGCTGGTGCTGATGGTTTTCGGCGGCTTCAGCATCAACCGTGCATACTGGTTCGATGGCGGCCTGAGTTATCGCTGGCTTTGTTTTGGTTACTTGCTGCTGGCGCTCGCGTTTGCTTTCTTCGCGCTGTACCGGCGACGGCGCTTTATGCTGCAGTTGCTGCTGCAGATTGTGATCGACATCATACTCATTTCGCTGTTGTATCTGGTGGCAGGAGGGATGAAAAGCGGGTTGGCAATTCTCTACCTGTTTCCGCTGGCGAGTGCGGCCATTCTTGTGCCGCTGATGCTGGCGCTGTGTTTTGCCTCAGTCGTTTCCATCTTTCTGCTGTTACAAAGCTGGTTCCTGTTGATCAAAATGGAACCGGAAGCGCCCATCATGCAGGCCGGTCTGTATGGCGCAGCCTTTCTGTCGGCGGTGTTTGTCGTTAACCGCATGGCTGCGAGGTTAATCAGTCAGGAATCTTTGGCGGTGCGGCGGGGACATGCGCTGGAGATGGAGCGTGCGATCAGCCAACTGGTGATTGACGACATGGATGACGGCGTAATCGTTGTTGATGGTGACAGCACGGTCTACGCCAGCAATCCGTCTGCAGTGCGCAAGTTGGGGCTTGTGCTGGCGACAGGCAGCAGCACCAGCAAATTGAGCGATGTGCCTGCACTAAAGCCTCTGGCCGATGCCTTTTTCGCCTGGCATGATCGCGCCGGATCGTCTGGCGCGGAAACAGGCTCAATTGTGTATGTGATGATCAAGCCGACAGATGGAACGGTCGAGCAGGAAGACACGGCTGAACCATCGTTTGCGAATTCGTTGGCGATGCACCTTCGGGCGCGGTTCGTCCGGGTGAATGCTGAAATGTTGCGCGAAGATCGCAGCGTGATCTTTTTGCAGGATATCGCGCAGATCGAAAATCAGGCGCAACAGTTGAAACTGGCGTCTATGGGGCGGTTGACGGCCAGTATTGCGCACGAAGTACGCAATCCGTTGTCGGCAATTGCACATGCATCGGCATTGCTGGATGAGGAAACGGACAATCCGTCGCAAGTCCGGTTGTTGAAGATTATTTCGGATAATGTCGTGCGGATGAATCGTATGGTCGAGGATATTCTTAACCTGTCGCGCAAGGTGCATTCGCAGGAGATGATAGGGCTGGCCGATTTTCTGTCTGAAATCAAGACATCCTTTTCGGAAACGCATGGTTTGCCTGACGACATGATCATACTGTGCGTTTCAGGCGAACAGCAGGTCCGGTTCGACCCGCTGCATCTGCGCGAAATCGTTCTGAATCTGCTGGGAAATGCCTTACGCTATGCCAGCGGCAGGTCGGGCTGCATCCGCATGTTTACTGTGCCAGCTACCGCCAGCCGCATAGAACTCCATGTGCAGGATGACGGCGCAAGCATTTCGCCGGAAGTGCGCGCACATTTGTTTGAGCCGTTTTACACTACATCAAGCAAGGGAACCGGGTTGGGACTTTATCTGGCGCGAGAGCTGTGCTTGAATAATGGCGCGATGCTCGATTATGAATTTCATCCGGATGTCACGGCTGATGGCGTTGCAATAACCAGTGGCCGGTTCGTGATTTCTTTTGCCGTGCCGGACAGATGACATTGAAGGAACCTGTGCCATGAGCGACTCTCCGCGGATTTTGGTGGTTGATGATGAAGCCGACTTGCGCGAGCTGTTTGAGATAACGCTGGTGCGGATGGGGCTGGACGTAGATGTGGCCGATTGCGTTGCGGCAGCGCGCCTCCATCTGGCCAACAATGAATATGCGCTGGTGATAACCGACATGCGCCTGCCGGATGGCAATGGAATGGAACTGGTGCAGGAAATTGGCGCGCGCATGAATAGCACGCCGGTGGTCGTGATCACCGCGTTCGGCAGCGCGGACAACGCAGTGGCGGCGCTGAAGGCGGGCGCGTTCGACTATATTTCCAAGCCGGTGGCGCTCGACCAAATGCGCACAATGGTGAAATCGGCATTGCGGCTGAATGCCATGGGCGAAACGAACAGCAGGGCGGCAAGGCAGAAAAACAGGCGCGATACGGCGCCCCACTCGGTGTTGATTGGCGAATCGGCCGCAATGCAGCATTTGCGCAAGCAAATCGAACGCCTCGCGCGCAGCATGGCACCAATCGCGATCACTGGCGAATCAGGCAGCGGCAAGGAACTGGCAGCACGGGAAGTCCATGCGCGCAGCACGCGTGCCGACAAGCCGTTCATCGCCGTGAATTGCGGTGCAATTCCCGAGAGCCTGATGGAAGCCGAATTTTTCGGCTATCGCAAGGGGGCTTTTACCGGCGCGAACGAAGATCGCGATGGCTTTTTCCAGGCAGCGCATGGCGGAACGCTGATGCTTGATGAGGTGGCTGACCTGCCGTTGGCGATGCAGGTCAAACTGTTGCGTGCGATTCAGGAGCGGCGCGTTCGCAAGCTTGGTTCGACGGCCGAAGAAGCGATCGACGTGCGCATCATCAGCGCCACACACCAGAATCTGGCCGAGCGCGTGGCGCAAGGCAAGTTTCGGCAGGACCTGTTTTACCGCTTGAACGTCATCGGCCTGAATCTTCCGCCGTTGCGCGAACGGCGCGACGATATCGGTCTGCTGGCAGAATCGATTCTGGCGCGTCTGGCCGGGCAGGATGGAACAGCGGTTCGCATGACGCCGAAGGCGCTCGATGCACTGCGTGCGTACGGCTTCCCGGGCAACGTGCGCGAACTGGAAAACATTCTCGAACGTGCGTTGGCGTTTGCCGATGGGGGCGTGATTGACGAGGCCGATCTGGCCCTCACACCGTGCGCTGCCGTGGCTGAAGGCATGAGTGACGATATGCCGGAAGCAGATGAGCAGGAGGTGCGTACAGCAAGCGGCGATGTGCTTTTCGAGCTGCGGCTGGATTTGCTCGACTTGTCCAAGGGCATGCCACTGCCGCTGCCGGAATACCTGAATGCAGTCGAGCGCGAAATTATCGAACGTGCGCTGGCTCAAACGGGTTACAACCGCACACAGGCGGCGCAATTGCTGGGCATCAGTTTCCGCCAGTTGCGTTACCAGATTCAGCGGCTGAACATTTGCGCGCCGGAGTGATGAAGATGCGTGACGACCGTTTCCTGATCGCCGACGATGGCTGGTGTGCTGCAGCGCAGCAGGTGCCTTCGCCGAATTGTGACGAGCGCCCGGCAGGCGCCGCAATCGATTTGCTGCTGATTCATAACATCAGCCTTCCTCCTGGCGAGTTTGGTGGCAGCCAGATTGCGGAGCTGTTCACCAACACCCTCGATTGCGATGCACATCCGTATTTCGACCGACTGCGTTCATTGCGTGTGTCGGCGCATTTTTTCATCCGGCGCGATGGCCAACTGCTGCAATTCGTATCCACGAACCAGCGTGCCTGGCATGCCGGTGTATCACAGTTCGGTGGGCGCGAGCGTTGCAATGATTTTTCGATCGGGATAGAAATCGAAGGAACCGATTTTGAACCATTCAACGACCGGCAGTATCAGGTGCTGACCGCGCTGACGCAGGCATTGCAGCAGCGTTATCCGCTGGCGGCAGTTGCCGGTCATCAGCATGTGGCGCCGGTGCGCAAGACCGACCCCGGACCATTCTTCGACTGGAACCGGTATCGTGCGCTGCTGGCGGTATCTGGGCAGGTAGCGTTGTCTTTTCCCGCTGATGGCGGGATGGCAGACGCTACGGTTGTCCGAACGCCTGCCTGACCGCATCTGGCGTCAGGCGGGAAGACCGGATTTCCAATAGCTTGCGTTTGCTGGTTGTGCCGTGTGTGATGTTGACTGCGCTTTTCGGCACATCCAGCGTATCGGAGATGAAGCGGATGAGCGCATCATTCGCCTTGCCGTCGATCGGCGGCGCATTCAGCTTCAGTTTCAGCGCGTCTTCGACTACGCCCAGAACTTCGGTTTTTTTCGCGTTCGGCGCGAGCTGCACGGCTAGTCGGATGCCCGCCGGAATGGCCGAACACCAGTCGCGGCTCATGCGAGCGCAGCGATGCCGACGCTGATCAGTTTCAGCGCAACACGCAGCAGGATCAGTGCGGCCAGCACCGTAAGATCGATGCCGCCAAGCGGCGGGATGATGCGGCGCAGCGGCGCGAGGAGCGGCGTGTTCATCGCCTGGATGAATGGCGCCAGCGGCGCATTTGGATTGATCCAGCTGAAAATAGCTTCCAGTACCAGCAAGCCCATCAGGCCATAGATCATCCAGTTCGCCAGTTGCTGCAGTGAGAGTAGCAACACAAACTTGGCGGAGAAGTAGGGCGTCGTCCAGACTGCGGACGTGGCGGCGAGAACGGCCATTAGCATTGCGCCCAGCAGGCAGGGCCAGTCGAGACCGGCGAATCCCGGAATGATGCGCCGCAATGGCAGCACCAGCCAGTTGGTTACTTTCAGCGTGAACTTGACCAGCGAATCCGGTGGGCGCACGCGGGCAACCTGGCTCCAGAAGCGCAGCAGGAAAACGGCGGCCATCAGGGTGGCGGCGGTATCGATGGTCAGGTTGAGAAAATCAAGCAGCAATACGTTCTCCTGAAAATGCCTGGTTGTCTTTCGAATGATAACGTACAGTCCAAGTGTCTCAGCGGTTGCCCCGCCATGTGCCTGTGCCTGCCTGCAAGATGGTCGGGGGCATCAGGGTAAAAAAAGTCCGCTGGCAACTTACGTTACGCAGCGGACATTGTGCCCGATCTTTCGCAGGCAACCAAGTCAGAGCCTGAATCAGGGACGTCTGGACGTGGTTGGAAAAGGCCAGGCGGCGGTCGGGCTCAGCGTGGTTTTCACTACTGGTGCGGCTTCCTCTGCTGGTTTTTCTGCTGCTTGTTTTGCCTCTGCTGCAGGTTTTGCCACGGCTGCTTTTTTCGGGGCCGCCGGTTTCTTCACCGCCGGCGTGGCTGCGGGTTTAGCGGCTACGACCTTCTTGGTTGTAGCGGCTTTCTTCACTGCTGGCTTGGCAGCGACTTTCTTTGCTGCTGGTTTGGCTGCTGCGACCGTCTTGGTTGCTGCGGCTTTCTTCACCGCGGTTTTTGCTGCTGGCTTGGCAGCGACTTTCTTAGCTGCTGGTTTGGCTGCTGCGACCGTCTTGGTTGCTGCGGCTTTCTTTACGGCAGTTTTTGCTGCTGGTTTCGCCGCTGCTTTTGCTGCTGGCTTGGCCGCGACTTTCTTCACTGCCGGTTTGGCAGTAGCGACCGTCTTGGTTGCTGCGGCTTTCTTTACGGCAGTTTTTGCTGCTGGTTTCGCCGCTGCTTTTGCTGCTGGCTTGGCAGCGACTTTCTTCGCTGCCGGTTTGGCAGTAGCGACCGTCTTTGGTGCTGCGGCTTTCTTTACGGCAGTTTTTGCTGCTGGTTTAGCGGCTGCTTTTGCTGCCGGCTTGGCTGCGGCTTTCTTTACAGCCGGTTTTGCAGCGGTTGCCTTTTTCGTTGCTGGTTTGGCTGCTGCGACCGTCTTGGTTGCTGCGGCTTTCTTCATTGCCGGTTTAGTTGCTGGCTTGGCGGCTGCTTTCGCTACCGGTTTGGCTGCGGCTTTCTTTGCAGCCGGCTTTGCAGCGGTTGCCTTTTTCGCTGCGGGTTTGGCTGCTGCTGCAGGTTTCTTTGTTGCCATGGGTTTCTCCTTCGCATGAGATGAAACGCAGGTTGGATATAAAATCCGTCAGCCCCATCTTGGGATGAGCCAGGCGGATTATTCATCGGCGCCGGCACACCGCCCGCACGAATGAATTCGGTTTTGTCTGGTGGGTGCATGAGCACGCATCCTAGACGTATTCAGCTTCGCGCTGACATCGTGCCGGTTTCGATTTGTGATGCCGGCTGTCTGTGCCTGTTGCTGCGCGGTTGCCGCTGAAACTTGCGCTGGCCGACCACAATGTGTGGCAGACCGAATCCGATGGCTGCGCAACTGTTGCGTTCACTGTGCTTGTTCGCGACGTGTGACGCCTGGTTGCGCAGAACTGTTTGTGCGGCAGACTTTGATCGTTGTTGGTTATTGCTGTCGCACTTTGCCTGCTTGTGCCGCAATCTCATTTTTGCGGCGAAACTGAACCCATTGTGTCAATAGTTTTCTTTGACACATTGTATGCGCTGAACAACGATAATCCAATGCAACAATACATAAATACAACGCTTTGATCCCATCTGCACGTTTGCATTGGATTGAAAACGTGCGCTGCACCGTGCAGCAGTGTATGCGCAAACCATTTTTCACTGACTTTACGCGCAGGTAAAATCCTGTCGAACCATTCAACCAATCGATCATCCTCATGCGACGGCGTTCCTATCTTCCTCCTTCTGCCGATGGCGCCGAGCAGCGTAGCGGTTGGCGCACACTGCAAACTTTCTGGCCCTACCTGTGGGTTTACAAGTGGCGCGTGTTGTTGGCGATGCTGTTCATGGTTGGCGCAAAACTGACAGGAATGGGCGTGCCGCTGGTGTTGAAGGAATTGATCGATGCGATGTCGATCGGCGCTGGCGAACCGCATGCTTTGCTGGTGCTGCCGCTTGGTGTGCTGCTGGCATACGGTGCGTTGCGACTGATGGCATCGCTGTTTGCCGAACTGCGTGAAATCATGTTCTCACGCGTCACACAGCGCGCGCTGCGCACGGTATCGCTGCGAGTGTTCCGCCATCTGCATCAACTGTCGTTACGCTTTCATCTGAACCGGCAGACTGGCGGCTTGGCGCGCGACATCGAGCGCGGTTCGCGCGGCATGCTGTCGCTGATCAACTATACGCTGTACAACATCCTGCCGACGCTGGTCGAAGTCGGGCTGGTGATTGCCTATTTGCTGTGGCGTTATGACATCTGGTTTGCGCTGATTACGCTGGTCACACTGGTGGTGTATGTCACGTACACGGTTCTGGTTACCGACTGGCGCACGCAGTTCCGGCGCCGGATGAATGAACTCGATTCGGAAGCGAACACACGCGCGATCGATTCCATCCTGAATTATGAAACGGTCAAATATTTCGGCAACGAGAATTACGAGGCGGCGAAGTACGATGATGGCCTGATGCGGCTGGAAGCAGCGGCGCTGAAGTCGCAAACGGCGCTGTCGGTGCTGAATGCCGGGCAGACGGTAATTGTCGCTATCGCCGTCACGCTGCTGTTGTGGCGCGCAACGCAAGGTGTGATTGACGGCGCGATGACGCTGGGCGATTTGGTGCTGATCAATGCGCTGCTGGTTCAGTTGTACATCCCGCTGAATTATCTCGGAGTGATTTATCGCGAAATCCGGCAAAGCATGGCCGACATGGAGCGGCTGTTCGGCTTGCTTGCCAGGGAGCGCGAAATCACCGATGCAGTCGATGCGCAAGCGTTGCGGGTGGCGGGCGGCGAAGTCAGATTTTCGCAGGTCGATTTCAGCTACGAGCACAACCGGCAGATTCTGTTCGGCGTCGATTTCACGATCCCGGCGGGCACGACCACCGCGGTGGTCGGCCATAGCGGCTCCGGCAAGTCGACGCTGGCACGGTTGTTGTTCCGCTTCTATGACGTGCAGGGAGGCAGCATCGCCATCGACGGGCAGGATGTGCGCTGCGTAACGCAGGAATCTCTGCGCGCAGCCATCGGCATTGTGCCGCAGGACACGGTGCTGTTCAACGACACCATCGAGTACAACATCGGCTACGGGCGGCCGGGCGCGACCCGAGCTGAAATCGAGGCTGCGGCGCGCGCGGCCTATATCCACGATTTCATCGTCAGCCTGCCGGACGGGTATGCGACTATCGTGGGCGAACGCGGGCTGAAATTGTCCGGCGGCGAAAAACAGCGGGTGGCGATTGCGCGCACGCTGCTGAAGGATCCGGCGATTCTGGTGTTCGACGAAGCGACCTCGGCACTCGATTCGCAGGCCGAGCAGGCGATACAGGCGCAGTTGGCTGAAATCGCGCGTCATCGCACCACGCTGATGATTGCGCACCGTCTGTCGACCGTGGCCGATGCGGCGCAGATTCTGGTGCTCGATCAGGGCCGCATCGTCGAGTGCGGCACGCACGCCGAACTGATCGCGCGCGGCGGCGCATATGCGCAAATGTGGGAATTGCAGCAGGCGCGGCATGAGGCCACTAATGGCCGTTAATGCGGCCGATTCGCCGTTGAAGGACAGGCTTATTATCCGCCCGGCGCCAGGCTGTTCAAACTGCGGCAGGCCATGACAGCGTCAAAATAACTGACTCAAATGAATTTTCGGTCATTAAGGCTCAAAAATATACTCGGGGTAGTATTTTAAAATTGCTGCCAAAATGGTGGCCTAACCCATCGGTTTCACAACATACCCCTTCTTATGGTAAACAAAAACCCCCGCGGGCTTGCGCCGGCAGGGGTTCGGGGGAACAGCTAATGCTTATTTCTTTTTGCTAACGGCGCTTTGGCGCATTTTCTGCGCTACCGCTGCGTGCTGCGTGGCATACGACTGGTGTGCCGCTGCTTCGGCTTCGCCGACTTTCACCGGCAGGCCAAGATCGGCCAGTACCGAACCGAGCGCGGACAAGCACAGCATCACGTTGGCCGACTGGGCGGAATAGCCCATCAGGCCGATACGCCATACCTTGCCAGCGAGCGGTCCCAAGCCAGCGCCGATTTCGAGGTTGAATTCGTTCAGCAGGCGCTGACGGACTTCAGCTTCGTTTTTCACGCCTTCCGGTACAAAGATGGTGTTGACCTGCGGCAGGCGGTTTTCTTCATTCACCAGATAGCGCATGCCCATCGTTTCCAGACCGGCTTTCAGTGCCTGATAGTGACGCTGATGACGCGCCCACGCATTCTCGATGCCTTCCTCTTTCAGCAACAGCAGCGATTCATGCAGGCCAAACAGGCTGTTGATCGGCGCCGTGTGGTGGTAGGTACGAACCGTATTGCCCCAGTAATTCAGGATCAGGTTCAGATCCATGAACCAGCTTTGCACCTTGGTCTTGCGGTTCTTGACGAAATCGACTGCGCGTTCGGAGAACGTGATCGGGGACAGACCCGGCGTGCACGACAGGCATTTCTGGCTGCCGGAGTAGACGGCGTCCAGATTCCATTCTTTGACCTTGATCGGTGAACCGCCAAGCGAGGTAACGGCATCGACAATGACCATTGCATCATGCTTGTGCGCGACTTCGGCAATGGATTTTGCATCCGATGCGCAACCGGTCGAGGTTTCCGCATGCACGAAAGCGACCAGCTTGGCATCCGGGTTGGCCTTGAAGGCGTC
>JAGSYW010000100.1 GCA_018262475.1 Burkholderiaceae bacterium | reverse complement strand
CTATTACTTCAAGCTGATGGCCGGCAAGGACGAATACGAAGTCGCGCGGCTGCACAGCAATGGCGATTTCCTGGCGCGCATTGCCGACCAGTTCGAGGGGGATTACACCTTGCGCTACAACTTAGCGCCGCCGCTGTTCGCCCGCACCGGCGCCGATGGCTTGCCGGTCAAGAGCGAATACGGCTCATGGGTGCGGCATGTTTTCTCACTGCTGGCGAAGTTCCGCTTCCTGCGCGGCACGATGTTCGATATTTTTGCCTATACCGAAGAACGCAAGGCCGAACGCGCGCTGGCGGACGAGTATCGTACGCTGGTAGAGTCACTGCTGCCTCGGATGACGGCGGCCAATCTGCCAACCATTATCGCGATTGCTTCGATTCCAGAGGATATTCGCGGCTACAGCCATGTGCGCCAGCATCATCTGGCAGCGGCTAGGAAGAAAGAGGCAAAGCTGCTGGCGGAACTGGATCGCCGCCAGCCGTAATTCAATCGGTCAGCTGGCTGAACGATACGATGCGCCCGGTGTCGCCGTGCTTGGCATGGTACATCGCAGTATCGGCGTTTTTCAGCATCAGGTCGTCGGTATCGCCATGATCGGGGTAAATCGCATAACCGATGCTGGCCGAGATTTGCAGCGCATTGCCATTAACGTCGAACGGCTGTTCCAGTGCATCCAGGATCTTGCACGCCAGCATCTGCGCCGCCTCCTCGTTGCCCATGCCGGGCAGCAGCACCACGAATTCATCACCACCGATGCGCGCGGCCGTGTCTGATTCGCGGATGCATTCGAGTAGCCGAACTCCAACCCCCTTGAGCAGCAGATCCCCGACGTCGTGCCCGAACTGGTCGTTCACTGGCTTGAACTTGTCCAGATCAATGAACATCAGCGTCAAGTTCGCCTTGTAGCGCTTGGCCGCGAGCGCGGTCTGCTTCAGCCGGTCGCTGAACAGGGCGCGGTTCGGGAGACCTGTCAGCACGTCGTAATGCGCGAGGTAGTGGATGCGCTTTTCGTTTTCCTTGCGATCGCTGATGTCGGAAAAGACAGAGATGTAGTTGCTGACATGCCCCTTGTCGTCGCGCACACTGTTGATCGAAACCCAGGCGGTGTAGAGCTCGCCATTCTTGCGCCGGTTGGTGAGTTCCCCCTGCCAGCGCCCGGTCTTGACCAGCGTGCGCCAGAGTTCGCGCATGAATTCCACCTGCAGCTCGCCATCGGCCAGCATTTGCGGGGCCTGGCCAATCACGTCATCGGCGGCATAGCCAGTGATGTTGCCAAACGGCACGTTGACCGCGATGATGCGGTTGTCGCGGCTAGTGACGATGACCGCCTCGTTAACGCTATCGAACACGGTTGCGGCCAGCCGCAACGATGCTTCTTGCTGTCGGCGTTCGGTCAGGTCGCGGCGGCTGCCGCGCCGCCCGATGTACTTGCCGTTCGGCGCGTAAATGGCTTTGCAGGTGTGTGCCACCCAGCGGATTTCGCCATCCTTCCTGACGATACGAAAATCCAGTTCGCCGCCATCATCCTTATGGCGAGCAATGTAGTGCATGTGGATATCCATCAGGTGCCGGTCTTCTGGGTGAATGATGGCATTCAGCAATTCCGGATTGGCGACGAACTCGCCCACTGTGTAGCCGGTGATTTGCTCGCATGAGGGCGACATATAGATGATTTCGCGCTCCGGCCCCTGCCAGTATTCCCAGCCATAGGCGTGATCGGCAATCGTGCGCAGCCGCGCCTGACTCATGCCGTATGCCTTCTCCAGCAATTGCCGCCTGCCGATTTCCTCGTGCAATTGCATGTTCAGTTCCAGAATCTCAATCGACCGCTCGGCCAGATTGGCATACAGTTCGTTGATCGCTTCAACTATCGGCGCAGCATCATCGGATTCCGGCTGCGGCTTGGGGGGCGACATCATGCCAGCAGTATGCAGCGCTACTTCACGCGCCATCACGCTATCCACGCCGGAAATATGCAGCAGCATCCATTTGATCAGTAATGATAGCAACGGGCCAATGGCAACGCCGGGATCTCTTGCCAGCAGCGCATTGATCCGATCAAGGTAGCCAAGATAACTCTGATGGCCGTGAACGTGCGCCTTCATGTGCGCTGCGCTGACCTTGCATGCGGACATCAGGCCTTCCTCGGTCTGGAAATGGTAGGCTGCGTGACGCCGCAATTTGCTGATGGCGATGCGGACGTTGGCAACCGGCTCTTTGCGGTCGAGCATTAATCCCAATTCGCTGGCAATGGCAAACAGGCGCTGGTGCTGCACATCAACGTCGGCCAGGCCGGTTGACAGCCTGTCTTCCCACGTCGGCACTTGAACTGGTTTTTCCATCGGCGCTGGTTACAATGCTGACCCTAAACTTTCCTGTGGGAAATTGTATATCACTCGTCCATCACATAAACGGAAAAGGGCAGAAAAAAGATTCCGCCTACTGTTGCATATCATTGCAACAACGCGTTGTTTGCGCCCCCTGCCGGCTACGTTCGCCTCTCATTACGCGCCGGAAGCTGCTGCACAAACCGCATCAATTCGCGCAAAACCCGCGCCACCGTCTGCTGCCGCACTGCTTGCCGATCGCCATCAAACTGCAGGCGGTCTGTATATTCGCTTCCGGCGGCAACGCAAGCAATACACACCGTACCCACTGGCTTGCCCGGCACGGCGCCGCCAGGACCGGCGATACCGGTAGTGGCAACCGCGACATCGGCATTCGTATTGGCCAGCGCTCCAGCCGCCATTGCCGCGGCGATTTTCTCGCTCACCGCGCCATGCTGCGCAATCTGCGCCGCCGGCACATCGAGCATCTTGCTTTTGGCTTCGTTCGAATAGGCGATGAAGCCGCCGTCGAACCATTCGGATGAGCCGGCGATGTCGGTGATCGCCTGCGCCACTCCGCCGCCGGTGCAAGATTCCGCCGTTGCCAACAGCAGGCCTTTTTCCTTCAGCGCATTGCCCACCTGTGCTGCCAGCTCAAGAATTTCATCCATCTTCGCCTCCAATCAGGGAAACAGGACCCGCAGCAGCGCCATTGCCAGCAGAGTGTAAAACGCGGCCATGATGTCGTCCCACATCACGCCAAAACCGCCTTTCAGGTTGCGGTCGAAATGGCGGATCGGCGGCGGCTTGACCATGTCGAAAAAACGGAACAGCACAAATCCGGTCAACTGCACGCGCCAGCCGCCGGAACCGATGAACTGCAGCACCAGCCAGAACGCGACCACCTCGTCCCATACCAGACTACCGTGGTCATCAACCCCGAGCGCATGGCCGGTTTTGCGGCAGGCGGCCACGCCCAGCGCGAATCCGGCCACGATCAGCGCGCCCCATGCTGCTGGCGTGAACACTTCCGGCCAGAGCGAAGTCAGTTCGACATACACCAGCCAGCCGAACAGCGTTCCGGCGGTGCCGGGCATGATCGGCGACAGACCGCTGCCGAACCCTTGCGCAACGATATGCGCGGGATGCGACAGCATGAAGCGGAAAGTCGGAGAAATGGCAGGGGATACAGCGGATGATGCGGTCGTGCTGTCCCGCTGATCATCCGTTTCGTTCATGCTGCAACAAAATGGTCGAACGAGGTGGCGTGCAATTCGAGCGGAACGCCGCCGGCATCGGTCAGCCGCAGGCCATGTGTCGCTTCGATGGTGCCGACACGGGTCACCGCCTTGCCGGTTTCATTGCCGGCATTGAGCACGGCTGCGCGCATCGACGGCGGCGCAGTAAAGCAGAGTTCGTAGTCGTCGCCGCCGGAGAGCGCAAAACGGCGCCGCACCTCCTGTGGCTGCTCGGACAGCATCGGCCCGACCGGCAGGGCATCGACGTTCAGCGTGGCGCCAACGCCGGAACGCGCCAGAATATGGCCGAGGTCGCCCACCAGTCCGTCGGAAACGTCAATGGCCGCGTTGGCCACGCTGCGCAGCGCGATGCCAAGCGCCACCCGTGGCATCGGCTGATGCAGGCGCATCACTGCGGCTGACAAAGTCGCGGCATCGAGCGCCAGTTCGTTGCGCATCCCAGCCAGCCCGAGCCGCGCTTCGCCCAGCGCGCCGGATACCCAGATGTCGTCACCGACCTTGGCGGCATCGCGACGCAATGCCTTGCCGGCCGGTATCTCGCCAAACACGGTGATGCAGATGTTCAGCGGCCCGCGCGTGGTATCACCGCCAATCAACTCGCAGCCATACAGGTCGGCCAGCGACAGCAAGCCGTCGGCAAATGCCGCCAGCCAGGGTTCGTCTGGCTTCGGCAGCGACAACGCCAACGTGAATGCAACCGGCTTCGCGCCCATCGCCGCCAAATCGGACAGATTGACCGCCAGGCTCTTGTGGCCGAGCAGTTTCGGCTCGGCATTCGCGAAGAAGTGCGTGCCGGAAACCAGCATGTCGGACGAGATGGCGATTTGCGTGCCGGGCGTCGGCGTCAGCAACGCGCAATCGTCGCCGACCCCCAGCGTGGCATTGGGCGTCGGACGCGTAAAATACTTGGCGATCAGGTCGAATTCGGACAGCATTCATGCATTTTAACGAATCCCTGCCAGGATGCGCGTGGTTTTGTTTGTCTTGGATCAAAATTCCGGTTTTATCGCCTGTTTCTCCCCCTTTCTGCATCAGCGCGCCACATGGCGACGGCGACTTCGCTTGCAAGAATGAATCAAAACATAGACTAGCGGCTTAAGCATTAATGGACAACTTTGAGTCTGCATCAGGAATAGTAAGGCGCGGCAATCTTTAGCCATTCAGCCAGCTACTTGTGACAGGGATTTTCGTATTTTCTAGGGTATATATCCAAACTCACCCTCCGAGCCTCATTTTTACTGGGTATTTTTAAATACTGATGGGAGTATGTTTTTTAGACCTTACTGACCCAAAGTATAGTTTTGGTCAGTTATTTGGACTGCCATAGCAAGCTACGGGCGCATTTCACACCAGCCAGCAAGAGGCCATGAATATGAAAAAAAGCCTGCCCGGACATGCCGGACAGGCTTTTTACTTGGCCTTTCGACCGGATTACTTCAGCACGGACTTGAGCGTGATGCCCATTTCGCCCGGGTTGCGCGTAACCTTGATACCGCAGGATTCCATCACGGCCAGTTTTTCCTGCGCCGTGCCCTTGCCGCCGGAAATGATCGCGCCGGCATGGCCCATGCGTTTGCCCGGAGGCGCGGTGACACCAGCGATGAAGCCGATGACCGGCTTCTTCATGTTGTCCTTGACCCACTGGGCTGCGTTTTCTTCGTCGTTACCGCCGATCTCGCCCACCATGATCACCGCTTCGGTTGCCGGATCTTCGTTGAACATCTTCAGCACGTCGATGTGCTTCAGACCGTTTACCGGGTCGCCGCCGACGCCGACCACGGTCGAGGTGCCGATGCCGAGCGCGTTCAGCTGACCAGCTGCCTCATAGGTCAGCGTGCCGGACTTGGAAACGACGCCAATCGGGCCCTTCTTGAAGATGTGGCCCGGCATGATGCCGATCTTCAGCTCGTCGGAAGTGATGATGCCTGGGCAGTTCGGTCCGATCAGGATGGTGGACTTGCCTTGCATCTTGTAGCGGGTGCGGATCATGTCGCGTACCGGAATGCCTTCAGTAATGCAGATCACCATTTCCATGCCTGCTTCGACTGCTTCGTCGATTGCAGCCGCAGCGTACGGCGGCGGAACATAGATCACGGAAACATTGGCGCCCGTCTGAGCCTTCGCTTCGGACACGGTGTTGAACACCGGCATGTCGAGGAAAGTCGTGCCGCCTTTTTTCGGCGTCACGCCGCCGACGTAGCATTGCTTGCCGAAAGCATAAGCTTGCGACATTTCAGTGTGGAATGCACCCGTCTTGCCGGTGATGCCCTGAACGATCACACGGCTGTTTTTATTGATCAGAATAGACATGTTTATTTACCCTTTGCAGCGTTGACCGCCTTTTGTGCGGCGTCAGTCATACCATCGGCGGAAATGATCGGCAGGCCAGACTTGGCCAGGATTTCCTTGCCCTTGTCAACGTTCGTGCCTTCGAGACGCACGACCAGCGGTACCGTCAGCGCAACCTGACGCGCAGCTTCGACCACACCGTTGGCAATCACGTCGCAACGCATGATGCCGCCGAAGATGTTGACCAGAATGCACTTCACTTTCTGGTTGGCCAGCATGATCTTGAACGCTTCGGTCACTTTCTCGGTCGTGGCACCACCGCCAACGTCGAGGAAGTTGGCCGGCGCACCGCCGAACAGCTTGATGATGTCCATCGTCGCCATGGCCAGACCAGCGCCGTTCACCATGCAGGCGATGTCGCCGTCGAGCGCGATGTAGGTCAGGTCGAACTTCGACGCTGCGATTTCGTCCGGATCTTCTTCATCCAGGTCACGGTAAGCCATGATCGCCGGCTGGCGATACATGCCGTTCGAATCGAAGTTGAATTTAGCGTCCAGCGCCACGATCTTGTCGTCGCCGGTCACGATCAGCGGGTTGATTTCCGCCAGCGAGGCATCGGTTTCGTCGAATGCCTTGTACAGGCCTTGCATGAACTTGCAGCCATCCTTGACCGCTACTTCCGGGATGCCGATCTTGCGTGCGACGTCTTCGCCTTCCGCGTCTGTCAGGCCCTTGGCCGGGTCGATGAACACCTTGAAGATTTTTTCTGGCGTGTGTTCAGCCACTTCCTCGATGTCCATGCCGCCTTCGGAGGATGCCATCAGGCAAACACGCTGCGTTGCACGATCAACTACCATGCCGACATACAGTTCCTTCTTGATGTCTGCGCCTTCTTCGATCAGCAGGCGCTTGACCAGACGGCCTTCCGGGCCGGTCTGATGCGTAACCAGCGTCATGCCGAGGATGTCGGTTGCATACTTGCGCACCTCGTCCAGCGACTTGGCCACCTTGACGCCACCACCCTTGCCGCGACCGCCAGCGTGAATCTGCGCCTTGACGACCCAAACCTTGCCGCCCAGATTTTCAGCAGCCTTGACCGCTTCGTCTACGCTGAAACAGGGAAAACCGCGCGGCGTCGTCACGCCATACTTGCGCAGAATCTCTTTGCCTTGATATTCATGAATATTCATACTCGTCCTTAGTGATGAGATCTCAGGTGGTTCGCCAGACTTATCCGCCTAACATTCAATTCCTTTGAATTTGATAACAAAAAATGGGCATCGGGAATTTCATGCACGGGAATCGTCGCGGACACACGGACGATCAACGCGAAAGGTAGTTGCGTGAACGTCCTTCGGGAAACAGCAGATAGCCGTTTCAACCGGTTTGCCTTCGGCCCTGTTGCTGATGGCGACAGATGCCTTGCCCGACAAAATCGAATCTAGCAGTAATTCCAAACACCCAAATGATTGATGGGCAACTCTCGTCGCCCATCCTGTTACATGAACGAATGCTGCGTACAACCGGCGGAAAGAAGCTCTCTCCGCCAGTCACCCGACAACATTATTTCTTGCGACGCTCCGGAACGGTGAATGCACCGCCGTC
>JAGSYW010000160.1 GCA_018262475.1 Burkholderiaceae bacterium | reverse complement strand
CTGGAAGAAGCCCAGCTGCGCTTGATTCAAAAGCAGACGGATCATCGCATCTGGCGCTACTGGCAGCTCGAAAACCTGTGGGGAAACCTGAAAAGCGGCCGGGACCCGAACGCTCGCGACAACATCATGTACAGCGGATTCGGTGCGCTGCAAATCGCTCTTTTTCACAGCGCTTCCGGCAGACGCGACTTCAATCAGCCCGGCAGCTTCACGCTGACACATCCCGATGGCACGGCCTATATCTATGACCTGCCGAAACTGACCGAGACGCTCAGGAAACAGTATCTGGAATCGCCATTCCATCTGCTTCCCTGCGAGCCGAACTGGATTTACCCGTTGTGCAATTCGATCACCGCGTCGGCGCTCCATGCGCAGGAAACCATGAGCGGCACGCCATACTGGACGCCGCAGGCGGAACCATTCAGGCGTTACGTGGAAGCGGAGTTCATCGACCTGCATGGGCGTTTCGTACCGTGCCGTTCCAGCTATACCGGCCTGGCGCTGCCGATGATCGGCGGCGCGATGCCGCAAGCCATGCCCAGTTTTTTCCTGAATGCGATCCTGCCCGACATGGCCTTGCGCCAGTGGCTGCTGTTGCGCAGGACGCTGATCGATTCGTCGGGCCGGTTGCGCATGAAAAGCTTCTGGCCCATCGATACCGGCAACTATGGGTTCTCATATGCCTCGGCCTTCGCCGCCACGGCCATGGCCGCCGTCGAGCTGGGCGATGACGAGATTGCCGAGTTATGCCTGGCCGAGCTGGACCAGCGAAACCCGATCGTTGAAAGCGAGGATGCCTGGTTCCGCTCCAGGGCGTCCGTGTGGGCTCATGCCGTCGAATTGATTGCGCGCAGCGGCGGGAAAAACCGGTTCCGCAGCCTGGTCGAAAACCCGCTGACGGCAAGGACGGGCCCTGCCATCCAACACGTCAACTATCCCGATGTCCTGGTCGCCAGGGCGGTCAGCCAGGGAGAAACGCTGACTGCCGTCTTCTATCCGGGCGATGCGACCGGCAGGCAGCTGGTAACCTTGTGCGGATTGATGCCGGAACGGGCTTATCATTGCGAAGGGACGGAATCGCCTCATTTGCTGGCGGACCGGCAAGGGTGCGGCGTGGTACATGTCGTACTGGACGGCCGCACGGAAATCACCATCCGGCCCGTGACTTGAAAGGAATGCGATGGCTTGTTGTGTTTTACTGGCGGGATTGATTGCCTTGCTTCTGGCGTGCAAGGCGCGCATTTTAGGCAACTCCAGGCGCTCGGGCGCCAATGTGCTGCGCTGGCGCTTGAAAAAGGAGAATATCCATGACCTCTGACGAATCTATCGCCCAACCCGGCGGCGCTCCCCGGTTTTCTCTGGCCGCCCGCTGCAGGAGCTTTCGCTATGCCGCCAACGGCATCGTGTTCATGTTCAGGACGCAGCACAACGCCTGGATACATGCCGTGGTGACGGTTGCCGTTGTCATCGCCGGATGGCGGCTGGGGATCAGCGCAGGCGACTGGCGCTGGCTGGTGTCCGCCATTGCCCTGGTATTGGCGGCGGAAGCCTTCAATACCGCGATTGAAGCCGTGTGCGACCTGGTGTCGCCCGACTATCATCCGTTGGCCGGGAAAGCCAAGGATGTGGCCGCCGGAGCCGTGCTGGTATGCGCTATCGGTGCGGCCCTGATTGGCGTGCTGACTTTCTGGCCTTATTTGTTCCGGTAAACCGGATTTTGCCCGTTGCGCAAACGTGCGGAGCTACGCGCCCAGCAGCTTGCGTGCGAGCACGGACTGCATATCCCGGCGGCCATCGGCAATCAAGTAAATGACGACTTGGCTGCCCATGACGCGGTAGATCACCCGATACGGTTTGAATCCGGTTTGGCGATATTCCTTGATACCCAGTGCCATCAGTTCTCTCGGGTAGTTGCCGCGCTCAGGATGCATCGACAAGCTCTCAACGACATCCATCAATTGGTCCAGAACATAGTTGGCGTTGGCCACGCAGTCGAATTCCGCGATGTAGTCATGGATAGCTTCCAAGTCCTGTTCTGCCCCCTCGGTGAGCATAACCGCGAACTTGGCCGGTGTGCCTGCCATCAGGCTGGATTCCTTTTGGCCCGCAGACGTGCAACAACATCTGTTACAGGCTTGACCTTGCCAGCCTCGATTTCTTGATTGCCCAAAGCGAGAATCTTCAGCATAGCCAAGGTTTCCTGGGTTTCCTCGAATGAGGCCACATCTTGCAGCACGGCCTTCGCTTCCCCGTTTTGCGTGATGACCAATGGCTGCCGTGACTAAATATAGTCTTTTTACAGTCCTGTAACAAGAGGCTCCGCGTGGCGATTTCTGGGGCACAGATGTGTTCTGGCTCAGGCAGGTGAAAAGGTATACCTCATGCGAACCATCGAAAAGGACCGAATCCGGTAGTTCTGACGGGGCAAAACCCACATTTATCGAACTGTATTTATCGAACCACTTAATTCGAACCGGAGCTGAGAAATGTTTGTACGAGCCTACCTTCGCGCATCAACCGATGAACAGGACGCCAACCGCGCCCGCCAGCAATTGCAGCAATTCGCCAATGAACGCGGATTGACCATCGCCGCCTATTACGTCGAGAACGAATCAGGCGCAAGCTTGAAGCGCCCTGAACTGTTCCGATTGCTGAATGATTGTCAGCACGGCGACATGCTGCTGATTGAACAGGTTGATCGTCTGTCGCGCTTGAATGACGCTGATTGGGAATGCCTGAAAAGCGAGATTCAGGCACGTGGCGTGCGCATCGTTGCCCTTGACCTGCCCACATCATGGGCGTCTGTAAATGCCGACGAAACGACGAGCCGCATTATGCAGGCCGTAAATAACATGCTGCTGGATATGCTGGCAGCAATTGCTCGCAAGGATTACACCGACCGCCGCCGTCGCCAAGCACAAGGGATTGCGAAGGCGCAAGCGGAAGGTGCGTATAAAGGCAGGAAGCCGGACGAAGCGCGAAACGCGGCGATTATCGGCATGTTGAGTCGTGGCGAGAAGTGGACAGCAATTCTGGATGCAACCGGTTGCAGTCGCAGCACATTAAGCAGGCTGTCAAAAAAAATCAAGTGCAGATAGATTGAATTTAACTGAAAATATATTTCATCAAGATGATAGCATTCGCCAAGTACTACACTCTATGAAAAGCGCAAAACAGAATTCTTTCGTATAACATTAATTACATAATAAAATAATGTTGAAAATACTGTAAAAACAATCGATAGTAAGGAAAGACGAATTGAGGAATCTAATTGCTCCCATCTGGTTTGATTAACCCTAGCTC
>JAGSYW010000099.1 GCA_018262475.1 Burkholderiaceae bacterium | reverse complement strand
CATGCTGATTGGCGGCCACATGGCACGCAACCAGGGGGCGTTACAAATCCTCCAGAACAGTGCTCCGGGCGAAGGCACCTATGGCGCGGATGGCCGCCACAACATCAGGACTTCTGGACGCAATTTCGTTGTCGGTTAAACGACATTCAAAATCATCACGGTTTTACCGCCGGTTCCGATACTGATTCAGGCAACGCGGACAAAATCATCACTTGCACCCGTCGGTTGCGCAGCCTACCTTCAGCCGTGTCGTTGGGGCTGACTGGTCGTGTATCACCATAGCCGATTGCGGTCAGACGTTTTTCCGCGATGCCATTTTCGATGAACAAGCGCACCACGCTACTGGCTCGCACGGCAGACAACTCCCAATTCGAAGGAAAATAAGGGTTGCTGATTGGTACGTTATCTGTATGGCCTTCGATCTGCATCGGGAATAACTGGTTTTTCATGACCCGTGCCACCGCTCCCAGTGTATTGCTGGCTTCATCACTCAGTCTGGCCTCGCCTTGAGCAAACAACACACTGGCGTTAATTTCAACCGTAATACCGCGCGCCGTCTGCATCACGCGGACCTGCCCCTGTTCAATCAGCGGCGCAAGTGACGAAGTCAGATGCTGGGTAACCGCCTTCATTTGTTCGCGCTCACGCTTGACCGCAGCCTCGACCGCGCGACGCTTGTGCATCGTCAATGGCAACTCAAACGCAGGTGACGCAGCCTGTTCTGTTCCCTTTGAAGCAGAAACCAGTGATATCCTGCCGCCGAATGCACTGCTCATCGAATCCGACAGTACGCGGTACTTGCCCTCGCTTACTGACGACACTGCATACATCACCACAAAAAACGCAAACAGCAAGGTGATGAAATCGGCATAAGAAACCAGCCAGCGCTCGTGGTTCTCGTGTTCTTCCTCGATTTTCTTCCGGCGTCGCGACATGGCCATTGCGCTCACATTTTGCAGACAGCATCCGCCCTGACGGGCAGCCTTATTATTTCCGGTAGATCAGCATGCGTTCTTCAATCACACGCGAGCTTTCGCTGTTGGCGATACCGACGAAAGCATCCGTCAACATTTCCCGCCGCTGCACTTCCTTGCCGACATGGGCGCGCAATCTGGCGCCAATCGGCAAAAAAAACAGGTTCGCCAGCCCAACACCATACACTGTCGCCACAAATGCCACGGCAATACCCGCCCCAAGACGGCTGGGATCTGACAAGTTTTCCATCACGTGAATCAGGCCTAGCACTGCTCCGAGAATGCCTACCGTCGGCGCATACCCCCCGGCGGATTCCCACACCTTTACCACCAGCCGTTCGCGTGCTTCATAAGCTGAAATATCTTGATGCAGTAATTCGCGCATGATTGCAGGATCGATGCCGTCGATAATCATCCGCAACCCCTGCTGGATAAACGGATCAGTGGCGGTGGTCAGGTAACGCTCAAGACTAAGGAAACCCTCCCGCCTTGCGATGGTGCTCCACATGACCATTTCACGTGATAGCGCCTGATTATTTTCAGTCTGCGGCCGAAACACGGCGCCAGCCATTTTTATTCCGGCAATGAAAGTCTGCAAACCACTTTGCAGCAGCACCGCTCCCATTGTTCCAATGACCACGATCACGAAAGCAGCTGGCTGCACCAGTGAGCCAGCGTGACCGCCCTCCAGCAACTGGCCAACTAGGATGCCACCGACACCAAGCGCCAGACCTATCAGGCTACCCCAGTCCATGCCCGCTCCCGTAATTTGGCACGCATCCGCGCAATCGCCTGGCTGTGCAACTGGCTGACTCGCGATTCCGATACCCCCATGATCGCGCCGATTTCCTTCAGATTCAACTCCTGTTCGTAGTACAAGCCCATCAGGAGCTTTTCCCGCTCGGGCAAGTCGTCAATGGCATCGATCACGGCAGAACGGAAACCGGTGTTCATCAGGATTTGCAGCGGATCATCAGCCATTTCCGTCGCAAAACGATCGAGGAAATGTTCGCTTTCATCGTCGTCGTGGAAATCTTCGTAATAGATCAGCTGGTGACCGCTACCCTCGCCCAGCATTTCCTGATACGTCGCCAGCGGAACTTTCAGTTGCACCGCCACTTCGCTTTCATTCGGCGGCCGCCCAAGTTTCTGCTGCAACTTCTGGATGGCAGTTTCAATCTTGCGCATGTTTTGCCTCAAACTGCGCGGCACCCAGTCGCTATTGCGCAATTCATCCAGCATCGAGCCGCGAATCCGCTGCATCGCATAAGTCTCGAACTGCGCGCCATGCACTTCCTCATAACGGTTGACAGCGTCGAGCAAGCCCATCATCCCCGCCTGAACCAGATCATCAACATCAACGCTTGGCGGAAGTTTGGCTTTCATCAGATGTGCCAATTTCTTGACCAGCGGCACATGCTGGGTAATCAAATGATCCTTGTTGGTCTTTCCCTGAACGTTATACATGCTTTACGCTGAAAAACTTGAGCCTCGTGCCATCATGCCACAATCCAAGCGATTATCGGAACAAATGAATCGTTCAGCCATCCTGCGAAATGCGACCGATGCACCCGCTAGAGGAAACGCATCAATCACCGAACGCCCCAAACGTGCAGCCCGCGTCATGTAATCATCCTGCGGCACGAAACCGATCGAATCAAGTGAGATGGCCAGATAGCGACTGGCTGCCTGAGCCATGTTCTGATACACAATTTGCGCGCGCTGCTCCGTTGCTGCGGTAACCAGAATGCTGAAAGGCCGCCGCCCCATTTGCTCGTGCAATCGCTTGATCATCGCATACGCCGCTTTGATCGATGCCACACTATCCGACACCTGAACAACAATATCGCTTTCTGCCAGCACTGGCAATGGCAGCGCATCATCTGCATCCAGTACAGCATCCACCATTAGCACATCGAATTGCTGCACCAGCGTATCGAATACATCACCGACGCGTTGCATCTGGTTCGAGTGGCGCAGTGCCTGCCGGAATGCCGGACCAGCCAAAACAGCCAGATTGAAGCCTTGGTTCATCGCCAGAATAGCATCGTCGAGCGGCTTCTCACCACGAGCCACCTCCAACAAGGTCGCTTCAGGAGTTACGCGCATCTTTTCAGCCGTGCCGTGCAGACTCATGCTGGCATCCAGCAGCAACGCATTGCTACCGGCTCGTGCCAGCGATGCGCACAGGTTGACCAAAACGGCACTTTTGTCATCATTTTGCGAGGGAGACAGAAAGGAGAAAACGCGCGGTTTCGCTCCTGCGAGAATGCGCCGCAATCCCTCGGCCTGGTCGAATTGAAATTTATCCAAGGAACACCTCACGCAAACCATTTTCCTTTACTGCTCGCGCCGTGTTCGCGACCACAAGCGGAAGCTCATCGTCCTGATAGCGGAATGGCGCTGTTTCACGTTTGAGCTTGAATGCGCGGTCAATCAAATAATGCTGATTCGCGAGATGCAAATCTTCTGGCACACGCTGGCCGTTGGCAACGTAATACAGCATCATCTTCTGACGAATCATAACATCGAGCGCACTACCAATAGTTGCGGCTTCGTCGAGTTTTGTCATGATGCAACCGGCCAATCCGTCTCCCTTGTACGCACGCACAACTTCATTCAGCGTTTCGCCGGTTGAGGTCGCAGCAAGACAAAGCAGACGTTGGACAGGCACACCCGCGCTCGACAGCATTGCAATCTGCTCTGTGACCATCTTGTCGCGCTGGCTGACGCCAACCGTGTCAATCAATACCATGTGCTTGCCACGCAACTCATCGAGCGCGATTCGCAAATCGGCTTCGTCTTTGACCGAATGCACCATCACGCCGAGAATTTTGCCGTAAATGCGCAATTGCTCGTAGCCGCCAATACGATAGCCGTCCGTGGTGATCAGTGCCAGCTTGTTCGCGCCATGCTGCATCACGCAACGCGCCGCCAGCTTGGCTGTGGTCGTCGTTTTTCCGACACCAGTCGGCCCGACCAACGCATACACACCGCCTTTATCAAGAATCTCGTTCTCGTTTTTCATGATCATCAGGTTGCGCGCCAGAATCGACTTGACCCAGCTCATGCCACCGTGCATTTTCTCGTTTTCCGGCAAGTTTTCGGTCAGATAACGTGCCAGCGTGGCACTGAAGCCAGCGGCCAGCATTTCGCGCATGATTTCCGCCTTGAACGGTTCGCGTTGCTGCTGGCTGCCCCACGAGATTTCCGCCAGCTGAGCTTCCATCATGCCGCGCATCGAGCGAATCTCTGCCATCACCTGTTTCAGTTCCCTGTCGGCCGCTTCTCTGGCGGCAGCAAGATCAAGATCGGCGGCAAAAGAACGCACCGGCTCTACCGGCTCTTGCATCGGCTTGCTGACGGGTTTCGGTTTGGACGAAAACGAAGCCAGCAACGGTTCATGACGCACTTCGCGCTCGACTGCCGGTTCCGCCAGCGACGACATATCCTCTCCGGCCAGCGCCATGATTTCGACCTTGCCGTTGACAGTCCGGTTAGACAGGATAACGGCATCGTCTCCGAGCGCTTCGCGTACCATGCGCAGTGCTTCACGCGATGTATTGGCTGAGAATTTTCTGACTTTCATGCTAGGCCTCCAACCAGACTGGTGACTTTAATGGTTTTCGTATCGGGTAATTCAGCGTGCGACAGCACCTTGAGTTGCGGCAGCGCACGGCGCAAGAAACGTGACAACAACGTACGCAGCGGCGCAGGAACGAGCAGCACCGGCGTATGGCCAAGCTGCTCTTGCTTGCGCACCGCCTGCTCGGTTTGAGAAACGAGCGTATCGGCCAGACCTGGCTCGATGCCAGTGCCATCCGCACCAGTCGCCTGCAGCGCGTGCATCAGCAAACGCTCTAGCTTGCCATCGAGCGTCATCACCGACAGTTCGTTTGCTGCCGGGAAAATCTGCTGCACAATGGCCCGTCCCAGCGCAACCCGCACCATCGCAGTCAGGTCGTTTGCATCCTGGGTGTGGATCGCGTTTTCGGTCAGCGTTTCGATGATGGTGCGCATGTCGCGGATATGCACGCCTTCGGTCAGCAGGTTCTGCAGCACCTTTTGCAGCGTGGAAAGCGGAATCAGCTTCGGCACCAGTTCCTCGACCATCTTCGGCGCTTCCTTGCCCAGATGGTCAAGCAGTTGCTGCAACTCCTGACGGCCGAGCAATTCCGCTGCGTGGGTCGAGATCAGATGGTTCAGATGCGTTGCGACCACCGTGCCAGCATCAACCACGGTGTAGCCCATCGATTGCGCCTGATCGCGCAAGCTGGCATCGATCCAGATAGCTGGCAGGCCAAAGGCTGGATCGGTCGTCGTGATACCCGGCAGGGAGCCGGTGACCATGCCCGGATTGATGGCGAGATACTGGCCGCTTTGCGCTTCCCCGCTGCCGATTTCTACCCCTTTAAGCAAAATCCGATAGGCCGACGGCCTGAGTTCGAGGTTATCGCGAATATGCACTGAAGGCGCAAGGAAGCCGACTTCCTGCGCAAATTTCTTGCGGATTCCCCTGATGCGGCGCAGCAGTTCTCCCCCCTGCCCCTGATCGACCAGCGGTATCAGCCGATAGCCAACTTCAAGCCCCAGCGTATCGACTGGGACAACATCGCGCCAGCTGGCTTCCTCGACTTCAGGCGCTGCCGTTGGCGCGACTTGCTCCTTCGGCGCTGCCGCTTCCTGTTCGGCACGACGCGCAAGCATGTAACCGCCAGCCGCCATGATTGCCGCCAGCATGATGAAGGCAATGTGCGGCATACCAGGAATTGCGCCCATGCCACCAACGATAGCAGCAGTCACATACAAAACCTGCGGCTTGGCAAACAGCTGCCCAATCAGCTGACCGCCGATATCCTGGTCACTGGCAACGCGCGACACCACGACACCAGCTGCAATCGAAATGATCAGCGATGGAATCTGCGCCACCAGGCCGTCACCGATAGCCAGCAGCGTGTAATTCTTGATTGCCAAACCAAATTCCAGATTGTGCTGCACCATGCCAACAATCAGACCGCCCACAATATTGACGACCGTAACGATGATGCCGGCGATTGCATCGCCTCGGACGTATTTGCTGGCACCGTCCATCGCGCCGTAGAACTCGGCTTCCTGCGCCACTGTCTGACGCCTTGTGCGCGCTTCCTGCTCGCCAATCAGGCCGGCGTTCAGGTCAGCATCGATCGCCATCTGCTTGCCAGGCATTGCATCCAAAGCGAATCGTGCGCCAACTTCGGCAATCCGGCCTGCACCCTTGGTCACGACGACGAAGTTGATGATGGTCAGGATGACGAACACAACAATACCGACGGTGTAATTGCCGCCGATGAGAAAGTGGCCGAAGGCCTCGATCACCTTGCCTGCGGCATCCGGGCCGGTATGGCCTTCGGTCAGCACCACACGCGTTGATGCAACATTGAGCGACAACCGCAGCATGGTGCTGACCAGCAGCACCGTTGGAAAAACCATGAAATCGAGCGGCTTGACCGTATACAGGCTGGTCAGCAAGACGATGATCGACAGCGCGATGTTGAAGCTGAAGAACATGTCCAGCGCAAATGCCGGCAATGGCAATACCATCATTGCCAGCATCATCACGATCAGCAATGGCGCTGCTAGTGCGCGCGAATTCTGCCCGGTAAGCCATGCAGGCAGCTTCAATCCATTCATTGAATGCTCCTTGATTCAGTTTCGGTCTGTTGCGCCTGATTGTTCGGATCCATCTCAGGCGGAACCTCAATATTGGTCGGCATCTCCGGCTGCCTGCCGCCGTTCTGCCGGAAGGCGCGCAACTGGAACACATATGCCAGTACTTCGGCCACGGCGATATAAAGTGTCTGCGGAATTTCGTCACCCAGGTCGGTGTGCTTGTAGAGAGCACGGGCCAGCGGCGGCGCTTCCATCAGCGGCACGTTGTTTTCGGTTGCCAGTTCGCGAATGCGTGCAGCCACCTCGCCCATGCCCTTCGCCACCACTTGCGGCGCGCGCATCTTGCCGTCGACATATTTGATCGCCACAGCGTAATGCGTCGGGTTGGTCACCACCACATCGGCTGTCGGAACCTGGGTCATCATCCGGCGACGCGCCATCTCGCGCTGCTGCGCGCGAATCTTGGCCTTGATTTCGGGATTACCCTCTGATTCTTTCGCTTCCTGGCGCACTTCCTCGCGCGTCATCTTCAGCTTCTGGGTGTATTGCCACAGCTGGTAAGGCACGTCGATGCAGGCAATCAGCACCAGCCCACCGACGATCCACATGAAGCAGGCCAGCATCAAATCGCCCATATGCGCCACACCGGCCTTCAGCGGCTCCATTCCCAGCATCAGCATCGTATTCAGTTTGTTCGACACCACCATCCACGCAATCACGCTAATCAGGGCTGATTTGCCGATTGCCTTGAGCAATTCAACCAGCGCACGAATAGAGAACATGTTGGCCAGACCTGACATTGGATTGAGCTTGCCGAAATCCGGCATCAGCGCATTGGTGCTGAACAGCCAGCCACCAATCAGCATCGGGGTCGCCAACGCTACCACCAGTAACAAGATTGCCAACGGCGCAAACGCCAGCGCCAGGTCGCCCACTTGCGCGATGATGCGCGTCAGCAGCAGCGGCATGTCGAATGCCGCCGAACGCTCGAACGCAAGGCTGCTGGACAACATGTGACGAATTTTGAGCATCAGACCATCACCCATTACCCACATGCCAGCGCCACCAGCGAGCAGAATCGTGCACGTTGCCAGCTCGCGCGAGCGGGGAACATTGCCTTCCTCGCGGGCTTTCTCAAGCCGTCTGGGCGAGGGTGATTCCGTTTTTTCGAGGTCGCTTTCTTCGGCCATGGCCGACTCCTGTCATCGCATCAAGGACACGCCAATACGCACG
>JAGSYW010000098.1 GCA_018262475.1 Burkholderiaceae bacterium | reverse complement strand
GGCTTTGCGCTGATGGATGGTTTCGATTTCGGCGTCGGCATGCTGTTGCCATTTATCGGCACCAACGATACCGAACGCCGCATCATGCTCAATTCAATCGGGCCGACATGGGAAGGCAACCAGGTGTGGTTCATCACCGCTGGTGGCGCGTTGTTCGCTGCCTGGCCGCTGGTGTATGCGGCAGCGTTTTCCGGTTTTTATATCGCGCTGATGGTGCTACTGTTTGCATTATTCTTTCGCCCGGTCGGATTTGATTACCGCAGCAAGGTGGCCGATCCGCGCTGGCGCAGCGCCTGGGATTGGGGCCTGTTTATTGGCGGATTCGTGCCGCCGCTAATTTTTGGCGTTGCCTTTGGCAATCTGTTCCTTGGCGTACCGTTTTTCTACGACGACTCGATGCGTCTTTCCTACGACGGCAATTTTTTCGGCTTGCTTAATCCGTTCGGTTTGCTGTGTGGCGTCGTCAGCGTGGCGATGCTGGCGATGCATGGCGCTGCTTTCATGCAGGTGAAAACAGGCGGCGCAGTATCGGAGCGTGCGCGCCAGATCGCGCCGATTGCGGCTGCGGTGACTATCGTATCCTTCATCGCCGGCGGTTTTGCGGTTGCGTTTGGTATCGAAGGCTACCGCATCGTCTCGATGCCGGACCCGAATGTTTCATTCATGCCTATCGTCAAGGAAGTGATTCGCGCGCGAGGCGCATGGCTGGATAATTACGCCCGCTGGCCGCTGATGTGGCTGCTGCCTGTACTGGCGGTGTTGGGCGCTGGATTGTGCGTGATGTTCTCGATGCGGCGGCAGGGGATGCAGGCTTTCCTGGCGAGCGGCCTGTCGGTGGCGATGATCATTCTGACCGCCGGCCTGTCGCTGTTTCCGTTCGTGATGCCGTCGTCGCTGGCAGAAAACAGCAGCCTGACGCTGTGGGATGCGGTCGCTAGCCACAAGAGCCTAGGCATCATGTTTTGGGTGGTGGTGATCATGCTGCCAATCGTGATTTTCTACACCGGCTGGGTATATCGGGTGATGCGCGGCAGAATCGATGAAGCGCACATCGAAAACAACGAACACACCGCGTACTAGGAGAACTGCATGTGGTATTTCATCTGGTTGGTTGGCATGGGCGCGATTCTTGCGGGCTGCATTTGCGGCATGATCTGGCTTGAGCGTAAAGGCGCGTTTGCGCTGGAAGAGCGCGCAGGCTTGCCACCTGGTGCCGCAGAATGATGCGGTTCTAGCGCGTCAGGCAAGGGTAGTGCAAGCAGCCTAGTAGCGCCTTGTTTTCGAACAACTCCAGTTGAGCATCGCAGCCGACGGGCAGCGTAACCTTGTCGCGGATATGGCCGAAAGGCAGGCAGGTGATGATAGGCAGCGGCAGATGTTTGCGCAGCCAGCCGAGCATGGCATTGAAATCGTAGCCGTTGTCGTTATCCCCCCGTCGGTAGCCGGAAAAATCGCCCAGAATCAGGGCCTTTTGCCGTGACAGCACGCCAGCATGCAGCAGTTGCAGCAGCAGCCGTTCAATGCGGTACGGATGTTCATTGATATCTTCGACGAACAGGATGCCGCCGTCGAGCTGCGGCAGCCACGGCGTACCGATCAGGCTGGCCAACATCGACAGATTGCCGCCCCATAGTTTTCCAGAAACGCTGATCTGCGGATTGCCGGTGGTTTCCCAGCCAATGGTATGCGTGCCTGATGTGATGCAGCGCCAGAAATCCTGCTGCGTATATTCGCTGGGATCGGCGCGGGAAAAATCATCGCACAGCATTGGCCCGGAAAAGCTGATGCTGCCGGTCTGCGCCAGCAGCGCCTGCGAAAATGCAGTGAAGTCGCTGTGACCGACGAACAGCTTGCCACTGGCGGCGAGCCTGGCGAAATCGAGCTTCGGCAGCAGGCGCGACAGGCCGTAACCGCCGCGCAACGCCAGCACGACTTGCACCGCAGGATTCTCTGCAGCCGCATATAGCTGCGCGATACGAGCATCGTCGGTGCCGCCAAAACGCTGGTGTTTTTGCACCGGATCGTAATAGCAGTGAACCTCGCAACCTTGCGACTGCAATGCCGCTACGCCGCGATGAAAGCCAGCTTCATCTACGGCAAAACCGCTGGGTGCGACGATGGCGACGCCTATCTTCCTGTTTGCCTGTACGGACATTGCCTGTTGCCTCGATAATCGGAAATGGAAGGGGTATGTCTGGTTTTATATCGTTTGGGCCAGATATTCCGTGGCAACTTCAATATACTGCACGGAGTATTATTTTTTGCTCTCACTGCTCGAAATGCGGCAAAGGCGAGCGATTCTGCCCGCCGGCACGTCGTTCGGCAAAGAATTCACGCAGTACCGCGCCGCATTCGTCCGCCATCACGCCGCCCGTGACACTGGTGTGATGGTTCAGTTTTTCCTGCTCGAACAGGTTGAGCACGCTGCCGCAGGCGCCGGTTTTCGGGTCCGGCGCGCCGAACACCACGCGCGCAATTCGCGCATGCATGATCGCGCCGACACACATCGCGCACGGCTCCAGTGTTACATACAATTCGCAGCCGGGCAGGCGGTAATTGCCAAGAATGTTGGCTGCCGCGCGCAAGGCCATCACTTCGGCGTGCGCGGTCGGGTCCTGGCTGCCGATTGGCTGGTTGAAGCCGGTCGCAATCACTTGGCCTTCACGTACTACCAGCGCGCCAACTGGCACTTCTCCCAGAGCCCAAGCATTGTGCGCCTGCGACAGCGCCTGGCGCATGAACATCCGTTCAGGCACCGGTCACCTCTGCCCAGCAGTTTGGCGTTTCATACAGCGTGACCTTCACCAGCTTCAACTCGGTCTTGAGCTCAAACACAGGTTTGAGCGTATCGAACGCAATCTGCGCCAGGTTCTCGACCGTCGGAATGCGATCGATGACCACGGTTTTGTGATCCGGCAGGCTGTCGAGAAATTGCCGCACGGTCGCATCCTTCTCATACACCAGGAACGCGTGATCCCAACGCTCGACCAGATGCTCGTTAGCCAGCGCCTTGATATCGGAGAAATCCATGATCATGCCAGTATCGGGGCGACCCGCCTGCGCGATCACCTCGCCGGTGAGCGTGATGTGCAGCGCGTAGCGGTGCCCGTGCAGGTTGCGGCACTGGCTGTTATGATCTGGAATCCGGTGACCGGCATCGAATTCGAGTTTGCGGGTAATCGTCAGCATGAAAAACGGAAAAGCAAAAACTACGGAATCTGTAAAAACTTGTGCGTCTGCAGGCTCAGTTTCCAGTGCGGATGCTGCAGACAGTAATCAATCGCCAGCCGCGTATTCGCGGCCAATTCGCCATTATCCATCGGTTGCACGAAAAAATGGGAAAAATCGAGTGATTCCAGTGCAGTCAGGTTCAAGCCATCCTGTGGCAGCACGACTTTCAGTTCGTCTCCTTGCGTGACCACCAGTTCGGCGCTAGCTTTCGGGCTGACGCACACCCAGTCCACGCCATCCAGGATAGGCAGGGTGCCATTGGTTTCAATCGCAATTTCGAAACCGCGTTCGTGCAGTGCGGCCATCAGCGGAGCATCAAGTTGCAGCAGCGGTTCGCCGCCGGTGAATACCACATACTTGTTCGCTGGATAGCTCGCAGGCCAAAGATTGTCGATTGCGTGAGCCACGGCTGCCGCATCTGCGTATTTTCCTCCCAGCGCTCCGTCGGTGCCGACAAAATCGGTATCACAATAGCGGCAGGCGGCACTGGCGCGGTCGGCTTCGCGGCCGGACCAGAGGTTGCAGCCGGCAAAACGGCAAAACACCGCTGGTCGTCCGGCGCGCGCTCCTTCACCTTGCAGCGAATAGAAAATTTCCTTGATGGCGTATGTCACGTAAAAGTCAGGTTGATTGCTGTTTCAGGATGGTTATGGCTTTTCCAGATAGGCCTGCACCCAGCTTCTCGCATCGGCCATGTTGGTAAAAATGGCATGGGGATGCGAGGCGATTCTGTTATAGCATTCTGCCGCCGCTACGCTGGCATGATCGGCCGGATTGACCACTTCGGCTACGATAAATTTCTTTTCTCCGAGCATTCCTGTGGCAATGAACGCCAGCACTTCAATTTCCCCTTTGTGCAGCGCGCATCCGAGTTTCTGATTGGTTGAATCGAGAATCAGATAGCGCCCCTGATCGTAGCGGGGATCCTGCTTCGCGAGCTTGAGTATTTGGCGAAAGTCATTGAGCGTCAGCTTGCCGTGAATTTCGACCAGCGCGCCCTGATCCTCCCACCGCAGTGTCATTGTCGCGGATTCACCTTGTTCCTGGTCAACGACTGGCTGGCTGTTTTCTGGCGCTGGCCAGGTTTTTCGCAGGTAGTCGTCGACCCAGTTGCGCGCCTCCTCCATGCTGGTAAAGACAGCAAACGGATGGGCTGCCAGCGCGGCGTAATGCTCGGATCGTCGCGCCCATGCTTGACCGGACACGACGTCGGCGACAGCAAAATTGCGTTCGATGAACAGGCGCGACATGAAGGCCGCCAGTATTTCACTTAGTTCATCGTAGGAAGCCTCATCCGCGCACTCTTCATTGCGGGTGTCGCACAGCAGATAGCGGAGGGATTCATATCGTTCATCCTCCGCCACTTGTGCAGTGATTTGCTGAAAGTCTTCAAGCGTGACAATGCCGGTGCGTTCCAGCAGGATGCCATGCTCCTCCCAATGAATACGATACGGCATGAAACGTTTCTCAAACGACCTGAAGCAGCTTTATTCCCACTCGATTGTCGCAGGCGGTTTACCGGAGATGTCGTATACCACGCGGTTGATGCCGCGCACTTCATTGATGATGCGGTTCGAAACGCGGCCAAGCAGTTCGTGCGACAGGTGGGCCCAGTGCGCGGTCATGAAGTCCTGCGTCTGAACCGCACGTAGCGCGACAACGTAATCGTAGCTTCGGCCATCGCCCATCACGCCAACCGATTTTACTGGCAGGAATACGGCGAACGCCTGGCTGGTGGCGTCGTACCAGCTGATGCGCTGGTTGCCTTCTGCCGTTGGCTGTTCGACGTAGGTATTGCGCAGTTCTTCGATGAAAATCGCATCCGCTTGGCGCAGCAGTTCCGCGTATTCGTGCTTCACTTCGCCCAGAATGCGCACGCCCAAGCCCGGGCCGGGGAACGGATGGCGGTACACCATGTCGTGCGGCAGACCGAGCGCCACGCCCAGTTCCCGCACTTCGTCCTTGAACAGTTCGCGCAGCGGTTCCAGGAGCTTCAGGTTCATTGTGTCGGGCAGGCCGCCAACATTGTGATGGCTCTTGATCGTGTGGCCTTTCTTGCCTTTGCCTGCGCTTTCAATCACGTCGGGGTAAATCGTGCCTTGTGCCAGCCACTTGGCGTTCTTCAGTTGATCAGCCTGCTGCTGGAACACTTCGACGAATTCTCGTCCGATGATCTTGCGTTTCTCTTCAGGATCGGTCACGCCTTTCAGATGTCCCATGAATTGCGCGGTCGCATCGACATGCACGACCTTCACGCCAAGGTTCTTGGCGAACATGTCCATCACCATCTTGCCTTCATTCAGGCGCAGCAGGCCGTGATCGACGAATACGCAGGTTAGCTGGTCGCCAATCGCCTTATGGATCAGCGCTGCCGCCACACTGGAATCGACGCCGCCCGAGAGGCCGAGAATAACTTCTTCAGTACCGACCTGCGCACGGATGGCGGAAATCGCTTCGGCTACGTAATCCGGCATGTTCCAGTCTGACTTGCAGCCGCAAATCTCGTGCACGAAGCGGCCGATAATGGCCTTGCCCTGTACTGTATGCGTAACTTCCGGGTGGAACTGCACCGCGTAGAATTTGCGCTCGTCGTCGACCATGCCGGCGATTGGGCAGGCATCGTTCGAGGCCATCAACTTGAAGCCGGCCGGCATTTCGACCACCTTGTCGCCGTGGCTCATCCAGACCTTCAGCATGCCGTGCCCTTCGGGCGTGACGAAATCGTTGATGCCATCAAGCAGCGCGCTATGGCTGCGGGCACGGATTTCTGCATAACCGAATTCGCGCACCTTGCCGTTTTCAACCTTGCCGCCAAGTTGCGCCGCCATCGTCTGCATGCCGTAGCAGATGCCTAGCACTGGCACGCCAAGCTCAAATACAGTTTGCGGTGCGCGCGGCGTATCACCTTCGGTCACGCTGTTGGGGCCGCCCGAGAGGATGATGCCGCGCAGGCTGCCATCTTTTGCCTGTTCGCGAATGAAATCGTCGCCGACATCATACGGATGCACTTCGGAGAACACGCCAGCCTCGCGCACCCGACGTGCGATCAGTTGGGTAACTTGGGAGCCGAAATCGAGAATCAGAATTTTTGCATGCATGGGTGGTGCGCTTTGCGGGTTTAGGGCTAATGTTCAGGCAGCAGGCGGAACCGCCTGGGCGATACTGTTGTGTCCCATTTTCTGGGCTGACGACAACGCGGCGTTGGCGCGCGAAATCAGTTCATCGACGCCGGCGCTGGGGAATTTGTCGCTGGATACAGTGCCGGAGCAGATGGTGAGCGAAACCGTCGTTTCACCGGCTTTTTCCGGGGTGGTTCTGATGGCGTTGTTCAGTCGTTCCGCCACCAGCTTTGCGACTATATGGTCAGCGCCTGGCAGAATGATCATGAACTTGCCACCTTCATAGCGGCCCAGCGTATCATGCGGGCGGATGCAGGAACGCAGACGGCTGGCAAGTTTTTGCAGGATGAGGTCGCCGACGCCACGGCCGTGCGCTTCATTGATTTTCTTGAACGCATCCACGTCAGCAAGCACGACCGAAACCGGTTTTTCATCTTTCCGGCATTGTTCGATTTCCTGCTTCAGCAGGCGCGTGATGGCGGTGCGGTTCCAGGTGCCGACCAGCGGATCGATCATCGATTCGCGCCGCAGGTTCCAGTTCTTCTTCATCAATTCCATGCGCGACGCGTTGGTTGCGCTGAGTTGGAATTCACGTTCGACCAGCACGGCAATGTCGGACATCGATTGCTTTTCCTCGTCGCTCAATACGCGCGGCGAATAGTCGATCAGGCGGACGTTGCCGATGACCGCATTTTCAGCGTTGCGTATCGGATACGAGGCAAAGAAGCGGATGTACGGCGCACCGACTACTTGTCGATGCGTGGACAGGAAGCGATCGGAGCGCGTATCCGGCACATAGACCGGAATGCCGGAGATCGGCACGCTGTTCGAGAACTGCGCTTCGATCGACTCCATCGATTTTTCGCCTTCAGCAGGTTTGTCCGCATCCTCGGTTAGCGCAATCAGACAATTGGCAACGCGCAGCAGACGTTTGCCGATGCGCCTGATCCGCTGAACCTGCTGTGCATCCAACGGAATCAATCCTGCCTCGGTGGCAGAAGGCACACTCGAAATGTTCATTTCTGACTGTCTGACTTGCTCCATGTCGCCCGCCTGGAAAAGCTAGAGAAATCCGCCTACCGTGCCGGTTACCGCGTCATTCGGCGCGGTAGTTCGGTGCTTCCTTCGTGATCTGCACGTCATGTACATGCGATTCACGCATCCCGGCCGAACTGATTTCAACGAATTCCGCCCGCTGCTGCAGTTCGGCGATGGTGGCGCAGCCGCAGTAGCCGAGCGAGGAACGCACGCCGCCGGTGAGTTGGAACAGAATCGGCACGATGCTGCCCTTGTACGGCACGCGGCCTTCGATGCCTTCTGGCACCAGTTTTTCGGAAGCGGAAGACGAATCCTGGAAATAGCGGTCGGCCGAACCTTCGGTCATTGCACCCAGGCTGCCCATGCCGCGATACGATTTGTAGCTGCGACCCTGGAACAGGATCACTTCGCCTGGCGCTTCATCAGTGCCTGCGAACATGCTGCCCATCATTACGGTATCCGCGCCTGCTGCCAGC
>JAGSYW010000097.1 GCA_018262475.1 Burkholderiaceae bacterium | reverse complement strand
TTGTTCGCCATCGCCGCGTTTTCCGCCGGCATGCCGAACGCATCCCAGCCCATCGGCATCAGCACGTTGTAGCCGTTCATCCGCAGATAGCGGTCCATCACGTCGTTGATGGTGTAGTTGCGCACATGGCCCATGTGCAGACGTCCGGACGGATACGGCAGCATCGAACAGGCGTAGAACTTGCCTTTCGGGAAGCGCGGATCGTTCTCGACCGCGCGGTAGGCGTCGATCGCTTTCCAGTGGTCTTGCGCCGATTTCTCGACCTCGGCAGGGCTGTATTTTTCTTGCATGGCGGATGAAACATCAGAGATAGGTTCAAACTATGCATTATACCGGTTTGGGAGGCCAGAAAATCGCCCGCGCGCGCATTATGGCGGCGACCATATCGTCACCCGCAAACCGAATTTTTCGGTGAATCGGCAGGGTATATACCGAAACCACTGCACCGCACCACAACTTCTGCGGCAGTTTGAAAATACTCCCATCAGTATTACTCAGACACCCAACCGCATCAACACGACATCATTTGCCCGATGCGCCCGGGTTTTTGTCGGATTCGGTCACGAATGCGATCTTCGTCAGCCCGCCCTGCTGCGCCGCCGCCATCACTTTCGCGATCACGTCGTAGCGGGTTTCCTTGTCGGCGCGCAGATGCAACGCCGGCAACGGCCGCTGTTGCGATGCCGTCACAATCCGTTGCTGCAATTCGGCGAACGCCATTTCATCGTTGTTCCAGAATATGCGTCCCTGGCCGTCGATCGAAAGCGCAATCGTTTCCGGCTTTTCCGGCGCCGGCGCGGACTGCGCCTGCGGCAAGTCGAGCTTAACCGCGTGCGTGAACAGCGGCGCGGTGATGATGAAAATCACCAGCAACACCAGCATCACGTCCACCATCGGCGTGACGTTGATGTCCGCCATCGGCTTGTGCGGCCCGTCGTCGTTGAAGCTGCCGAATCCCATATCCGCCCCCAATGCCCGTTACTGGCCGACGCGCGCGCCGGTGGTCAGGTACGCGTGCAGGTCATAAGCGAAGCCGTCCAGCTCCGCCAGCGTCAGGCGATTAACGCGGGTGAACGCGTTGTACGCCAGCACCGCCGGAATCGCAACCAGCAAGCCCAGACCGGTCATGATCAGCGCCTCGCCCACCGGCCCGGCCACCTTGTCGATCTGCACCGTGCCGGAAGCGGATACCGCCGCCAGCGCATGGTAAATGCCCCAGACGGTGCCAAACAGGCCGATGAACGGCGCAGTCGAGCCAACCGAAGCCAGCAGTGTCAACCCGCTTTCCAGTCGCGCCGACACGCGGTTGATTTCCTGCCGCAGCGTGCGCGTGAGCAGTTCGCCTGGATCGGTGGCGGCATTCAGGCTGCCCCCTCCCTGCGAGCGCAGGCTGGCGGCCTCGGCTGCGTGCGCCGCCAGAGGCGCGTAAACCCGTTCGCTGTCGGCTGCCTGCAGCACCGCAATCGCATCCGGCAAATCGCTCGCCTGCCAGAAGCCTTCAAGCGCATGCGCGCTCTTGCGGATGCGCCACGCGCTCCAGGCTTTTGAAATGATGTAGTACCAACTGGCAATCGACATCGCCAGCAGCACGTAAGCCACGGCATGACTGATGGCATCGCCTTGCGCCCAGTAGTGCGCCAATCCGGAAGTGGTGGTTGCAGGATTCATGATGTTAGTCTGACGAGTTCAAGAGTGTAGTTTAAACGGAATGGCGAGCCGATACCACTCCGCCACCGGCTGGCTGTTGCGCGTGGCCGGGCGAAAGCGCCAGAATTGCACAGCCGACTGTGCCGATTGGTCCAAGAGCGGATAGCCGCTCGACTGCGCAAGCTGTACCTTGCCGGCGCGGCCATCCTCGGTCACCAGCACGCGCAGCACCACCGTACCCTGCTCGTCGTTCTGCCGCGCCAGCAACGGATATTCCGGCTTGCGGTTGCTGACCAGATAGTCAGCCGGCAGCGATACCGGCGTGCTGCCGCCAGCCACACTGGACGCATTCGCCGCGCCACCGTTACCCGAGCCGCGACCATTGCCGCCGCCATCGTCAGCACCGCCGTCGGCCGCGACCGCACCAGCTCGCGCCATGCCAGCGCCAGGCAAAGCGGTGGCGCTGGAGGTGTTTGTGGCGTGCTGTGCGGCGGGGGCAACCGCTGCCATTTGCTGGCGTGCCGCTGATTTTGCGGCGTCGGGCGCTGCCGGTGATGCTGCCGGTCCGCTGCCCGGGGTGGACAGCAGCACCACTTCCAGCGCGCGGAAATCGTTTCGCGCCGGAACGCCAAGGAATTGCCACGAAGCGCCAAACGCCGCCAGATGCAGCGCTAGCGTCGCCACGATGGCCGCGGGTTTCATCCGGCCACCGTAGCGCAGGAAACGGCTAGCGCAGGCCGAGCACTTCCTGCATGTCATACAGGCCGGTCACCTTGTCCGCCAGGAAGCGCGCTGCGCGCAGGCTGCCCATCGCGTAGCTGACGCGGCTGGATGATTTGTGTGAAATCTCGATCCGTTCACCGATGCCGGCAAACAGCACCGTATGGTCGCCCACGATATCGCCGCCGCGGATGGTGGCAAATCCGATCGACGACGGATCGCGCTCGCCGGTCACGCCTTCACGCGCATACACTGCGCATTCCTTCAGATCGCGACCAAGCGCATCGGCAATCACTTCGCCCATCTTCAGCGCGGTGCCGGACGGCGCATCGATCTTGTGCCGGTGATGCGCCTCGATGATTTCGATGTCGTAGCCGGTGGCAAAGCTCTTGGCTGCCATTTCCAGCAGTTTCATCGTGACGTTCACCCCCACGCTCATGTTCGGCGCGAACACCACCGCAGTCTTTTTCGCCGCCTCGGCAATTGCCATCTTGCCGGCATCGTCGAAACCGGTGGTGCCGACGATGACCTTGATACCGTGCGCGGCACAGTATTCCAGATGCTTGAGCGTGCCTTCCGGTCGGGTGAAATCGATCAGGTATTCAGCCCCGGCCAAGCCTCTGGCCAAATCGCTTTCAATCCTCACCCCGCATGGCTTGCCGAGGAATTGCGATGCATCCGCGCCGATATTCGGCGACGACGGCAGATCGACTGCGCCGGTCAGCACGGCATCGTCTGCATTGACGATGGCTTCAATCAACATCCGGCCCATGCGGCCGCTGGCGCCGACAACGGCGATTTTCATTCGGTTCATTTGATGGTTTTATTTCTTTTCGGGTTGTTTATCGTTGCTGACATCCGACTTCACCTCCGGTTTTGCGTCGGGCTTGGCCTCTGCTTTCCCATCCGGTTTCGCTTCGGATTTTGCTGGCGCAGCCTTGGGCTGGGCGTCCGGATTAACGATGCGCTTGATGTAATCCACTTCGTTCGGCAACTCGCTGTTCTCAAAGCGAATGACGCGGTTTTCCTTGAAGAACACGGTCACGCGATTCGAAGTCAACCGGCCATCCGGTTTTTGCAGCCGGAACAGGTAATCCCAGCGCCATTCGTGGAACATGTCATTCAACAGAGGCGAACCAAGCAGAAAGCGCACCTGTTCCTTCGTCATGCCTTCGCGCAACTGCATCAGCATTTCCTGTGACACGAAATTGCCCTGCTGGATATCTGTCCGGTAAGGCCGGAAAAGGCTGACTACACGCTGCATGCCGCTTGGCGCGTGTTTATCCAGCGAGGGGATGGCTGCGGTCACCGTGGCCGGCTTGGCGCCGCTGGCTGCAGCCGGCGAAACGGTTGCAGGCTTAGATGCGGGCGACGCAGCCGGCTGCGCAGGCGCTGCAGGTTTCGTTTCGGCCTTAGGCTCAACCTCTGCCGGCTTAACATCAGCGGATGGCGCCACAGCCGCCGCGGTCGAGGAAGCCGTGGCGGCAGCCTTGGTCCCCGGTGCATCGTCGATCAGCGGGTTCTTCGACGCGCACGCCGTCAACGCCAGTACCAGAAACAGCGCGCTGCCAAGCGCCGGAGCACGACCGCAGGAAGAAAGCAACTTTTGCATGACCATATGGGTTTCAGAGGTTAAATTGGGCAAGAGTGCCAAAACCCTATATGATAAAGCAGATCACCGCAAGTCATCACAAATACCCGAGCACACAGAAAGATATGAGCGACAAACCGGCCAACCTCAAAGCCAGCGGCCTGAAAGCCACCGTGCCGCGCCTGAAAATCCTCGATATTTTCAAGAGCAGCCCGACGCGCCATCTGGCAGCGGAAGACGTGTACAAGATTTTACTGGCTGACAACATGGAAGTCGGCCTGGCGACGGTTTATCGCGTGCTGACGCAATTCGAGCAGGCCGGCCTGCTCATGCGCAACAATTTCGAAACCGGCAAGGCGATTTTCGAGCTGAATGAAGGCGAGCACCACGACCATCTGGTCTGCCTCGACTGCGGCTGGGTCGAGGAATTCCACGACAAGGAAATAGAGAAACGGCAAAAGAAGATTGCGCAGGAGCGCGGCTTTGAAATCGTCAACCATTCGCTCGCGCTGTATTGCCGCTGCAACAAGGAAAACTGCAGCCACCGCGAAGCCTGAACCTGATCGACTCCCGTTATGACCAACGCCAGCATCGCCACCTACACCATCGAAGCATTAAGCTCGATCCGCCAGACCGCGCCGTTAATTCACAACATCACCAATTACGTCGTGATGAACAGTTCGGCCAATATTTTGCTCGCGCTCGGCGCATCGCCGGTGATGGCGCACTGCCGCGACGAAGTGGAAGAAATGGTGTCGTATGCCGGCGCACTGGTGCTGAACATCGGTACGTTGCAGCCGGACTGGATTGAAGCGATGATCATCGCCGGCAAGGCGGCCAACAAAAAAGGCGTGCCGGTAATCCTTGACCCCGTCGGCGCTGGCGCCACGCGACTGCGCACCGACGCGGTCAACACCATCATGCGCGAATGCCAGATCACGGTACTGCGCGGCAATGCTTCGGAAATCCTTTCGCTGCGGTCGGCCAACATCAAGACCAAGGGTGTCGATTCCTCGCTGGAACTGGCGGACGAGATGGTCGACGTAGCACAAGCAATGGCGCAGGAAATGAAATGCGTGATTGCCATTTCAGGCCCGGAAGACTGCATCACCGATGGCCAGCGCGTGTTCCGCGTCGGTAACGGCCAGCCGCTGATGACCAAAGTCACCGGTAGCGGCTGCGGCCTGTCGGCAGTCGTGGGCGCATTCTGCGCCACCGACCGCTCTGACGCCGCCAAGGCAACTGCCGCCGCGTTCGGCTATTACGGCCTGTGCGGCGATCTGGCGATTGAAGTCAGTGACCGCCCCGGCAGCTTCGCGGTCGCATTCATCGATCAGCTGTACGCCACTAGCAATGAACAAATCACGGAACGGCTGAAAGTGCGGGCGAGCTAAAGACGGCAAAAATAACTGACTGAAATGTGTTTTCGGTCAGTAAGACCCAAAAATATACTCCGGATAGTATTTAAGAACAGCCAGCAAAAATGTGGTTCGGAGGGGTATTTTTGATACATACCCCACCTTTCCCCAATCATTCAACCCAAACTATCACATCTTTGGCCGCTTGCCGTGTTTTGGGCGGCTGCGGATTGATGCGATAACCAAACGCAGCCATCACCGCCAATCCGAATTTATCCCGATCGAGTACACCGGCATCAGCCAGGATTTGCTCGGTTGTAGCCAAATCGTAGCCCTCGATCGCGCATGAGTCGATGCCGATCAACGCCGCCGTGGTCATCATGTTACCCAGCGCGATGTACGCCTGCTTGCACGCCCAGTCGAACAGCGCGCGCGGGCTTTCCAGCAGCTTGAGATCGCGCTCCTGAAAAATACGGTAGCGCTCGCGCTTGCGTTCTACGCTGTCTTCGGGCAAATGCTGCACTTCGCGCATGAAGTGGTCAATGTAGGCCGAGTCGAAACGCATATCGTCCTTGCGGCACAGGATTGCCAGATAGTGGCTGGCTGTCGGCAAACTGTTTTGCGCCCCCCAGACGGTTTGCTTGAGCTTTTCTCGCAACGCAGTATTCTGGATTACGACGAAGCGCCACGGCTCGAAACCGAAAGAGCTCGGCGACAGGCGGCCAGCCTCGAGAATGAGCTGAAAATCATCTGCACTAATGGCTTTGGCCGAGTCGAACTGCTTGCACGCATGGCGGAACTCGAACGCGGCAAGAACCTCTTGTTTGTTGAGCATGATAACTCCCTTCAAGACATCTGGAACAGCCATTCTAGCCGTTTCACATGCCTGCGGGATCAGCGACCGCACATGTGCCGCATGATGTCGCGCCAGCTAACGATGCCGACCGGACGGAAATCCTTGTTCACAATGGGAATGCACGAAATTTTGTGCTGGTTGAAAACGGCGACCGCATCGCGCACACTGGCCTCTTCTGTCAGAGTAATCGGCTTCCGGCTCATGATCTGGTGCACCCGCTTGTTCAGCGTCGCGGCATCCTTGTAGGTTTCGGTCAAGGTACCGATATTCGGGCTGATGGCCTTGAGCAGATCGCGGTCGGACACCACGCCAAACAGCTTGCCTTCCTCAATCACAAGCAGGTGATGGAATTTGGAATTGTCGAAAATATCCTTGACCACAGACAGCGGGTCGTCCATCTCGACCGTCACCACCTTCCTGGTCATGATTTCATCGATGCGCATGATGACACCTTTCAGCGAAAGCCTTATCCGCCGGCTGGCCGGCGTATTGCCATACAGCAATATATTATATTACGGTCACCGTTGCTGCGAATTGAAGGGCGACAACGTCAAAACAGCCCCCCAAACAGCATCAACAGGGAGTATGTCAAAAAATACCGTCTTTGCGCAAGAGAAACATTGGCCTCAAAAAATTACTGTACCGGGTATGTGAAAGAAAAAATGAAAGAACCGCTTCGCCTTGAGCATTAACGCCTATCCCACAACGCCGCCAGCGCAGCAGCAGCAGCCATGCCCGCCGTTTCGGTACGGAGCACACGCTCGCCCAGCGAGAGCAGTGTCGCGCCTCCCGCCAGCGCCGCCGTCTCTTCATCCGGCGAAAAACCGCCTTCCGGACCAATGACCAGCGTCACCGCCTGCGGCGGGCGTTCTCTCGCCCAGGCAGTGAGCGTTTGCGTGGCGCGCGGCGAAAACAGGATGCGCGGCTGGTCGGTTGGCGCGGCAATCCAGCGGAAAAATTCGGCCAGCGGCTCCAGTCGCGCCAGCCGGTTGCGCACGCACTGTTCGCAAGCCGCCTCAATGATTGCTTGCCAATGCTCGTGCCGCTTTTGCGCGCGCTCACCGGACAGCTTGACCACCGACCGCTGCGCTGCCAGCGGCTGAATCACGGCCACCCCAAGTTCGACCGCCTTTTCCACGATCCAGTCCATCTTCGCCCCTTCGGGCAGCGCCTGCGCCAGCGTCAGCGCAAACGGCAGCTCCGCCTCGCGCGGCGAATGCGCGCCGATCACGGCGCTGGCCCGCTTCTTGTCGATGCCGGTAAGCGTGGCTGCGTATTCGCCGCCGCTGCCGTCGAACAGCGTGATTCCCTCGCCGTCTGCCAGGCGCAACACCTGCAGATGGCGCACGGTCTCGGACGGCAGCGAAACGGTGGCGCCGGTGACAAGCGGCTGTGTGCAATAAAAGCGTGGCATCGGGGCAAATCCTTGCGTATCGGGTTGAGGATTGTCAGATTGCAGCCTGCGCGAATCTGGTTGAATAATGGAATTTTGCATTGCTTAGCAGAAAAACCGCTATGCGTGCTTCCCCGATTTTAGCGTCAGAAGCCTCCGCTCTGGTGTAAAATGCCGGTCTTGCAACAGCATGACCGTGAGGAAAACCGTTCACTCACCGTTATCCGGACAGACCTCTATGACTACTACGCTCCCAACCTCGAAAATGGCCAATGCGATCCGCGCACTGGCAATGGACGCCGTCCAGAAAGCCAATTCCGGC
>JAGSYW010000022.1 GCA_018262475.1 Burkholderiaceae bacterium | reverse complement strand
CTGGCGGCGAACGTGTGCGCGGCCGACTTGTTGCAGCGCCATTCGCAGCCGGGAACTTTCCGCATCCATGCCGGGCCGACGGTCGAGCGGCTGACGCAATTGAAATCGTTTCTGAAGCAAGCGGGATTGACCTTGGGAGGTGGCGACAACCCGGCGCCGTCGGATTACGCTGAATTGATGGGCAAGGTGCAGGAGCGGCCGGATTCGGTGCTGATTCAGACGATGATGCTGCGTTCGATGCAGCAGGCGGTATACAGCCCGGACAATATCGGCCACTTTGGTCTGGCGTATGAGGCGTACACCCATTTCACCAGCCCGATCCGCCGCTATCCGGATTTGCTGACGCACCGCGCAATAAAGGCGATTTTGCAGGGCAAGCGTTACGAGCCGAAGGGCATCGAAACCAGCACGCTGAACACGATGGTGTCGCCGCAGGTGAAGAAGCAGCAGTTGAAGGACAAGGCCGAAGGCAAGGCGAAGCCGGAATCGGAAATAACCATCTGGGATGCGCTTGGCATCCATTGCTCGGCCAACGAGCGCCGTGCCGACGAGGCTTCGCGTGATGTCGAGGCATGGCTGAAGTGCTATTTCATCCGCGATAAACTGGGCGAGCATTTCACTGGCACGGTGTCCGCCGTGACCACGTTTGGCATTTTCGTGCAGCTCGATGAAATGTTCATCGAAGGGATGGTGCACATCAGTGAGCTGGGCGGCGATTATTTCCAGTACGATGAAGCACGGCATGAGTTGCGCGGCGAACGCACCGGCAAGCGTTTCCGACTGACCGACCGCGTGACGGTGCAGGTCAGTCGGGTCGACCTAGATGCGCGCCGTATCGATTTGCGGCTGGTCGAGGAGCCGGGCGTCAGTGGCCGCAAGGGAAAGCCGCGCGGCGAAGTGTTGTACGAGAAAACGCCGTCGCGCGCCAGAACCACTCAGATTGAAACGCCGAAGGAAGCGTTTAGGCAGTCTGGCAAGGGGGGCGGCAGGCAGCGCGCCGGGAAAGCAACAGCAAAAGTGGCGGATCAGCGGTCTGCCAGACCATCAAAAAAGAAAAAGCACAAATGAAAAGCAAACTGATTTTCGGCTTCCATGCCGTGACTTCCCGTCTGCGCCATGAAGCGTCGTCGGTCGAGGAAATTTATGTTGATGCCGGGCGTTCCGATCGGCGCATGCAGGATTTGCTGCAGGCAGCGAAAGCAGCCAGCGTGCGCGTGATTCAGGCAGATGATACGCGGCTGAACAACATGGTTGGCACGCGCCGCCATCAGGGGGTGGTGGCGCAAGCGGCGCCGCTGTCACTGGCGCGCAACCTCGATGAACTGCTGGATGCGATCGAAGGCCCGCCATTGTTGCTGGTGCTCGATGGCATCACCGATCCGCACAACCTCGGTGCCTGCCTGCGCGTGGCCGACGGTGCTGGCGCGCATGCGGTGATTGCGCCGCGCGACAAGGCGGTCGGATTGAATGCGACAGCGGTCAAGGTGGCCAGCGGCGCAGCCGATACCGTGCCGTACATCACGGTCACCAATCTGGCACGCACCTTGCGTGATTTGAAGGAACGCGACATCTGGGTGATTGGCACGACTGACGATGCCGACAAAAGCCTGTATGAAGCGGATTTCACCGGCGGCGTGGCATTGGTGATGGGTTCCGAAGGCGAGGGCATGCGGCGGCTGACGCGCGAAACCTGCGATATCCTCGCCAGCATTCCGATGGCAGGCGCCGTCGAAAGGACTCTTTATTTTCGGATTTCACAGGCATTACCATGTTTCCCCAGCTTCGCGAAGACATCGCCAGCATCATCAAGCGCGACCCGGCGGCACGAACCGCTTGGGAAGTTCTGACTTGCTATCCCGGTTTGCAGGCAATCGCGATCCATCGCGCTGCGCGCTGGTGCTGGACGCATGGCATGAAGTGGCTTGGGCGTTTTATCTCGCATATCGGGCGCGTGCTGACAGGCATTGAGATTCACCCAGGCGCCGTCATCGGCAGGCGGGTGTTCATCGATCATGGCTTTGGCGTGGTGATCGGCGAAACGGCGGAAATCGGCGACGACTGCACCATTTATCAAGGCGTGACGCTGGGCGGCACGTCGCTGTCGAAAGGCAAAAAGCGCCATCCAACGCTCGAGGCGGGTGTGATCATCGGCGCCGGTGCCAAGGTTCTGGGTGCGTTCACCGTTGGTGAAAATGCCAAGATAGGTTCCAACGCGGTGGTGCTGAAAGAAGTGCCGCCGTGCGCGACCGCGGTCGGCAATCCGGCGCGCATCATCCTGAAGGAAGAACACGCGAACGCCGGCAGCGATGCCGCCACGCGCGTGTTTTCATCGTATGGCATCACGCCCGATCTGGACGACCCGCTGATCAAGGCATTGCAGGGCTTGATCAATCATGCCGCGGCGCAGGATCAGCAAATCAAGGTTCTCACTGCTGCGCTGGAAAAGGCCGGCATCGCGCATGACAAACTGCCTGAAGATATCCGGTTCGATCTGGAGAAGTTCAGCAAGCTGGTGAATTGACGTTTTTGACTACGGGTAACGGCGCTCAGCCGAAGGGAGACGGCATGAACATCGATTTCAAGGTTTTTCGCGCGGCGACGGGCAAGAAAGTGCGGCTGAAGAGCAGGCCGACATTGGTTGAGCCGTTTTATGGCTCGAAGGCGGACTACCGCAAGCTGCTGGCTTCACAGGTCGAGGAACTGAGTTCGCTGCAACGCCTGCTGTATGCCGATGATCGCTATTCGCTGCTGCTGGTGTTTCAGGCGATGGATGCAGCCGGCAAGGATGGCGTTATCCAGCACGTGATGTCGGGCGTGAACCCGCAGGGCTGCCAGGTGTATAGCTTCAAGCATCCGAGCGCAGCCGACCTCGATCACGATTTTCTGTGGCGCACGTCGCAATGCCTGCCGGAGCGCGGCCGGATCGGCATTTTCAATCGTTCGTATTACGAGGAAGTGCTGATTGTGCGCGTGCATCCGGAAATCCTGCACGCGCAGCGCATCCCCAACGGCTTGCTGAACAAGCGCAACATCTGGCACGACCGCTACCGTTCGATAGTCGAGCAGGAACAGCATCTGCACCGCAACGGCACGCGCATTATCAAATTTTTCCTGCACCTGTCGAAGGAAGAGCAGCGAAAGCGCTTTCTGGCGCGCATCGACGAACCGAACAAGAACTGGAAATTCTCGATGGCCGATATCGAGGAACGCCAGCACTGGGACGATTACATGCTGGCGTACGAGGATTGCATCGCCGCTACCAGCACGAAGGAGGCGCCGTGGTACATCGTGCCGGCGGACGACAAGGAAAATGCGCGGCTGATCGTGTCTGAAATCATCGTCGAAACGCTGAAGACATTGCCGATGGAATACCCGCAGCTCGATGCAGCGCGGTTGGCCGAACTTAAGGAAATCCGCAAGCAGCTGGCCGAGTAGGGCGGAGTCTGGCGCGTCCGGTTGCGCGGCTTGACCGATTTCAGGCATGAAGGTGCCGATTTGGCCCGGCTTGACGCCTATAGTTGCTGAGTGTGCTGTTGCTGGCAGCCTTATTTCCGTGCCCTGTCGCTGGTAGTTAAAATAACTGACTCAAACGGTGTTTTTGTTCAATAAAGCCAAGAAATATACTCCCGCTAGTATTTAAAAACGGCCAGAAAGACTGTGGCCTGGTGGGGTGTTTTGGATGTATACCCCAGTCTTTTCTGGCGCAGTGCCGCGCAAACATTAAACGGTGTTCAAATGCACAGGCGAAAAGAGGCGTTCAGGTGACCATCCGGCCCTTGATGTCGAACCGCCGCAGCGTGCCATCGGCAAACAGCGCCAGCCAGCCGCCGCGTTCAGGCTTGGAATCGGCGTCCCAGTCGGTCAGCACATGACGCGTGCGCTTGCCCTCGGCCAAATCGTGCCGCGCCGGACGGTGCGTGTGGCCGTGAATCATCACTTCCGCCCCGGTTTGCACGAACAGTTCGTCGACCGCGCCGGCATTCACGTCCATAATGGCGCTGGTCTTTGCTTTTTGCGCCGCCACGCTGTCGCTGCGCATGCCTTCGATGATGCTTTTGCGTTTGGACAGCGGCATCGCCAGGAACAGTTTCTGCGCCAGCGTGTTACGCACCTTGGCGCGGAACGCCATGTAGCCGACATCGTCGGTGCAGAGCGCATCGCCGTGCGTGAGCACGATGCGCTGGCGGGCCAGCGTCACCAGATGCGGGTCGGGCAGCAGCGAGAATCCGGCTTCGCGTGCAAATTTCTTGCCGACCAGAAAATCACGGTTGCCGCCTATCCAGCCGATTTCCACGCCAGCATCGCTGACGGCACGGATCGAATCGCAGATTTCGCGGTTCCACGACGTGGCTAGTTCGTCGTCACCCGCCCAGGATTCAAAGATGTCGCCCAGCAGGAACAACTGCTGCGTTCGGCGCGCCGGGCCGCGCAGGAAAGCGTGAAACGCTTGCGCCGTTCTCGGGCAGGACGGGTGCAGGTGCAGATCGGAAATGAAAAGCGCAACCGTTTCTGGTTGCGCTTGCGGGGTTATCCCTGTCATGGTCATGCGGAATGGATTAGACGATTTCTGCTTTCTCGATCACGACGTCTTCCACCGGCACGTCGGCATGCATGCCAGCGCGGGTGGTTTTCACGCCCTTGATCTTGTCCACTACATCGGTGCCCTCGACCACTTCGCCGAATACGCAGTAACCCCAGCCATCCTGGCCCGGATAGTTCAGGAAGTGGTTGTCGTTGACGTTGATGAAGAATTGCGCGGAGGCTGAATGCGGGTCTGACGTGCGTGCCATCGCAATCGTGTAGGCATCATTGTGCAGGCCGTTTTTCGCTTCGTTTTCGACCGGTGCCTGAGTCGGCTTTTGCGCCATGCCGGAAGCAAAGCCGCCACCCTGGATCATGAAGCCGTCAATCACGCGATGGAAAATCGTGCCGTCATAGTGGCCGGAACGCACATAGTTGAGGAAGTTTTCGACAGTCTTCGGCGCTTTTTCTGCGTTCAGTTCAAGCTTGATGTTGCCGAGATTGGTGGTGAAGAGGACAGCCATGATTTTCCTTGTTGTGAAATTGAAATGATTGGTTTGACTGCAATAGTTTATTTGATGACGGACGCAGATTCAATGACCACCGGCGTTAGCGGCACATCCTGCCTGCTGGTCGGGACGCGCTTGATTTTATCGACCACGTCGGCGCCTTTGACGACCTTGCCGAAGACCGCATAGCCCCAGCCATCCTGGCCTGGGTAATCGAGGAACCCGTTATCCTTGACGTTGATGAAGAATTGCGCCGAGGCCGAATGCGGCGCCGCTGTGCGCGCCATCGCCACAGTGTAGGCGCTGTTCTTCAGGCCGTTGGCTGCTTCATTTTCAATCGGCGCGCGCGTTGCCTTTTGCCGCCCGCTCTGGTCGAAGCCGCCGCCCTGGATCATGAAATTGTCGATCACGCGATGGAAGACTGTGCCGTTGTAATGACCATCCTTCACGTATCGCAGAAAGTTGGCCACGCTTTTCGGCGCCTTGGACGGATACAGTTCGAGCACGATTTCGCCCATGCCAGTTTTTAGTTTCACGCGCGGGTTGTCCGCCGCCATGGCCAGGCAGTTTGCGCCTGCGAGAATAAGGCCGAACACGAGTGCGGTCAGACGTCGGAACAGGTTTGGCATCACTTACTCCTAAAGTCTGGTTTCATGCACGATTTTCCACTTCGTGCCTTCTTTGGCCCAGTATTGACGGCGGTGGAGCGAGTTCACGCTTTTCCCGGACTGGATGTCCTGCGTGAAAATAGCCACTATCAGGTTGTTTTCTCCTGGATAGTGGAACAGCGCCAGATCACGTAATTTGACTGTGGCGTTCGCGCTTGGCGGCGGCGTGTAGTTTCGGGTCATCCATGCCGACAGGTCCTCGCCTGTGCCTGACTTGAATTTGGACGAATAATTGCGCACCAGCACCTGCACGTCGCCGTTCTGGGCATCGCGCCGCCATTGTTCGAGCATCCGATGGGCGGCCTTGCGATCGCGGTTCACGACAGCGGCATTGACCATTTGCACCTGGTCGCTGATGATGACTGGTGCGGTACGGATGTCCGGCGACGAAAGCAGGACGTCCATGTCCGGGTTCGTCAGCGCAACACAGCCGTCAGATGCCTGCGGCGGCCGGCTGAAGCTGGCTGAAGGCATGCCGTGCAGCCAGATTCCCGAACCACCGCGGTTGTGCAGCCGATCCCATTCGTTCGGATAGTTCAGCGGCAGCGCACCGACACCGTAGAAATCCGGCAGACTGGAGCGAGGCATCTTGCCGGTGATGCGGTATAGGCCGACCGGAGTTTTCTGATCGCCTTCTCGCAATTTGTTGACGCCCAGCTTGCCGTGAGAAATGTAGTAGTGGTTCAGTAGCGCAAGCTTGCCGCCCTTGTTCTGATACAGATAGAGGCGGGAGTGCGCGGTATCGACCATGATGGCGAATTTGTTTTCGGCGCGCAATTGCACGAAGGCACGCGGGAACAAATCTGGATCGGGGGCGTAGCGCAGCGATTTCAGACGCTGCATCATCTCTGCCCGCAATTCAGGCAGCTTGTTGCCATTCTTGTTCGGCGCTTCGCCCACAGTCGCGACTGGCCGTGTATGCATCAACAGCAGGTCGCCGCGAATCAGGTGGCCGGGGAAGAATTTCGGATAGGCCTCGACCAGCCGATCCGCCTTCGCCGTCGCCGCCTTCAGGTGGCCAGCTTCTAGATTGGCGTAGATGCCGGCCAGCAATGCATCCACCGACGGATGAGATCCATTGCCAGCGGTTGCATCAACTGGCTTGAAACGGCCTTTTTTAGCCTTGGTCTTGGGCGTGGAGGCAGAGGCTGCCCTGTTCTTGGCTGATGTCTTGGGCTTGGCCTTTGCATGCACTGCAATCGGTGTCATGCTTGCACCAACGAACGACAGCAGTGCCAGCGCCAGTACCAATTTGCGGCCACTGAGCGAAGCCGCGCGGCACATGCCTGAATAGAAGTGCCGCATCAGTTACCCGCCGACTCCTGCTGGATTTTCCATTTGCCGCCTGCCTTGACGAACACCATGGTCTTCCGGCTCGAAACAGCGAGCTTGTCAGCTTTGTAGGCTTGCCTGAACTTGACCGTCGCGGTGTTGCCGGAAATCGTGATTTGCGGCGATTCGATCTTCACGCTGATACTGCTTTTGCCGGCAATGCGCGACTGGCGCTCATCCGCCCAGGCCTTGCGCGATTTGCCTTTCGGCAGATGGAAATCGTTGGAGTAATAGCTCAAATATCGCTTCACGTCCTTCGCACTCCAGGCCGCAGCCCAGTCATTGAGCGCCCTGGCCACATCATCCTGACCTGGCTGGCTAGCTGGTTCCTTGTTTTTCTGAGCCGATGGTGCTGCAGGCTTTGGTTCAGGTTGCGCCACTGAAACTGATGCCGGCCTCGACGCTGAAGCAGGCCTAGAAACGGACGCGGACCTGGAAATGGACGGCGCGGCTGCGGAAGCAGCAGATGCGGATGCGCGGCGCGATGGTCTGGATGCGGAAGCGGCGGACGAATCACCCGTCAGCGAGTTCAGCATCGCCAGCTTGGTTTTGGTGGATGCATTGTTGCCATTGATCTGCAATGCCTTGTCGTAAGCCTGGCTGGCCAGCTTGGCATAAATGTCGCCAAGATTTTCATGCGCGGTTGCATACGAAGGATTGGTGCGGATGGCGGCTTCCAGTGCGGCGCGAGCCTTGTCGAACTGTCCGCTGGCAGCGTGCAGCACGGCAAGGTTGTTGTATGGTTCCGGCAATGCAGGGTATTGCTCGGTCAGACGGGTGAACACCGCAATTGCTTTTGCGCTCTGGTTCTGTTCGGTCAGGATCAAGCCCTTGAGAAACAGCATGTGCGCATCGTTTGGCTGTTTCGACAGATAACTGTCGGCAATCGACAGCGCTTCATTTAATTTTCCGCTGGCAAGGAACTGGCGCGCATTTGCTAGTTCATCAGCGGATGCCGACGGAGAAAACTGGACCAGCACGACGCAAAATGCAGCTGCCAGAAAGCGGCTGGCGGTACGCCAGAACCGTTGAAAAGCGGGGCTGAAGAAACAGGAAGCGAGGTTCATAAATGTTATACTTCGCGGCTAAAGCTTTCATTCTATCAAATTAGCCCTGCAAATAGCAGTCGGCTGTTGTATTGTTTGCGGCAAAATTGCCATCGTCTCCGCGTTAAAGGCGATGCACTGGTGACGTTTTGCTGCAGGTTCCTTTTTTTCTGATCATCCATGAGCGACTTGACGATTTACAACACGCTGGCGCGTGACAAACAGGCTTTCACTCCGATTGAACCAGGCAAAGTGCGGATGTATGTTTGCGGCATGACGGTGTACGACTATTGCCATGTCGGGCACGCACGGATGATGACGGTGTTCGATATCGTCTACCGCTGGCTGAAGGCGTCCGGCTACGATGTGACCTACGTGCGCAATATTACCGACATTGACGACAAGATCATTGCCCGCGCAGTTGAAAACGGTGAAACCATATCGCAGCTGACATCACGCTTCATTGGCTATATGCATGAAGATACCGAAGCGCTTGGTATCTTGCGGCCGGATCACGAACCGCGCGCGACCGAATTTGTACCGCAGATGTTGGGTATTATCGAGAAACTCGAAACCAATGGCTTGGCATACAAGGCAGCCGATGGCGACGTGAATTTCTCTGTGCGCGATTTTCAGGGCTACGGCAAGCTGTCGGGCAAGTCGCTGGATGATTTGCGCGCCGGCGAACGCGTGGACGTCAATACCGGCAAGCGCGACCCGCTCGATTTTGTACTGTGGAAAGCGTCGAAGGAAACAGAGCCGGAAGAAGTCAAATGGCAATCGAAGTGGGGTAGTGGTCGTCCAGGCTGGCATATCGAATGCTCGGCCATGTCGAGCGCGCTTCTGGGCGAACGGTTCGATATTCATGGCGGCGGCGCAGATTTGCAGTTTCCGCACCATGAGAATGAAATCGCGCAATCCGAAGGCGCTTGCCGTCACACCTTTGTCAATTACTGGATGCACAACGGTTTCGTGCGCGTCGATGATGAAAAGATGTCGAAGTCGCTCGGCAATTTTTTTACCATTCGCGAAGTGCTGGATAAATACGACCCCGAAGTTGTGCGCTTTTTCATCATCCGCGCGCATTACCGCAGCCCATTGAATTATTCGGATGCTCATTTGGATGATGCGCGTGGCGCACTGACCCGTTTGTACACGGCGCTTAAGGAAACGCCGGCGGACGATTTGCCTCTGGACTGGAACGAAGCGCATGCGGCGCGATTTGCGGAGGCGATGAACGACGATTTCAACACACCGCTGGCTATTTCGGTGCTGTTCGAGCTGGCGACCGAGGTCAATCGCAGCAAATCGGCGCGGCTGGCGGGGCAACTGAAGGCGCTGGCCGGTGTGATCGGCTTGCTGCAACGCTCGCCGCAGCAATTTTTGCAAGGCGACGGAGAGATCGACGAAGTGGCGGTTCTGGCGCAGATCGATGCGCGCATAGCGGCCAAAAAGGCGAAGAATTTTGCCGAAGCTGACCGCATCCGTGCCGAATTGCTGGCACAGGGCATCGTGCTGGAAGACAAGCCGGGCAACGTGACCGAATGGCGGCGCGCATGACCACGCTCGCTAATTCAGGCGAACTGTTGTCTCCGCCGTACTGGGAGCAGGCGAAGGCCGAACTGATGAAGCGCGATCGCGTGATGAAAAAACTGATTCCCCAGTATGGTGACTTGCAATTGACTGGACGAAACGATCCGTTCATGACGCTGGCGCGTTCAATTGTCGGTCAGCAGATTTCGGTCAAGGCGGCGGAGGCTGTGTGGCAACGGTTTTTGCAGGCGTGCACGAAATGTGCGCCGGCGAACGTGCTGAAAGCCGGACAGGAAGGGTTGGCCGGGTGCGGCTTGTCGAAGCGCAAGGCTGAATATTTGCTCGACCTGTCCAGTCATTTCGCCGAGAGGCGCATTCATGTCGCCAAGTGGGCGGACATGCCGGATGAGGAAGTGATTGCCGAACTGACAGGCATTCGCGGCATCGGGCGCTGGACAGCGGAGATGTTTTTGATATTTAATCTGCTCCGGCCGAATGTTCTGCCGCTCGACGACCTCGGGCTGCTCAAGGGCATCAGCCTCTGTTATTTCTCCGGCGAGCCGGTATCGCGCAGCGACGCGCGAGAAGTGGCTGCCAACTGGGAACCGTGGCGCACGGTCGGTACATGGTACCTGTGGCGCAGCCTCGACCCTGTTCCGGTAGAATACTGATTTGGCGCCGCAAGGCTGCAACGAAAGGAAATACGGTGGGCAAGACGACTTTTCTCCAATTTGAGCAACCGATCGCGGAACTCGATTCGAAAATCGAGGAGCTGCGTTTCGTGCAGGATGATTCGGCAGTCGATATTTCGGAAGAAATCGAGCGGCTGGCAAAGAAGAGCCAGCAGCTTACCAAGGATATCTATTCAAAGCTGACGCCGTGGCAGGTGTCGCAGATTGCGCGCCATCCGCAGCGTCCGTACACGCTCGATTACGTCCGCGAAATCTTCACCGATTTTCATGAGCTGCACGGGGATCGCCATTTCGCCGACGACAAGGCGATCGTTGGTGGTCTGGCGCGTTTCAACGGTCAGGCCTGTATGGTGATTGGCCATCAGAAGGGGCGCGATACGAAGGAACGCGGCTACCGCAATTTCGGCATGCCGCGGCCGGAAGGCTACCGCAAGGCGTTGCGCATGATGCGATTGGCAGAGAAATTCAACCTGCCAATTTTCACCTTTGTCGATACGCCAGGCGCATTCCCGGGCATTGATGCCGAGGAGCGAGGCCAGTCGGAAGCGATTGGCTACAACCTGTTTGCAATGACCGAGCTGAAAGTGCCGGTGATCACGACCATCATCGGCGAAGGCGGTTCCGGTGGCGCGCTCGCGATTGCGGTTGGCGATGCGATCTTGATGCTGCAATATTCAGTCTATTCGGTGATTTCGCCCGAGGGTTGCGCGTCGATCCTGTGGAAATCGGCCGAGCGCGCTTCAGACGCCGCCGATGCGCTGGGCTTGACCGCGCACCGGTTGAAGGCGATGGGGTTGATCGACAAAATCGTGAACGAACCGCTCGGCGGCGCGCACCGCGATCCGAAGCAGATGGCGGTGATGCTCAAGCGCGCACTGGCGGATACGCTGCGTCAGTTCCAGGGGGTGAAAACGGCGGATCTGCTGAAGGCGCGGATGGAAAAAATCATGCAATACGGCCAGTACAAGGAGATTCAGCCCTGAGTGCGGCCAGCGGTGACGTGATCGAAACGTTCACATCACCGCAATCGGGAGATGGCATCGCGAATGCACCACATTGAATCGGTAGCTGCAATTTTCGAACGCGCGCTGGATCGCATTCTGGCGCGCGTTTTTGTTTCTGCGACCAATCCGTTGCCGCCACTTGCGGTGGCCTACAGTGGCGGGCTTGATTCGTCGGTATTGCTGCATCTGGCGCATGAATTTGCGGCGCGGCGCGGCATCCGTTTGCTGGCATTTCACATCCATCACGGGCTCAGCCCGCACGCCGATGCCTGGCTCGCGCATTGCGACAGTGAATGCGTGCGCATGGGCGTCGGTTTTGATGCCCGCCGGGTGCTGGTGGCGGTGGATGATGGGCGCGGGCTGGAAGCGGCCGCGCGCACCGCGCGCTATGCGGCGCTGGGCGAACTGTGCCGCGCGCACCGCGTACCATTGTTGCTGACCGCGCATCATCAGGATGATCAGGCTGAAACCGTGCTGCTGCAAATGCTGCGCGGCGCGGGGATGGCGGGAATGTCCGGCATGGCAGAGGCGGGTGATGCGCCGGATTTGCTTGGCGATGAACAGACGCTGCTGGCACGGCCTCTGCTCGATGTGCCGCGAACCATGTTGCGCGACTGGGTCGTAGTCTGCGGCATTGCGCATGTCGAGGATGAATCGAATCTCGATACGCGCCATCCACGCAATGCGCTGCGGAATGCAATCTGGCCGCTGTTGCAAGCGCATTTCCCGGCTTTTCGCGAATGCATTGTTCGCAGTGCGCAGCATGCGCAGGCGGGGCAGCGCATGCTGGATGAACTGGCGGCGCAGGATTTGGTCGCGTGCATGGACGCAGGCGGGCTTGATGTCAGACGCATGCGAGGCCTGAGCCGTGAGCGGGCCGATAATCTGTTGCGCCACTGGCTGATGGTGAATGGAGTGCGCATGCCGTCGAGCGCTTGGCTGCGTGAAGCGCGCTTGCAGCTGTTCGATGCACGTGACGATGCGCAAGTCTGCGTCAGGCTGGAGGGGTGGCAACTGCGGCGCTACCGCAGCCGCATCATGCTGACGACGATCGACGATGGTGCGCCGGAGGCGGCGTCTGCCAGCTTTCATTGGGCGGGCGAAGCGAGCATTCGGTTTGTTGCCTTTGGTGGTACGCTGCATTTCGACGCCGTTGATGGCGGCCTCGATTCGGACTGGTTGCGCGGCCAGAGCCTGCGCATTGAATATCACCGTGGAGGCGGCAAACTGAAGCCGGCGCTGAACCGCCCGGGCGCAGGCCTGAAAAAACTGTACCAGGAACGCTCGATCCCGGCTTGGGAGCGCAAGCGCTTGCCACTGGTGTGGGCGGGCGAGGCGCTGCTGTTCGCTGCCGGCATCGGTCAGGATTGCCGCTTCCCAGTTGCTGCGGCAGGAATTTCGCTGCGCTGGGAACGGCATACATCATAATCGCAGCCCCTGCGGCCGGGCCACTTGTTATTTTGCATTGTGGCATGTAAAGTTGAGGGCTAATTTTTTGTCCAATATTCATTACCTATGGCTTTGATTGTCCACAAATATGGCGGTACGTCGATGGGTTCGACCGAACGCATCAAGAATGTCGCCAAACGGGTTGCCAAATGGCACGATGCCGGTTATCAGATGGTCGTGGTGCCGTCGGCGATGTCGGGCGAAACCAATCGACTGATTGCTCTGGCAAGGGAAATCATGCCGCAGCCGGATCAGCGCGAGCTGGATTTGATCGCCTCGACTGGCGAGCAGGTATCGATTGGTTTGCTGTCGATGGCGCTGCAGGCGCTGGGCAAGCAGGCGGTCGCCTATGCTGGCTGGCAGGTGCCGATCCGTACCGATTCGGCCTTCACCAAGGCGCGCATCCAGTCGATCGATGATGCGAAGATCAAGGCTGATCTTGCTGCTGGCAAAATCGTGATTATCGCCGGTTTCCAGGGAGTGGACGAAAATAACAATATCACCACACTGGGGCGCGGCGGTTCCGATACGTCGGCGGTGGCGGTGGCCGCAGCGGTCAAGGCCGACGAATGCCTGATTTATACCGACGTCGATGGCGTGTACACGACCGACCCGCGCGTTGTGTCCGAGGCGCGCCGCCTGAAGAAAATCACGTTCGAGGAAATGCTGGAAATGGCATCACTCGGCTCAAAAGTGCTGCAAATCCGTTCGGTCGAATTTGCCGGCAACTATAAGGTGCCGACGCGTGTGCTGTCATCGTTGACTGATCCGATGATGTCGCTGGAAGAAGAAACCAAGTCTGGTACCCTGATTTCGTTTGAGGAAGATAACCACATGGAACAAGCAGTTATTTCTGGCATTGCCTTCAGCCGCGACGAAGCGAAGATCACCGTTCTTGGCGTGCCCGACCGGCCGGGCATTGCGTTCCAGATCCTCGGAGCAATTGCCGAAGCGAACATTGAAGTCGACATGATCATCCAGAACCAGTCGGTCGATGGCAAGACGGATTTCACCTTCACCGTGCCGCGTGGTGATTACGCGCGTTCGATGGATATCCTCAACAACACGGTCAAGCAACAGATCGGAGCGACCAGCATCGTCGGCGACACGCAGGTATCGAAAGTCTCGGTCGTCGGTGTCGGTATGCGCAGCCACGTCGGTATTGCTGCCAAGATGTTCAAGACGCTGTTCGACGAAGGTATCAACATTCAGATGATTTCCACCTCCGAAATCAAGATTTCCGTGCTGATCAATGAAAAATACATGGAACTGGCTGTGCGTGCGCTGCACAAGGCATTCGGGCTTGAGAATGTCTGATTGGTTCTGCCGTTTGTGTGGGGTATAGGTTGGAATCAGTGCTTTGGGCCGCGTATTCTGCGGCTCTCGCAGGATACTTGCGGTAGTATTTTTAGGGGCGGCTTGTCGGTTGTCTAGTCAGGCGTGGTAAGCATCGGGTAGGGGGGGCGTCGTTTGCCATTTGAGTGGTGCTTGCGATTTCTCAAAAGCCGTTATCATGCCTCAACTTGCGTTTGCCGAACGCTTCATAGCGTTCTTTGCGCGCCCTATAATGCATCATCTGCCGAGTGAAAAAGGAGTGCGTCATGCCGTACAAGACCATACTGGTGCATCTGGATGAAACCGTGCGTTGCAAGGAGCGGATCCGGATTGCTGCGGGAATCGCAAACGCAGAGGGGGCGCATCTGGTTGGTGCGGCGATGATAGGCGTCTCCACCTATTCGTTCCAGTCCAGCAGCGCTTCCGAAAGGGACCCGAACCTAGTAAAACACTTGGAATTCCTGCGCGAAAAAGCAGCACGGGCTGTGGCCAATTTTGAAAAACAGGTGCAGCAACTTGGGATTGCATCATTCGAGGGGCGGGTCGTGGATGGCGAGGCCGGCGAGGGTATGAGCCTGCAGGCGCGTTACTGCGATTTGGTGGTGATTGGTCAGACTGATCTGGACGAACCAACGCCATCAGTGGCGCCGGATTTTCCGGAGTATATGGTGTTGCATGCGGGGCGGCCGGTGCTGGTCATTCCGAGCAAGGGCGAATTTTCCCATTTCGGTGAGCGGGCGCTGATTTCCTGGGATGCCAGCCGTGGCGCGACCCGCGCAGTTACCGATGCGATTCCACTTCTGCGGCAGGCGAACCTGGTGCAACTGGCGGTATTCAATGCTGATTCAAGAAGGGCGGAGCATGGCGATCGTCCGGGCGACGACGTGGCACTATATCTAGCACGGCATGGTGTCAACATCGAGGTCTTGCAGCATCAGACGAGTCAGGATGTTGGTAGTGCCTTGCTGGCGCTGGCGGATGAATTGTCGTCCGATTTGCTGGTGATGGGCGGATATGGCCATTCGCGTTTCCGCCAGATGCTGCTGGGCGGCGTGACTCGCACTGTGCTGGCAGGTATGACCGTACCGGTGATCATGTCGCATTGAAAGCGGCGCATCCACCCGAACCCGCGACGGCTGGTTTCGTGGTATCGTCGCACAGACAGTTACGCCAACGCGCATTTTCGTTCTTGTATTGTGTTCTTGCCGAGCAGAACGCCGAAAAAACGCGCAGCTTGAGTTAGAATGCTTGATTTATTTCGTCTCCCGGTAGCGCGGCGTCATGCCAGCGTTTTCGGTTTTTCGTGTTAACAAAGGTTTGACGGCAGTCCAAGGAAAGTAATGAAACGTGTTGATGATTTCCGCCTTAAGTTCGGCAACAAGGAACTGGTTCCCATTGTAATCGGCGGAATGGGTGTGGATATTTCGACCGCTGAGCTTGCATTGGAAGCTGCGAGGCTGGGCGGCATCGGGACGATTTCCGATGCGATGATATTGGATGTGTCGGACAAACTCTTTGGTACTGACTATACCAAGCAAAAAGCCCGTCTGTACCGGAGCAATATCAGCAATTTTGACAAGTCGGGCATTGTGTTCGATCCGAACCTGATTGCAGATGCCACTCGTCGCCAGGTAAAGGCAGTGATGGAAGCCAAGCGTGGCGAAGGCATGGTTTTCACCAACTGCATGGAAAAGCTGACGATGAATGCGCCCAAGGAAACATTGCGCGCGCGTCTGACAGCGGCGCTTGATGCAGGCATCGATGGCATCACGCTGAGTGCCGGCTTGCATCAGGGATCGTTCAAGCTGATCGAGGAACATCCGCGTTTTCGTGACGCGAAGCTTGGCATCATTGTTTCATCGGTGCGCGCGCTACAAATTTTCCTGCGCAAGAATGCGCGACTGAGCCGTCTGCCAGACTTTGTCGTGGTTGAGGGGCCGCTGGCTGGCGGTCACCTTGGTTTTGGTGCCGAGGACTGGTCGAAATATGATTTGGCAACCATTGTGGAAGAAGTGCTGCAGTTCATGAAAGCCGAGAATTTGGCCATTCCTGTCATTGCGGCTGGTGGCATTTTTACCGGTTCGGATGCGGCTTCTTTCCTCGAACGAGGCGTGTCGGCAGTGCAGGTCGCGACCCGCTTCACGGTGGCGAACGAGTGCGGCCTGCCTGCGAATGTCAAGCAAGAGTTCTTCAAGGCGAGCGAGAACGACATTGAGGTCAATACGATTTCGCCAACAGGCTATCCGATGCGGATGTTGAAGAATTCGCCGGCAACCTGTTCCGGTATTCGTCCGAACTGCGAACCTTACGGCTATCTGCTTGAAGATGGAAAATGCTCCTACATCGCATCTTACGAGCGAGAGCTGAAATTGCAGCCAGACGAAAGAAAAGTGTTCGTGAAAGACAAGACCTGCTTGTGCACCTACATGCGCAATTACAACGTCTGGACTTGCGGCCACTATACTTACCGGCTGAAAGATACGACCAACAAGTTGCCCGACGGTAGTTACCAGCCGCTGTCGGCGGAACATATTTTCCGTGATTATCAATACAGCACGGACGGGCAGATCATGCTGCCAAAACTAGGCTTCTGACATGTGATGGAGGCAGATTCGTCTGCCTCCGTTAATTCTGTTCGTCAATCAACCAGAGAGTCCAACGCCTTCTGGAAGCGGTTTGCTTGAGCGCGTTCCGCTTTTGACAGCAATTCAAACCAGTCTGCTATATCAGTAAACCCTTCGTCGCGCGCGATCTGTGCCATCTCCGGATAGAAGTCTGCATATCGGCGCGATTCGCCATCGACTGAAATTCGCAGGTTCTTGCGGGTCGAGCCTATGGTCTGATCGGTCAGCGGCTCGCCGACCGCTTCGAGATATTTAAGGTGGCCGAATGCCTGCCCGTTCTTGCCGTCCGCAATTGCGCGGAACAGCGCGGCCACATCCGTCTGTCCTTCGATATCGGCCTTGCTGGCAAAGTATTTGTACAGGCGGTTCGCCTGCGCTTCGGCGGCGAATGCCGCTTTCAGATTGGCTTCAGTTTTCGATCCCTTGATGCTTGCCATGTTTCCCCCCCGAGTGGATATGCAGCATGGAATGGAGCATACGCTCTTACGAAAATTCTACCGCGGAAAAATCGCAAAAACGCAAAAATGGATTTTTTATTGCTGCGGATTGATTTATGTCGTTTGATGAAGGCGGCAAGACTCAAATATACTGGGTGCCGTATTACCTAAGGGGCTCAATCCATTCGGCGGATTGGCATGGAATTGGTTCATGCACCCACTGTCCGGATCGCAGGCAGGGGCGTTGCGGCTGGCCACGTTTCAGGGCGGATGATGGCAAACATGCCGGCACGCGCCGTTTTGCGTGCCAGTTTCAGAAGCGCCTTGTCTTTCGTTACCAGCAATGCAGCGTCGGCATCGCGCGCCAGTTCAAGGAATTTCTGGTCGTCCGAATCGGTGCATAGCGGTAGAGGCGTTGCCTTTTGCACTGGTTCGATGCAGGCGATCAGTGCGTCGAACTCAGTTGCGGCGCGGAGTTTTGATTCGTCGTTCAGCGGCAGGCTCTGATAATCCAGCACGCGCAGCCATTCATTGCGGCAATGCTCATTGGTGACGGCTTCGATTTCGCCGGCACGCAATGCAGCCAGCAGTGCCGTCCAGCGCGGGTCGTGGAAAACGAACAGATCGAGGCAGACGTTGGTGTCGAGCACGACGCGTTTGGGTTTCATCGCAAGAAAATGGCTTTGACTAGAATGGACATACTGATTTGGTCGGCATTTTACGTCAGCATTTGCCGGCGGAGATCACTAGCCTGATGAAAATTGCCGATGCGCTGGCGGCGAAAGGTGGCGCGTGGGTTTTCCAGATCAGGAAAATCTAGCGCTCCTCAGGATGATGCGTTGCGCGTCTTAAGGTGGGCCTATTGCACGAAAACAAAAACAGCGCCCCAGGGGCGCTGTTTTGCGGGAAAATCGGTGTTTATTTCACCGGCGTCAGCCAGTGCTGGTACTTCGGCACCTTGCCGGCAACCACATCGAAGAACAGCGTTTGCAGTTTTTCTGTGATTGGGCCGCGTGCGCCAGCACCTATCTGTCGCTTGTCCAGTTCGCGGATCGGCGTGATTTCGGCGGCAGTGCCGGTAAAGAACGCTTCGTCGGCGCAATAGACTTCATCGCGCGTGATGCGCTTTTCCACCACTTCAATGCCAAGGTCGCGCGCCATCGTCAGCACCGAATCGCGGGTGATTCCGTCGAGGCAGCTTGCCAAATCCGGCGTGAAAATCTTGCCCTTGTTGACGATGAACACGTTTTCGCCCGAGCCTTCGGATACGAAACCTTCGGTATCCAGCAACAGAGCTTCATCGTAGCCGTCTGCCGTCGCTTCCTGGTTCGCCAGGATCGAGTTGATGTAGTAGCCGCTGGCTTTTGCGCGCACCATCGACACGTTCACATGGTGGCGGGTGTACGACGAAGTTTTCACGCGGATGCCTTTTGCCAGCCCTTCCTCGCCGAGATACGCGCCCCAAGGCCACGCCGCGATCGCGGTATGAATCTGGTTTTCCTTGGCTCCGATGCCGAGTTTTTGCGAACCGACCCAGATGATCGGGCGGATGTAGCAGGATTCCAGCTGGTTTTCGCGCACAACCTGTTTTTGCGCTTCCATCAGTGTGTCAAGGTCGTACGGTACGGCCATCTGGAAAATCTTGGCCGAGTTCAGCAGGCGCTGGGTATGCTCTTTCAGACGGAAAATTGCGGTGCCATTCACCGTGTTGTAGGCGCGCACGCCTTCGAACACGCTCATGCCATAGTGCAGCGAATGCGTCAGAACATGAACGGTGGCGTTGCGCCATTCGATCAGATGCCCATCCTTCCAGATTTTTCCGTCGCGATTAGCCATTCCCATGATGCAGCCTCCAGAAAACGATTTTTAAAAAAAACGATTCTAACGGATTCCTTCATGCGGGCGTAAAAATTCATCATTTCGTTGGGGGGGATAGTGTTTGAGGATTGTCATGCGCGCCACAAAAAGCGTTTTTCGCCATTGCCGGCTGCGGTAGAATAAGGGGTTTTTCAACCAACCTTTTTTCCGTCATGGCTGCCGCTCTCAAATTCAACCGTCTCACCGACTTGGCCGAACGCAACGAACTCAAGGGCAAGCGCGTCTTTATCCGTTCCGACCTGAACGTGCCGCTGGATGTGGCTGGCAATATCACCGAAGATACCCGCATTCGCGCCTCCATTCCTGCGATCCAGTTGGCGCTGAAGGCTGGCGCGGCAGTGATGGTGGTTTCACACTTGGGACGGCCGACCGAAGGTGAATTCAAGCCGGAAGATTCGCTGGTACCGATTGTCGGCCGCCTATCGGAACTGCTTGGCCTGCCGGTCGAACTCAAGCGCGACTGGGTCGACGGTGTCGAGGTCTCGCCGGGTCAGGTGGTGCTGCTGGAAAACTGCCGCGTCAACAAGGGCGAGAAAAAGAACAGCGACGATCTGGCGCAGAAAATGGCGGCATTGTGCGATGTGTACGTGAACGATGCGTTCGGCACTGCACATCGTGCGGAAGCGACCACGCACGGCATGGCGAAATTTGCTGCCGTCGCTTGCGCCGGGCCGCTGATGGCGGCGGAACTTGATGCGCTGGGCAAGGCGCTCGATCATCCAGCACACCCGCTGGTGGCGATTGTCGGCGGTTCGAAAGTTTCCTCCAAGCTCACTATCCTGAAATCGCTGGCAGACAAGGTCGATAATCTGATCGTTGGCGGCGGCATTGCAAACACTTTCCTGCAGGCTTCCGGTTACAAGATCGGCAAATCGTTGGTAGAGCCGGAACTGCTGGAAGAAGCCAAATCAATTATCGATATGATGGCCAAGCGTGGCGCATCGGTGCCGATTCCGGTCGATGTGGTGTGCGCAAAGAATTTTGCCGCAAGCGAACCTGCCAGCGTGAAGGATGTGTCGCAGATCGAGGATGATGACATGATCCTCGACATCGGTCCCCAAACGGCGGCGATGCTGGCGGAGAAGCTGTCGGCGGCTGGCACTATCGTCTGGAATGGTCCGGTAGGTGTATTCGAATTCGATCAGTTCGGTGGTGGCACGAAAACACTGGCGCTGGCGATTGCGAATTCAAAAGCGTTTTCAATCGCGGGTGGTGGCGACACGCTGGCGGCGATCGCCAAGTACGGCATCACTGACAAGGTCGGCTACATTTCGACTGGTGGCGGCGCGTTCCTTGAATTCCTCGAAGGCAAAGTGCTGCCGGCAGTGGACATTCTGATGCAGCGCGCACAATAACAACGAACACAACACAAACTACAAGGAGAAGCAGATGCCTATCGTATCCATGCGTCAATTGCTCGATCACGCGGCCGAAAATGGCTATGGTCTGCCGGCTTTCAATGTGAACAATCTCGAACAGGTGCAGGCGATCATGGCGGCAGCAGACCAGGTCAATGCACCGGTGATCATGCAGGCATCGGCAGGTGCGCGCCGCTATGCGGGCGAAGCCTTTCTGCGGCATCTGATCGAAGCCGCGGTCGAATCGTATCCGCACATTCCGGTGGTGATGCATCAGGATCATGGCCAGTCGCCGGCAGTGTGCATGGCGGCAATCCGCTCCGGTTTTTCGTCGGTGATGATGGATGGTTCACTAATGGAAGATGGCAAGAACGTCGCCAGCTACGATTACAACGTGCAAGTGACGAAGGAAGTGGTCAAGTTTTCGCATGCGATTGGCGTGACCGTCGAGGCCGAACTAGGCGTGCTCGGTTCGCTGGAAACGATGCAGGGCGATAAAGAGGATGGTCACGGAGCCGAAGGCAAGATGTCGCGCGAGCAGTTGCTGACCGATGTTAGCCAGGCGGCGGATTTCGTGCAGCAGACTCAATGCGACGCGCTGGCAATCGCGATTGGTACCTCGCATGGTGCATACAAATTTTCGCGCAAGCCGACCGGCGATATCTTGGCGATCGACCGCATCAAGGAAATCCATGCGCGTATTCCGAACACTCATCTGGTGATGCATGGTTCGTCGTCTGTACCGCAGGAACTGCTGGCTGAGATTCGCGAATTCGGCGGCGACATGAAGGAAACCTATGGCGTGCCGGTAGAAGAAATTCAGCAGGGCATCAAGCATGGGGTGCGCAAGATCAACATCGATACTGACATCCGTCTGGCAATGACGGGGGCCATTCGACGTTTTCTGGCGACCACCCCGTCGAAATTCGACCCGCGCGAATTCCTGATTCCGGCGCGCGAAGCGGCGAAGAATGTTTGCATCGAGCGTTATCTTGCGTTTGGCTGCGAGGGCCAGGCAGCGAAGATCAAGCCGATTCCGCTCGACAAGATGGCGGAGACCTACAAAAAGGGCGGGCTGGCGCAGATTGTGAAATAATTACGTTTTTCCAAACAGCATTTCGGCATGACTTCGGTGGCGTTCCCGCTGAAGTCATGCCGGTTGTTTTTCAAACCGGGTGTTTGCATTGGCCCGCCATTTTGGGGGGGGCGCATGTGGTACCGATGATTCAAAAGAAGGTAAGTTATGTCAGAGAAAAAACTGGTTGGCATCGTGATGGGTTCCACTTCCGACTGGGAAGTGATGAAGGAAGCCGCACAGGTATGCAAGGATTTTGGCGTCAGCTATGAGGCGCGTGCGCTGTCGGCTCATCGCACGCCGGTTGAGCTGGAAGAGTGGATCGAGCAGATGCAGGAAAATGGTTGCCAGGCATTCATTGCAGGCGCCGGTGGTGCAGCGCATCTGGCTGGTGTGGTTGCTGCCCAGACCATTTTGCCGACGTTCGGTGTGCCGATTCCATCGAAATACATGAAGGGCCTGGATTCGCTGCTGGCGATGGTGCAGATGCCGAAGGGCATTCCGGTGCCGACGCTGGCGATCGGTGAAGCAGGCGCAGCGAATGCGGCGTTGTCCGTGGTCGCGATGCTGGCGCTGCACGATCCGGAAATGAAGGAGAAGCTGCAGTCGTTCCGCGACAAGCAGTCGGAAAAGGTGCGTACTGCTACGCTGCCGGAACTGGGTTGAACTGAGGCAAACTGAACGAAAGGAAGAATCATGGCTGGTTTGCTGCAAACGAACATCAAGTCGCTGCCGTTCATTCATCGCGGCAAGGTGCGCGACATTTATGCGGTCGGGGACGATAAGCTGCTGGTGGTGCAGACCGACCGGCTTTCCGCGTTTGACGTGGTGCTGGATGACCCGATCCCCAACAAGGGCAAGATACTGACGGCAATGTCGAACTTCTGGTTCAAGAAATTCGGTGAGCTGATGCCGAACCACATGACCGATATCGATCCGACCACCGTAGTCGCGCCGGAAGAGCGCGCTCAGGTCGAGGGTCGCGCGATCGTGGTGAAAAAATTGAAGGCACTGCCGATCGAAGCGATTGTACGCGGCTACATCATTGGCACCGGCTGGAAGGATTACAAGAAAACCGGCGCGGTGTGTGGTATTTCGCTGCCGGCCGGCTTGCAGGAAGCGCAGAAATTGCCACAGACGATTTTCACGCCATCGACCAAAGCGGCTGTGGGAGAGCATGACGAAAACATTTCGTTCGAGCAGATGGAAAAAATCATCGGCGCTGATCTGGCGAAACAGGTGCGCGACTACGCGATCAAGCTCTATGCCGCTGCGGCTGAGTATGCTGCCACGAAGGGCATTATCATTGCCGACACCAAGTTCGAGTTCGGGTTGGACGACAGTGGAAAGGTGCACCTGATCGATGAAATCCTGACGCCGGACTCATCGCGCTTCTGGCCGGTTTCCAGCTATCAAATCGGTATGTCGCCGCCGTCGTTCGACAAGCAGTTCGTGCGCGACTGGCTGGAAGCGCAACCGTGGAACAAGCAGGCACCGGCGCCGAAGCTGCCGGATGATGTGGCGCAAAAGACTGCTGACAAATACACAGAAGCGCTGAAACTGCTCACCTGCTGAATGTTTTGAGTAAAAATTGAGGGGTATGTGGCATTTTTACCCTTCTTGGCCTGATAATCTGCTGGCGTCTGAAAATACACCCACCAGTATTTTTAGATCCGGCGGAATGCTATTTTGACCGATGACGCCATCTGCTGACGATATCCGCCGTGCTGCCGCTTTGCTCGAATCGGGCCGGCTGGTCGCGTTCCCGACAGAAACCGTTTATGGACTCGGGGCGGATGCAGAAGATCCGGCCGCGGTGGCGCAAATTTATGCGGCCAAGGGACGGCCATCGACCCATCCGTTGATCGTGCATCTGGCGCCGGAAGCCGACCTCGGCCAGTGGGCGCGTGAAGTGCCGGAAGCAGCGAAGAAGCTGATAGCCGCTTTCTGGCCCGGCCCGCTGACCTTGATCATGAAAAAGTCGCTGCAGGTGCCAGATGCCGCCACCGGCGGACAGGACACGATAGGTTTGCGCTGCCCATCGCATCCTGTTGCGCAGGCGTTGCTGCGCGCATTCAAACAGGGCCGGGGCGGCGTGGCTGCGCCATCGGCCAACAGGTTCGGCCATGTCAGCCCGACCACTGCGCAGCATGTCAAAGACGAATTCCGAGACGATATTGGCGATAGCGGCCGCATTGGCATGGTGCTTGATGGCGGCCAAAGCCAAGTGGGAATCGAATCGACGATTATCGATTTGTCTCGCTGGGAAACGCACGGGCCGGTGCTGTTGCGCCCCGGTCATATTGGTGCGGACGCAATCGCCGCCGTGCTCGGAGTTGAACCGCGCCTGCCGGACGCAGCTGCGCCACGTGCGTCGGGCACGCTGGAGGCGCATTACGCACCGCTTGCGCCTGTCGCGCTGGTGTCATCCGGTGAATTGGTGGCGACTGTGGCGCAATTGCATGCGGTGCGCAAGCGGGTGGTGCTGCTGTGCCATACGCCGCATTCACTGCCAACGGGGATTGCGCAAATTAGTCTGCCATCCACTCCAGAAGGCTATGCGCACGGGTTGTATGCTGCACTGCGTGTGCTTGATGGCGAGCGGGCGGATCTGATTTTGGTCGAGGCACCGCCTGCCGCTGCCGCATGGCAGGGCGTGAATGATCGGTTGCGCCGCGCTGCGCACGATTCGTCCGGTGTAATTGAGCGGTTGCTTGATGGGGATTAGTTGCTAAGGTGTTATTGCGCTGGTGACCTCAATTTCTTCGGATTGACGTAATCCGAGGGGGCACCAGCGCAGTCTCTCTCCGAACGGACAGAAATCAGACGCCAATGCGAGGCACGAAAGAGGCTCGTTTTTCCTGCTCAGGGCTGGGCTCCTGCCGCAATCGGTAGATAAGTGTCGGGATCTGCGTGCTCGACAGCACCTTGGTGGCTACGCTGCCCAGCAAGTTATGCCCCCAGCCGGCGCAGCCATGCGAACCCATGAAAATCATGCTGCACAGCTGTTCTTCGGCTGTTTCCACGATCGTGCGCGCGGTGGCGTTGGAAATCTTGATGACGCTGGAAAACTTGATGCCAGCTTTCTCGGCCGCTTCCTTGATGGGGGCGAGATAGCCGTGCCCGGCGTTATTGACCATCTCGGCGTATTCCTCTTTGGTCGGATAACTCTTTGGCTTGATTTCGGAAAAGTCGAAAAGCGGATTTTGCGCTTCGCGCGCAACGTAAATACCCACTACTTCTGCGCCAACTTTTTGCGCCATTGATACGCCTTCAAGCGCGGAGATGTTTCCGAGGGTGGAACCGTCAGTGGGAATGAGGATTTTGGTAAGCATGCTTTTTCCTAACGATAAGTGAGAACACAAATGGCTGGGGGATTTAATGCTTTCGACTGCCAGGATCATGCGTGTCAAGCATTGTTTTCAGGGAATGCTTGCTTTTTCATTTTTCAGGAATTATGAGGGGGCGTCAATATTGGTGGGCGCATATTTGTTAATGAACGGCAATAATTTGACCTGTTGGTGGAAATATAACGACATTTTGTGGCCGATGGCAGCGCCATACGGCGTTTGGCAAATATGGGCATAATGAGAGAACCGATTCAGATTAAAGGCAATGGGAGGCAAAATGGCGACGGAAGCGGCAACGGAGGTGGCAACACTCGGTGGCGGGTGTTTCTGGTGCACCGAGGCGATTTATCAGCAGCTCAAGGGTGTGTTGTCGGTAGAGTCCGGTTATACCGGCGGGCATGTGCCGAATCCGGACTACGAGATGATTTGCACCGGCGAAACGGGCCATGCAGAAGTGGTGCAGCTGACATTCGACCCTGCGGTCATCAGCTATCGTGAAATTCTGGAGGTCTTTTTCACCAACCACGACCCGACGACCTTGAATCAGCAGGGCAACGATGTCGGCACGCAGTACCGTTCGGTGATTTATTACCATTCGCCGGAACAGGAGGCTACGGCAAGGCAGGTGATGACCGAGATGGCTCATGTGTGGGATGGGCAGATCGTAACTGAAATCAGCCCGGCCACGACTTTTTACAAGGCTGAGGATTTCCACCAGAATTATTTTCGCGACAATCCTTACCAGGGCTACTGCGCTTTCGTGATCGCGCCGAAGCTGGCCCATTTCCGCCGGCTTTTTGCCGCCAAACTCAAAGGCGCATAAGGATGCATGATGGCAGTGTGAACGAAAAATGCCGGTTTTACCCGGCATTTTTCATTTGCGGCTGATTTGTGGCCGCGATGCTTACGAATAGATGTAACGGCGCGATGTCGGTAACAGCGGCTGGTGCAGGCCGGCTTTAGTGCACACCACCTGATAGAGGGAGATCAGGTCGTTGGTAAAGGCATACGAACAACCAGCAAGGTAGACGCGCCAGATGCGGTAGCGCTTGTCATCGATCATCTTCCGGACTTCAGCCGTATTCGTTTCAAAATTGTCGGCCCAAAGAGCGCAGGTTCTCGCATAATGGAAACGCAGGTTTTCGATGTCGTGCGCTTCCAGCCCGCCTTCCTGCATAGTTTTCAGCACCATGCCGATATGTGGCAATTCACCGTGCGGGAACACGTATTTGTCGATGAATTCACCACCGCCGTATGGCGTGTCGCGGCCTTCGGCATCGGACGAGGTTATGCCGTGATTCATCACGATGCCATCATCGGTTAGCAGCGAATTGATCTTCGAGAAGTAAGCTGCGAGGTGGTTGCGTCCGACATGCTCGAACATGCCGACGCTGGTGATGCGGTCGAACTGGCCGCTGACATCGCGGTAATCTTGCAAGCGTATTTCAATTTTGTCCGACAGACCGGCTTGCTTGACGCGTTCGGTCGCCAGATCGAACTGCCGTTGCGACAGCGTGATGCCGACGCAGTTTGCGCCGAATTTCTGCGCAGCGCGGATCACCAGCGCACCCCAGCCGCAGCCGATGTCGAGCAGCTTTTGTCCCGGCTGCACGCGGATCTTTGTCAGGATATGGTCGATTTTTTTCAGTTGGGCGGTAGCCAGATCTTCGTCGCCGTTTTCGAAATAGGCGCACGAATAGACCATGTTCGGATCGAGCCAGAGCGAATAGAAGTCATTTGATACGTCATAGTGGTACTGGATCGCTTCGGCATCCTTTTTCTTTGTGTGCTTGAACGAGCGCAGCATCCGGCCGAATGTGCTGTCCGATGAAAGTGTCCGCTGAGCCAGGCCGTGCGCCAGATCGATGATGTCGTTTAGCCTGCCTTTGACATCGATTTTGCCTTCGACATAGGCGGTGCCAAGATTCGATAGCGACGGGGTCAGCAGATAGCTCAGCGATGAAACGCCAGGAATCCTAATGGTGACGTTTGGATTGTTGCTGCTGAAATCGTATTGCTTGCCATTCCAAAGCTCCAGCCGTAGCGGCAGGGCAGCTTGATTGCGGATGCCATCCACCCAGTTTGTCAGTTTCTTTTCCCAAACCACGATTTCCTCCGTGAATGTGAACTGATACTTCAAAACACGCAACCGGAACGGGACGGTAAAGGAAATGCCAATATCTCGGCACTTCCAGAGTTCCAGATTTGGTTGAAGCAGTAACATTCCAGTTGACCTGTTTTCAGGATCAGAACGGTGCTCGTGTATGGGCGTCGTGCAATGGACCCCGAAAATATGTCTGA
>JAGSYW010000096.1 GCA_018262475.1 Burkholderiaceae bacterium | reverse complement strand
TTTGCACGGAATGCAGTTGCCCAGCTGGCCACCGCCGGAGTCGTTACCAGCGCGCGGTACCGAGGTCAGGCCCAGCGTCGGACGGCTGTACTCGGACAGTGCGCCCTTGCCACCCATCAGACGGCCGTGGTCGCGGTATTTCACGCGGCACAGGTTCATTACGCCGTCTTGCATTGCTACTTCTACCAGCTGGCCCTTGCCGCCATTGTGCGTGCGGTGGTACAGCGCTGCCAGAATACCGATTGCCAGGTGCAGACCCGTGCCGGTGTCACCAACTTGCGCGCCGGTGATGGTCGGCGGGTTTTCCGGGAAGCCGGTGGTGGACATTGCGCCCGACATTGCTTGAGCGATCGGCTCGTAAGCCTTGAAGTTTGCATACGGGCCAGATGCGCCGAAACCCTTCAGGGTTGCGTAGATGATGCCCGGGTTGATTTCTTGCAGCTTTTCCAGCGTGTAGCCGAAACGATCCAGAACGCCAGGACCAAAGTTTTCCATCATCACGTCGCTGTTCTTGACCAGCGCTTCGAACGCTTCGCAGCCAGCTTTGCTCTTCATGTTCACAGTGATGGAACGCTTGTTGCTGTTGAGCATCGTGAAGTACAGGCTGTCCTGATCTTTAACGTGGCGCAGCTGCGAGCGGGTGATGTCGCCCGTGCTACCCATATTAAACTACCTCCAATGAATCAGTTAGTTTGATTTTCCAGTACTTACGTACCCTTTTTGTGCAATGGGGGAAGTAAATACTTCCCCCATTGCCTATTGCCAGCTGCTTAAATATCTACCACCAAGCCGATGATGCAGACATCCGCCAGGCACATACATGCGCTACGCATCTCTTTCTTGCTTCCAGCTGCTTCCCGCATGTACCCGTGCCTCCGTACGCCCGCTTCGCCAATTAATTCGGCTCTTCATCACCAGTCAGCCCCCCCCGTTTAGGCAGAGTGAATGGCCTGCAAAACCTGCAAATATCGCGTATGCATCAGATGCAACAACTATCATCGCATCACTTTTGCATCCACCGGATATCGTCAAGCTAATCACTATCATAGCCGTTACAGCGCCGATACATTCTTGACCGCAGTCAATTTTCATGGCCTGGCTGGCGGTTTTTTTTTGAACCAGCGCGCTATTGGAACGCTGACGGCAAAACTGTCTGCACACATGCGTTTGACATCGCGCAGAATGCCGCCAACCGAGAGCGGCACAATAGGCAGCAAATCATCATATTGAAAGGACAAATCATGGACACCGGCAGCCAGCACAGGAAAGCAAACTATCCGGTCGATCGATTGTTCATGGACCGCTGGTCCCCCAGAGCGATGTCTGGTGAAAGCATCGCGGAAGCAGACCTGATGACGTTGTTCGAGGCGGCGCGCTGGGCGCCATCGTCAAATAATAACCAGCCATGGCGCATTCTGTATGCGCGGCGCGAAAGCGAACACTGGCCGCTGTTCCTTGGATTACTGACGGAATCGAATAAGGTCTGGGCGCAGCACGCAGCCGCGCTGCTGCTTTTCATTTCTAAAACGACTTTCGATTTCAACGGCAAGCCATCGGTCACGCATTCGTTCGATACCGGAGCCGCTTGGGAAAATCTGGCGTTGCAGGGGTGGCTCAACGGCCATGTCGTGCACGGGATGCAGGGATTCGACTACGTACGCGCGAAAGCCGAACTGCGCATTCCGGACGCTTTCCAGATCGAGGCGATGGTAGCCGTCGGGAAGCCGGGCGCCGTTAGCGCGCTGCCGCAAGCCTTGCAGCAACGTGAATTTCCCAGCGACCGACGCGGATTGCAACTGACAGTGTGCGAAGGGCCGTTCCAGCTGTAGGAGACGGCTATGCAGCGGCGGGCTTCCACGTCAGCGGCTCAACCGCCACCGTTTGGTCGCCTCCGGTCCACAGCATTTGTCCGTCCTGCACAGTGCATTGCAGCGTCATCGTGCGCTCGGCCAGCCTGGCCAGCGCCTGCGAGCCTTCGACCGGCAGACGGAGCACGGTCAGATTGGTCAGCCGTTCCAGCTTGCTGCGCTGCTGGCTCCACCAGACATCGGCGGCACTGCCGTAGCAAAGCACGACGACCTGCTGCGCCCGGCCGCACGCCTGACGCAGCCGTTTTTCATCCGGCAAACCGGCTTCAAGCCATAGCTCGATGACACCAGTCAAATCCTTTTGCCACAGATCCGGCTCATCATCACTGCTCAAGCCCTTGCCGAACGCCAGTTGTTCATTGGCAAACAATGCGAACGCCAGCAGACGTACCATCATCCGCTCGTCGGTTTCGGACGGATGGCGTGCCAGCGTCAGCGGATATTCGTGATAGTGGTTGCGGTCAATGTCTGCGATTTGCAGGCTTGCCTTGAAAATCGTTGCCTTGAGTGCCATCGAGAGATTTTTGCCCCGAAATATACTACCCGGTGTATTTCTGAGTCACCGCAGAATTTCGGGCGAAACAGCATCCTTTTGCCATATGCACCCGCAATTCCCTCAGAACAGTGGGCAGACACGGCATTTTGCCGCACGATACCGGGCGAAAAACGCGATATTGGCGCATGCAGGGAAATTGCGCAAGTGAAAGCGGCACCTGACAATGCTTACGTCAATTGCCAGTTTCCGCCAGCCGCTGTTCAGAATTCTCCAGCCACTGCCGCATCAGCTGAAGGGTGCCGACATCACCGCCATTCAGCTCCTGCCAGCGCCGTCTTGCCTCATGCAGGATATCGGACAATTGCCAGATGGCTTCCCGCATCATGCTTTCAAGTTCTGCCATGATGGCATGATCGTCGGCAAATTCCTTCACCATCTCTGCCGCGCTCTCGGGCTCGACACCTGCCCCCAGCAGATTGCGCCGCAGGCTGTCCATCCGCTCGTTTAGCAAGATCAGCAAGGATGGCGCTTCGTCTGGAATCGCACGCTCAAGACATGCGAGATAAGTGCCATCCCATTCGCGGAAGGCATTTGCCAGCAACGCAAGCTGCATTTCGATCTGAAACACGGCCATCATCGCATCTTCCAGCACCGTTTCACTGTTTTCCATCGTAGCGGCAAGCGCAATCAAATGCCTGCTCAATGCGCGATTGAAGCGGTGCTGGTTGAGCTTGAGCATAATCGTCAGCCGCGCCGCGCTTTGCAACCTGCCTCCACCAGCCAGCAATCCACCAGCGGCTTCGGCCAGCATCAGGATTTGCGTCCCGATATTGATGGCGCTACCGCTTGTGCCGCGCGGATAGCCACTGCCATCGAGACGCTCGTGGTGTTCGAGCACCGTCACGCTGACTTGCGGATGGTATGCCGGATATTCGCGCAAGATGAGGTAAGCCGTGATCGGGTGCGAATACAAATGATGCCGCTCCAGCTTGTCCAGCTTGCGCCCAGGCGCCATCAGCTGCGGATCGATGTACAGCAACCCCAGATCGTGAAACAGCCCGGCTAAGGCAAGTGTGCAAAGATCTTGGTCGGACAAACGGATCTCAATACCAAGATACAGCGCCAGCATCGCGATACGGATGCTGTGGTCATACAACTCCGGCAACTGGTCGCGTGCCAGCGTGAGCTTGAATGCCAGCGGTTCGAGCAGCGTCATCGCATTCAGCGCACGCAGCATCTGCGCGCAGGTCGAAGGCCGGGTTTGCAATGCGCGAAACAGCGGGCTGGGGTCGTTTTCTATCAACGCGCGCGCATGATTTCTCAACGCATCCTTAGTCACGCCATTTTCGATGCTCAAACTGCGCTCGACTGGCTGTTCCAGCCTGTGCCGAAGCAAATGTTCAAAATGCCTCGAATCCAGCCGGGTACCTTTTTCTATCAGCTTGATCCCGCTTTTGGCGAATATCGTCTCGCTGGCGGTGATGTCCCGCTCATCACCCAGTCGAGCCAGGTTTATCAGATATTGCTCGCCAAATTGCGCATCCATCCCCCCCCCCCATTGCCTGATCATGCCGCGTGCCATATTTAGCACGTCCGCTTTCGCGGCGGCATGACATTACGCAAATTCGCCAATGGTGTGATGCGTTGCCAGCGCATGCTCAGAAATCAGGGCGAGTAGCAGAGGGTAAGCATGCAGCCAAGCCTGCACGCAGCAGGCGGGCAAAAAATAACTGACCAAAATGAATTTTGAGTCAGTAAGACCTAAAAACATACTCCGACCAGTATATAAAAACAACCTTCAAATATATGGCCCAAAGAGGCATTTTTGGTATATACCCCTAGTTTCCCCAGCTCTGGGATTTGTGGCAGGGGGCAGGCCGCCTTGTTCCAGCGGCCACGCCTTGTTCCATTTCAGTCGTCTTCGCCGACCTTGACCGCATGTTCGCGCGTTTCGTGGAATGTCAGCTTCGGCCAGCGTTCCTGTGTCAGCCGCAGGTTCACCGACGAGGTCGCCAGATACGCCAGGTTGCCGGCAGCATCGTGCGCCAGATTGTGCGACAGCGCCTTTTCGAAATCGCCGAGAATGCGTTTGTCGTCGCCGCTGACCCAGCGCGCGCTGCTGATGCTGGTGCCTTCGAACGCGGCATCGACGCCGTATTCATGCAGCAGGCGGCTGGCAACCACCTCGAACTGGAGTACCCCAACCGCGCCGAGAATCAGGTCGCCGCCAGCCAACGGCTTGAACACCTGCACAGCCCCCTCCTCGCCCAGTTGCTGCAGGCCCTTGTGCAACTGCTTGATTTTCAGCGGATTCCTGATGCGCACCACACGGAAAAAATCCGGCGCAAAGTACGGGATGCCGGTGTATTGCAGCAATTCGCCTTCGGAAAAACTGTCGCCAATCTGCATGTTGCCGTGGTTCGGCAAGCCAATGATGTCGCCCGCATAAGCTTCCTCGACCTGTTCGCGGCTCGATGCCATGAAAGTGACCACACTCGACACTCGCACGTCGCGCCCCAGCCGCAGATGGCGGATGCGCATGCCGCGCTCGAAGCGGCCGGAGCACACGCGCAGGAACGCAATCCGGTCGCGGTGTGCCGGATCCATGTTGGCCTGAATCTTGAATACGAAACCAGAAAACGGCTGCTCGGTCGGTTCGACCATGCGCACGGTTGCGTCACGCGGACGCGGCGGCTGCGCCCAGTCCAGCAGTGCATTCAAAATCTCGCGCACGCCGAAGTTATTGATGGCAGAACCGAAGAATACCGGCGTCAGCTCGCCCGCGAGGAATTCTTCCAGATTGAACGGGTTCGAGGCACCATGCACCAGCTCAACCTCGTTGCGCAACTGCCCGATTTCCTGCGGGAACATTTCGTCCAGCTTCGGGTTATCAATCCCCTTGATGACTTCAAACGACTGGTCGGCACGCTCGCTGCCGGCCTCGAACAGCATGATTTCGTCGTTCAGCAGGTGATACACGCCGCGGAAAGTCTTGCCCATGCCAATCGGCCAAGTGATAGGCGCACAACGGATCTTGAGCACCGTTTCGACCTCGTCCAGCAATTCCAGCGGATCGCGCGCTTCGCGGTCGAGCTTGTTCATGAAGGTGATGATCGGCGTATTGCGCATCCGGCAAACGTTCAACAGCTTGATCGTCTGCTCCTCGACGCCATTACCAGCATCGATCACCATCAAGGCAGAATCGACCGCCGTCAGCACGCGATAGGTATCCTCGGAAAAATCCTGGTGGCCCGGGGTATCGAGCAGGTTGACCACATGATCGCGGTATTCGAACTGCATCACCGAACTGGCGACCGAAATGCCGCGCTGCTTTTCGATGTCCATCCAGTCCGAAGTCGCATGGCGCGCACTCTTTCGCGCCTTGACCGTGCCGGCGAGCTGGATCGCGCCGGAAAACAGCAACAGTTTTTCGGTCAGCGTGGTCTTGCCAGCGTCCGGGTGCGAGATGATGCCGAAAGTTCGGCGGCGTGCAACCTCCTTCGCGATCAGTTTCGAAAGAGCGTCGTTGCTGGATGAGGATTTGTCCTGTTCGGCTTCCATGAGGACTCTATTTGATGGAAAACACGCAAGTTTAATGGCTATTGGCGCCCCCGTCCAATGACAGTAAGATGGTCGCATTGTTCATTTGACCATCGTCAGAAAGGCTTGCCATGCTCCACGCCCGTCCGCTTCTGCTGCTCTGTTCCCTGCTGCTGTCCGCGCCAGCCATCCATGCCGAACGCCTGCGCAGCACTCTCAATGACCAAAAGGAAGTTGCCGTCACGATCTACAACAGCGATCTGGCACTGGTGAAGGATCAACGCAAAATCGCACTGAAAGGCGGCACGTTCGATCTGGCATTTCGCGATGTAAGCGCGCTGATGCGGCCTGAAACCGCGCTGCTGAGAAGCGTGTCCGCACCGGGAAAACTGTCGGTAGTCGAGCAGAACTTCAATTTTGACCTGCTGACCCCGCAAAAAATGCTGGAGAAATATGTCGGCAAGACGGTAACCGTGGTCAAGACCAACCCGCAAACCGGCGCTGAAACGCGTTCGCAGGCGCAGGTGCTGTCGGCCAACAATGGCGTTGTGCTGAAGATCGGCAACCGAATCGAAACCGGCTTCCCGGGGCGGATCGTGTTTGGCGACTTGCCGTCCAACCTGTATGACCGCCCAACGCTGGAAATGACACTTCACAACAACGGCGCACAACAGCAAAACGTCGAACTCAGCTACCTGACCGGCGGTCTGGCGTGGACGGCCGATTATGTCGCCAACCTGAATGTCGACGATTCACGACTGGATCTGTCCGGCTGGGTCACACTGACCAACACCAGTGGCGCCACCTACCGTAACGCGAAGCTGCAACTGGTCGCCGGCGATATGAACCGGGTACGCGAAGTGATGGCCGCCGGCGCCCCTCGTCCCGCAATGAAAAGGGCCGCTCCTGCGCCCAGCGCCGCCATTGCACAGGAATCGCTGCTTGAATATCACCTGTACACGCTAGAGCGGCCAACCACCATCGCGGAAAACCAGACCAAGCAGGTGGCGCTGCTGGCCGCGACCAACGTGCCGGTGAAAAAGGAACTGCTGCTGCGCGGCGGCGACTATTACTACCGCAGCAGCTACGGCGATCTTGGCCAGAAAATGAAGCTCGGCGTATTCGTCGAATTTGAAAACAAGGTTTCGGGCAACCTCGGCATGCCGCTGCCGAAGGGCGTTATCCGCGTTTACAAACGGGACGGCAGTGGCAACGCCCAATTCGTCGGAGAAGATCGCATCGATCACACACCGAGAAACGAACGCATACGCCTGAAGCTGGGTGACGCGTTCGATGTCACCGCAGACAAGAAACAAACTAGTTTCAGAAAAATCGATGGCGACAAGAAATACAACTACACATTCGAAAGTGCCTACCAGATTGTGCTGAAGAATGCGAAAAAGGAGGAAGTCACCGTCACCGTACAGGAACCGATGCCGGGCGACTGGAAAATCAGCGATGAGAGCCACCCGCACGTGAAGTCGGCCAGCAACACCGCCATCTGGCAAATCAAGGTGCCAGGGGAAAGCCGTACAACGCTAAGCTACACTGCCACAGTGCGTTATTGAACACCGAACAGGAGGCCGGCAGGAATTTGCATCAAGTCCTTGCACAATCTCGCAAGCTTGGCTATAATTCCGCTTCTCGGCTAGGTAGCTCAGTTGGTAGAGCAGCGGACTGAAAATCCGCGTGTCGACAGTTCGATTCTGTCCCTGGCCACCAAGGATAATCCCTCAGAAATGCCCACTTTTGCGAGTGGGCATTTTTGTTTTTGCGGTTTCAAAGTCCGCGTGTCGGTCTATTTTCGGTACGAGGTTTTCGACCGTTCGATGCCGGTTCCCTCTCCGGTCTTTGGCGGTTTTCCCTGCTGTACGCCCTTGCTGCCTGCGCGTGAGGCTTTTGCCTTGTCATTAACTCGCTGACATTTGCTTTAGGATTTCCCTCTGCTCCACCGGCAGTTCCCGATAGATGCCGAGTTTTCCCTGTATTAGACAAATTCAGCACATCTACCCAATCACCCACTCAATTTCCGGGTGGTACAGGTGGGACACGTGGTTCGCCGTTGATTTATAAAGATTTTTATCGTCACACGCCATCAGAATGGCGGTGGAACTGGTGGGACACGCTGAGTCTCGAATATTCACACCGCTTTCTGTAGTTGATGTGAATCGGTTAGCGAAGTTACCCCCAGCTACTGTGCGTAACACTGTGAATATCTGTTTCACAGGTACGCAAACCCCTTGATGCGCCTAGCTCTCACTCACTTTGCTGATTTTTCATGCAGCACGGATGCCATCTGATGGAATTGCATTCATCTTCTTCCAAGGAATTCATCCTGCTTTACCAGTCCCTACCCTGCCAGCCAGCCAGCATCCTGCCTTACTCTCGGTCTGTGTACTGATGCATTACCGCACATCGGTTCAACGTGTGGCAGGTGGGACGGTGGTGCGCTACCGAATCCGGCAACTGCCAGAATATGGCTTATAAGTGAAATGCGCAGACATCGTATTGCGACCAATACCGGCACTTAAGCATCGATTATCGATACATATTGCCAAATCCCAAGCTTTTTTGTCGGCGCCGATTGAATATTGACCCACCCTGCCGATTGAAATTTGACCCAGGGCTTTTCGCTGCTTTTGAAGCTGGCATCTGTGGATAAGTGTACCA
>JAGSYW010000021.1 GCA_018262475.1 Burkholderiaceae bacterium | reverse complement strand
GTATCAGCAATTTCGCGCAATACAAGCGGGCGCATGGCAACCGCGCCATGAGAAAAGAAATTCCTTTGACGTTCGACAATAGCTTGCGACACGCGAAGGATAGTGTCGAAGCGCTGGCGCATGTTCTTGATCAGCCATTTCGCTTCCTGCAATTGCGAATTCAGCGTGGCATCGCCGCGGTTGTTTTTCAGGATGTTGGCGTACATCGAGTTCAGCTGCAGCTTTGGCATCACATCCTGATTCAGTTCGACCAGCCAGCTGTTATTCTTGCCGCGTTTGACGATGACGTCCGGCACGACCGCATCGGCCACATCGGTCGCAAACATCGCGCCGGGATGCGGATTGCACTGACGGATCACCGCCTGCGCTTCGCGCAAATCTTCATCATCGCAATCGAGCGCCTTTTTCAGCTTGTTGAATTCACGCTGTGCGAACAGCGGCAGATACTGCTCGACAATGGTCAGCGCCATTCTGCGCGTAACGAACGGGATGCCCGGCAGCTGGCGAATCTGCAGCGACAGGCATTCCGATACGGTACGCGCGCCGACGCCAACCGGGTCGAAGCCTTGCAGTGTTGCTAGCGCTGCAGCCAGTTCTTCCAGACTGATATCCAGTTCCGGCGGCAGCCAGGAGAGAATGTCTTCCAGCGGTTCGGACAGAAAGCCATTGTCGTCAATGGCATCGATTAGCACCGTCAGCAGCGCTTGTTCGCGCTGCCCGCGCACGTTCAGTCGCACCTGTTCTTGCAGATGATCGCGCAGCGTCAGTTCTGGCGCCTCAAGCTGCGGGCGTGAATTTTCGTCATCCGGTGATTTGTCCGGGCGCGCAGCCCCGTCGAAATCCCATTCGGCGCTGCCGCCATCAGCATCGCCACTGTCGGCAGATTCAAATGATGCGCCGTCGACCTCCACTTCTGGGGTTGATTCGTGTTCTGCCGGCGCAGGCGTGCTGGTGCTTGCCGGTGCCGGATTGATGGCGCCATCGGCCAGCAGCCGCAGAGAATGATCCAGCGGATCGTCGAGCCGTTCGAGCAGAGGATTATTCTGCATGATTTGCTCGATTTCCTGCTGCAATTCCAGCGTGGACAGTTGCAGCAGGCGGATCGATTGCTGCAGCTGCGGCGTCAGCGCCAGATGTTGCGAGGTGCGCAGCTGTAGTGACTGTTTCATGATCCCGCCTCCTGCTACATCCGGAAGTGTTCGCCAAGATAGACGCGCCGTACCGATTCGTCGGCGATGATTTCGTCCGGATGTCCGCAGGCCAGCACGGCGCCCTGGTTGATGATGTAGGCGTGGTCGCAAATGCCAAGCGTTTCACGCACGTTGTGATCGGTAATCAGCACGCCGATGCCGCGGTCCTTCAGGAAACGCACGATGCGCTGGATTTCAATGACCGCGATCGGGTCAATGCCGGCAAACGGTTCGTCCAGCAGGATGAAACGCGGGTTGGTCGCGAGCGAGCGCGCGATTTCAACCCGTCGCCGCTCGCCGCCAGACAGCGACATGGCGGCACTCTCGCGCAGTTTTTCGATTTGCAGATCAGCCAGCAGCGCATTCAGGCGCTCGTCCATTTCGGCCTTCGTCAGCGGGCGGCCGTCCTTTTGCTGCAATTCCAGCACTGCGCGGATGTTGTCTTCTACATTCAGCTTGCGGAATACCGACGCTTCCTGCGGCAGGTACGACAGCCCAAGTTGCGCGCGCCGGTGAATTGGTAATCGCGTAATGTCCTGGCCATCGAGCTCTATCTGGCCGCCATCGGAAGGCACCAGGCCGACGATCATGTAGAACGATGTGGTCTTGCCGGCGCCGTTCGGCCCCAGCAGGCCGACGACTTCGCCGCTTTCAACGCTGAGTGAAACATCGTGGACAACCTGACGGCTGCCATAGGATTTCTCCAGTCCGCGGACGATCAGCGTGCTTTTTTTCATCTTACTGCCCCTTGTTCTTGCCGTCGGCGGATTTTTTCTTGTCTTCGCGTGGCTGAAGCACCACTTTTACACGGCCTGCGCCTGGTTTGCTCTGGCCGCTGGCAGTGTTGTTGACCGAATAGAATTCCTTGCGCGCATCGTAGGAGATGAACTCGCCATGCACTTCGTCGGTGACTTTCGTGCCTTCCAGCCGTTTCATCTTCGCTCGGGTGAAGAATTTTGTGATTTCGGTCTTGCTGTCGTGCTCGATCCGCTCCCCTTGGCCTTCGGTCCACAGGTTAGGGCCGCCATCGCGCTTCTGGCGGAAATGGGCCGGCGAGCCATATACCGTGCCGAGCTGGTAGCCGGAAGCATCCTGCGTAATGACCATCTTCTGCCCGCGAATGGTCAGCGTGCCGCGTACTAGTTTGACGTTGCCGGTAAAGGTGTTGACCTGTTTCAGATCGTCGTAATCCATGTGATCGGCCTCGATATGCGTCGGCTGGTTCGCATCGGCCTTTTCGGCGCGGGCGCCATTGGATGTCAGCAGGCCGAGTGTCAGCGCCAGCAGTAGAAGGGCAGGGAGCATCAGATTACGGGCTGGGTTTCGCATGGTCGGGTATTGTTGTGGGTTTCGTTGGGTATCGTATCTCATCGCTGTTTTGGCGCAAGCATCACTTTCACCTGGCTGTTCAACCGCAGTTCGCGAGTGACATTGTTCGCGAACATGCCGACACCGCTCATGGTCGACTGGCCGCGGGTCATGGTCACTGGCTTGTCGGTCTGTGCTGTATCGTCCTCGGGAAAGACTAACAGGTAGCTGGTGGTCAGGTGAAACGCCTCTTCTTTCGGCGTGGCTGGCCGGTCAAGATGAACATTACCGAACATGTGCAGCTTTCTGGCGTCGTCTTCAACCAATGCAGTGTCGGAGCGCATTGTTTGCGGCGGTTTTTTCTCATCCAGATTTTTCACCACCGGTTGTTCGATGTCGAGCGAATCTTCCTTCGGATGGTGAATCATCTTCTTGCCTATGATGTGGTATTCCGGCTGTCCTTTGGGTGACATCTTGATGAAATTGAAATTCTCGACATGGTAATCGGGCTCGCTTCTCGGAGGAGACGGCGTGGGTGGTGCGCTGCGCTTAATGACCATGTTGACCCAAGTGCTGCCGAGCGCCATGAACGCAACCAGCGACAGGATCACGATCAGGCGGAAACGCTGGGCTGAACGCGCGCTGCTCATGACAGGAATTGCGCCACAGCGGCGTCGTAGTTGCCCTGCGCCCGCAGGATGAATTCGCAGATTTCGCGCACACCGCCGCTGCCGCCACTGGCACTCGCAACAAAATGGACGCGCTCCCTGACTTCGGGACGGCCGTTGGCGACGCTGGCGGCAAAGCCGACACGCGTCAGCACTGGCAGATCGATCAGGTCATCGCCGGCGAAGCCGCACTGCTGCGCGTCAAGACCAGCTTTCGCCAGCAATTGTTCGAACGCGGCGCGCTTGTCGTGTACGCCCTGTTGCACATGGTGGATGCCTAGCTCGCTGGCACGCCGGGCGACGATGGCCGACTGGCGCGCGGTGATAATGGCGGTGGCGACACCGGATTCCTGCAGCAGGCGGATGCCAAGCCCGTCCTGCACGTTGAAACGCTTGATGACTTCGCCTTCGGCGCCGAAATGCAGGCCGCCATCGGTCAGCACGCCATCGACATCGAAAATCATCAGTTTGACTCTGGCTGCTCGGGCGTGGGCTTCGGTATGCATCAGATCACCTTTGCATGTGTCAGGTCATGGATATGCAGCGCGCCGACAAGCTTGCCTTCGGCGTCTTCAACCAGCAGCTGGTTGATGCGGTACTGTTCCAGCATGCCGACGGCATCGACTGCCAGCGCATCCGGGCCGATGCGGCGCGGGTTCGGACGCATTACGTCGGAGATTTTCAGCTGCGAGAAGTCCTGCACGGTTTCGATCAGGCGGCGCAGGTCGCCGTCGGTGAACACGCCGAGGATGCGGCGTTCGTCGTTGACGATTGCGGTCATCGCCATTCCCTTGCGGGTGATTTCCAGCAGCGCGGCGGTCAGCGGCATGTCGGGCGTGACCGCCGGGATCGCATTGCCGCTGCGCATAACGTCCTTCACCAATGTAAGCAGGCGTCGGCCAAGCGCTCCAGCAGGATGGGAGCGGGCGAAATCCTCGCGGCGGAAGCCACGCGCATCGAGCAGCGCCACTGCCAGCGCGTCACCCAGCGCCAGCGTGGCGGTGGTGCTGGCGGTTGGCGCAAGGTTCAGCGGACAGGCTTCCTTTTCCACCTTCACATTCAGATGGACATCCGCAATCTGCGCCAGGCTTGATGCCGGGTTGCCTGTCATTGCCACCAGCTTGCCGCCCATGCGCTTGATGATCGGCACGATCGACATCAATTCATCCGCTTCGCCGGAATAGGAAATCGCGATGATCACGTCCTTTGACTTGATCATGCCGAGGTCGCCATGCGCAGCTTCAGTCGGATGGATGAACATCGCCGGTGTGCCGGTCGATGCCAGCGTGGCTGCGATCTTGTTGGCGATGTGGCCTGATTTGCCGATGCCGGACACAACCACGCGGCCGGTGCAAGCCATCAGCAATTCAACCGCTTGCGCAAAACTGCTGCCGTCGGCGGCAAAGCGGTCTTTCAGCGCAAGGATTGCGTCCGCTTCGATTTGCAGGGTTTCTGAAGCCATTTGCAGCGCGCGCTGCGGGTCGATGGTTGCCGGCATGATTCTGGTGTGAAAACATTCAAGCCGGCAGTATAAACCGAATTCGTGAAGCAAGAAATCTGCCATGTTGCAACACGGATTACAGTAAAATGAAACGACATGCATTCACCTCTTGAATTTACTCTCATCCTGCTAGGTTTTTCCGTGCTCGGCGTGGTGGCATTTCGGATGCTGCAACTGCCGCCGATGCTCGGCTACCTGATCGTTGGCATCATCGTCGGCCCGCACACGCCGGGTTTCGTGGCCGAGAACGAAACAGTGCGGATGCTGTCCGAGTTCGGAGTCGTGTTCCTGATGTTCTCCGTCGGGCTCGAATTTTCGCTGGCCAAGCTCAAGGCGATGCGCAAGATCGTGTTCGGCCTGGGGTTGTCGCAGGTATCGCTATCAATCCTGTTCGTGATGCTGGTGTGCGCGCTGGCGGCCTATTTCATGCCGCAATGGTTCTCGGTCAGCTGGCAGGCAGGGTTGGCAATGGGCGCGGCAATGTCGATGTCGTCTACCGCGATTGTGTCCAAGCTGCTGGCCGAGCGGATGGAACTGGAAACCGACCACGGCCGCCGCATTTTCGGCATCCTGCTGTTCCAGGATTTGGCTTTGGTGCCTTTGCTGATTCTGGTGCCGGCACTGGCGAACAATCCGCCGAATCTGGCGCTCACGCTCGGACTGGCATTCGGCAAGGCGATAGTGGCGATGGTGCTGTTGCTGTTCGTCGGGCAAAAGGTGCTGTCGTGGTGGCTCAACATCGTGGTCAAGCGGCGTTCGCAAGAGCTGTTCATGCTTAACTTGCTGCTGATTACGCTCGGCGCGGCGTGGATCACCGAAATGGCCGGTCTGTCGCTCGAATTGGGGGCGTTCATCGTCGGCATGCTGATTTCCGAAACACAATACAAGCATCAGGTTGAAGTCGATATCCAGTCGTTCCGCGACGTGCTGCTGGGCCTGTTCTTCATCACCATCGGCATGTTGCTCAACGTGCAGGTGGTGCTGGCCAACTGGTGGATTGTGCTGCTGCTGGTCATCGGGCCGCTGGTGTTCAAGTTCGGGCTGATTGCTGCGCTGGCCCGGTTTTTTGGCGCTCCGATGGGCACCAGCCTGCGCACCGGGCTGGCGCTGGCGCAGGCGGGCGAATTCGGTTTCGTGCTGCTCAATCAGGCCGGCGGGTTGCATCTGGTTGATGATCTGTTTATTCAGGTAATTCTGGCTTCGATGGTGCTGTCGATGTTCATCGCGCCCTTCCTGATCGCGCAGTCAGATCGCATCGTGATGAAATTATGCGCGAATGAATGGATGATGCAGTCGCTGGCATTGACGAATATCGCCAGCCAGACAATTGCGACCGAACAGCACGTCATCATCGCCGGTTTCGGTCGCACCGGGCAAAGCATCGCCAGGCTGCTCGACGACCACGGCATTCCCTATCATGCGCTCGACCTCGATCCGGAGCGCGTGCGCGAAGCCGGACTGGCTGGCGCGACCGTGTCCTATGGCGATGTTTCGCGCCGCGAAAGTCTGATCGCGGCTGGCATCCACCGCGCAGCCGCGATGGTGATTGCCTTTGCCGAAACGCCGGCCGCGATCAAGGTGATGCACTTTGCGCACGAACTGGCACCGGAACTGCCGATCATCGTGCGCAGTCTGGATGGCAGCGATTTTGAACAGCTCAAGCAGGCTGGGGCGACCGAAGTCGTGCCGGAAGCGCTCGAAAGCAGCATGGTGCTGGCGCTGTTCACCATCCGTGCGCTGGGCGTGCCGACCAAGCGTGTGCTGCGCATCATCCAGAACACGCGCAAAACGCGTTATGCGTCGCTGCGTGGCTACTTCCAGGGTTCTCATGTCGAGCCGGGGGAGGAAGTGCAGCAACGGCTGCATTCGGTGACCTTGCCCGAAGGCGCGGACGTGATTGGCAAAACGCTGGGCGATTTGCCGCTGGACGGGCTGGATGTGGCAGTGACGGCGGTGCGGCGTGGCAAAACCAAGCTTGAACTTGCGCCAGGTGTGATCCTGCAGGCAGGCGACGTGCTGGTATTGTGCGGCCCGGCCGACAGCCTGGCGCTGGCAGAAGAAGCCATTTTTGCCTGATACCCCAGCGTTTCAGCTGGAGGTTCGCGCCGCTTGCCCTTGCGGCATGTCGCGACAGCCTAAAATAACTGACTAAAATGGATTTTGGGTCAGTAAGGCCAAAAAATATACTCCTGCCAGTATCTGATGGCAGCCAGCAAAAATGTGGCCCAATGGGTTGTTTTTGCTATATACCCCATTTATTCTCGTCGTGGCGCCCGCCGGCAACTGTCGGCGGGCGTGCAACTGGTTGATGAACCGCGTCAGCGGAGCGAGAAATCCACCCGGCTGGGGCCTTGTTTGTCCGCGCTGGTGCTGGGCTTGCTTGCCAGAAGGAACATGCGTTCAGCCGGCACGCCTTTCGCCAGCAGCCATTCCTTCACCGCTTGTGCGCGCCGGTTGCCGAGCGAAGTCAGGTCTGCTTCGGTGACTTGCGCATTCTCCGCCATCAGTTTTTCCATCTCGGCTACTGGCAAATCCTTCGCCAGGCCGATCAGGTTGCGCGGTTTCTTGAATTTTTCGTCGCCATAGACGCGTTTGAGCAGCGCCGGATATTCATCCTTGCCGACCGTGACGCCTTCCGGCGGCACCGGATGGCCTTTTGCCACCATGTCCTTGAGCTTCAAGGCCCGTACCTTGCGGCCGATACTGGCGCGCGCCAGCCCGGCCTTGTCGTTTTCCGCATCGGCACGGCCGGTGATTTCCAGCTTGAGAGCGGGGCGGTCGAGCATGGCTTTCGATAGCGAGGCGAGCTTGCTTTCGGTTGCGGCAGCGATGCTTGCGCTGCCGGGGTCGAAATTCAGCCACGACAGATCTTCGCCACCGCCGAAAATGGAGCCGAGCAGCGCAAACGGCGCGGTGACAGCCTTGGTGATCAGGTTGACGATCACCTTGACGATAATGCCGCCCATCGAGAATTGCGGATCGTCGAGCGAGCCGCCGATCGGCAGGTTCAGGTCGATCACGCCATTGCGGTCGCGCAGCAGCGCTACCGCCAGATGCACCGGCAGGTTCAAGGCTTGCTTGCTTTCTACCTTGTCACCGAATGTGAGCTGATCCAGCACCAGCCGGTTTTCGGCGCTCAATTGGCGGTTTTCGAGCTTGTAGGCCACGTCAAACGACAGCTTGCCCTTTTCGATGCCGTAACCGACGTATTTCCCAGAATAGGCCGACAGAGGCGCCAGTTCCATCCCCTTGACCGCCGCCTTCAAATCGAGGAACAGGTCGCCCTTGAGCGGATTGACCTTGCCGTTGATGGTCAGCGGTGCGCTGTTCACCTGGCCGCGCAGATCGACATTGGCTGCAGTATTGGCGGCGGACGACAACCCGGTGATCACACCGCCCAGCCCGACCAGATTGGCGTTGTAGTTTGGCCTGATGTAATAGTCCGAAAAGCGCACCTTGCCGCCTTGCATCGTCAGTTTCCTGATTTTGATTGGCGGCATTTTTTTTGCTGGCGCAGGTGCAGCGGCCGGTTTGGCTGCCTGCGCCTCTTTGCCATCGCCCTTCTCCGGCGCTTCGGTCAGGCTTTTCGTTTGCCCATCCTCGCCCAGGACGATGTCTTGCAGATTGATGCGGCCTTGCCGGCTGACGATCACGCGAGCGAAAAAGTCGTTCAGCGCCACTTCATCGACGGCCAGAGAGAACGGTTCAAGTTGCAGATTCACGCCGCTGAACGACAGGTTTTTCCAGCGCGCGAAATCATTGGCGCTGAGTTTATCCACGGTCGTCACCTGCCCGAGGGCGGCGTTGCCGTTGAAGCTGCCATTGAGCGCGCCGCTGGCGGTTTGGCTGATTTTCAGCGCGCCCTTGGCGGAAACATTCGCGCTGGCCAAAAGCAGGTTGACCTGATCGGTGAAATACGGTTGCGCCGCCATGATGTCCACCTCTTTCAGGTCGAGTGTCAGATTGGCTTGCAATGGCGCCAGGCCAACGCTGCCGCTGATGGCCAGCGCGCCGCCTTTGTTGACGCTGGCCCTGACATCGATCTTGCCCTGAATGCCGGCCTTGTTGCTGATGCCGTCGGCCGAAAGCGACAGTGGCGCGATGCGAGTGATGGCCGGTTTCTTCAGGTTGTGGTCTTCGAGCTGCGAGATCCAGTTCGCCAGCACGATTTTGCCGATGCCGAGCGTAAATTCTGGGGCATTTTTTTCCTTCACAGGCTTGGCGCTGCTGCCTTTGGCTGCGAGGCTGCTGCGTTTGCCGTGTATCAGATGCAGTGCCGCGCTGTCCGAATGCACTTCGGCCACGGTAATTTCGCGTTTTTGCAGGTCGAACGCTATCTTTTTGATTGCCAGATCGAATTTTTCCACCCCGGCCGACATCGGCTGCGCCGGCTGCTGGTCGTCATATTTCATCATGCCGCCCTTGATGGCGAATTCATGCAGCGCGATCTGCAACGCCGGCGGTTGAGAAGCCGGCAGGCTCTTTCCGGCCGCCGTCTTTTCGCTGGCGGGTGGCGCCAGGCGCATCAGGTTCAATGCGCCATCGCGCGCCTTGACGATGTTCAGTTCCGGGTGGTGCAGCGTCACCTTGGCGATGTCGAGCTTGCCTGATAGCGGTTGCAAATCATCGAGCGTGACCACCAGTTCTGGCAGGCGGAGCATCGGCTTGCCATCCGGTTCCGTTACGCGCAGGTTTTTCAGGCTGATATCGCCCTTGAGCTGCAGGGTCTGGCCTTCGCCCTTCGGTTGGCGGAAAGTGGCGGACAGATGCACATCGAGCGTTCCTTCCGGCAGCTTGAATTGGGGCTCGAACGGCAGGTATTCGAGATAGCGCGCCAAGGCAACCCGATCGAGGTCGAGATCAACCACAGCATCTCTCGATTCGCCAAACGGGTGCGCCTTGCCCTTGAACTGGAATGGCGAGCCATTGATGCTGGCGCTTAACATTGGTTCGACGAATACGTCGACCTTCGACGGCAGCGACGAGATGAACGGGATGCCAAGCTTCAGATCGGCGATTTTGTGCACGGTCTTTTCCGGTTGGTCGTCGAATTCGACCAAACCGTCCTCGATCTGGATGTTGTAGACGGAAAAGCGCGGCGTCCCGTCCGATGGCGGCTGCTTTGCCAGTTCTGTCAGGATGTCGTCGATGCTGTAACGGTTTTTGCCGGTTCGCACCAGATGCAGATACGGTTTCTTCAGCCGGAATTCCTCCACCACCGGCGCGAAGCGGAACAGCGATTGCAGCGACAGGTTGAGTTTCATTTCATCGAACGATGCGAAGGTTGTCTTGCCATCCGGTTCCAGCATTTTCAACTGATGGACGGTCACTGCCATCGCATAGGGGCTGACGTCGATGCGCTCGATGGTGGTTGGACGTTTCAGCTTCTCGGTCAACAGGGTTTCTGCCTTCGATTTGAGCAGACCTGGTAGCGCAAAATAGCCAATCAGGCCGAAAAGAATGAACAGGCCGAGCAGGCCAAGCGCAATTCTTCGGGTGATGGGTTTTTTGATCAGGTTGAGCGCAGATTGCTGGATGGCGGTTTTGTCCATGACTATTTTCCTCTGGTAATACCAGTGGTTCGCAGTCCGGCGGCAATGCGCGGCTGCGTTGCATTTTGGTTTTGCTGGCCGGCATGAACCGCGTAGAGGCAGCTGGCAGCGTCGGAAATTGCCAAACATTGTATTTCAAGACGCAGTCGGAAATGCTGGTTTGGCGCAAGGTTTGTTTCGGATGTGCCGTGGCATGGCAAAAAATGTGCGCGCGGCGATTTATGACATCGCTGTTACGCAAAATATGACATGTCACAAAGCTGTCATATTCAGGTTTTAGAGTGTCGATATCCAATGTGGATAAACATAAGGAGTCTGACATGCGATTGAACAAATTTTTTGCGTCGGCGATAGTTGCATCGGCGATGGTAGCTTCGTCATCCGTCATGGCGGTGGATATTACTGGTGCAGGCGCAACCTTCCCGTACCCCATTTATGCGAAATGGGCTGAGTCGTACAAGAAAACCACAGGCGTAGGTTTGAATTATCAGTCGATTGGTTCTGGTGGCGGTATCAAGCAGATCAAGGCAAAAACCGTTGATTTCGGCGCATCCGACATGCCGTTGAAAGCTGATGAGCTGAATAAGTCCGGTCTGGTTCAGTTCCCAGCCATTATGGGGGGCGTGGTGCCGATCGTGAACCTTGACGGCGTGGCTCCAGGGCAGCTTAAGTTCAGCGGCCAAGTGCTCGCCGGCATCTATCTCGGCAAGATCACCAAGTGGAATGCGCCTGAAATCACTGCGCTGAACCCTGGCGTTCGCCTGCCGGCCTCCAACATTACCGTTGTTCACCGCGCAGACGGTTCAGGCACGTCGTTCCTGTGGACCGATTTCCTGTCCAAAACCAGTGCTGAATTCAAGAGCAAGGTTGGCGCAGGCACGGCAGTCAAGTGGCCGGCCGGCGTAGGTGGCAAGGGCAACGAAGGTGTGGCCGCCAACGTGCAGCGCATCAAGGGTTCGATTGGCTATGTCGAGTATGCATATGCGAAGAAAAACCGCATTACCCACACTCAGGTTCAAAACCGCGATGGTCAGTTCGTTCAACCGGATGACGCCACGTTCAAGGCCGCCGCTGCCGGCGCCGCCTGGGCCAAAACCCCTGGCTTCGGTGTAGTGCTGACCAATCAGCCAGGCAAGGCAAGCTGGCCGATCACCGGCGCGTCTTTCATCCTGATGCACAAGTCCCAGGCTGATGCCGCCAAGGGAAAGGAAGTGCTGAAGTTCTTTGACTGGGCTTACAAGAATGGCGGTGCGATGGCAACCGGGCTGGAATACGTTGCAATGCCGCCAGCTGTCGTGAAACTGGTTGAAGCAGAGTGGAAAAAGCAAATCAAGGATGGTTCTGGCAAGTCGATTTGGTAATGGCTTTAAACGGCAGCGTTGCTCTGGCTTCTCCGGAGTGGCGCTTGCCGTGATGCGGTTCCGGCATGAGCCAGAACCGGTGTCGCTTTCAAAGGTGGAATTTGATGAACACCCAAACTGCAGTTAATGCTATGCCAACAACAGTCGAGAACAAGGAATATCCGAGCCAGGTGTTGACATCCAGCCGTAGTGGCGCCGTTGCCCGCCGGCAGAGAATCCAGGATTTCCTGTTTCACAAAATTACGCTGTGCTTCGCCATGTTCGCGTTTCTCGTACTGGCGGGCATCATTGTTGCGCTGATATACGGCGCAATTCCTGCATTTGTCGGATTCGGGCCGTCGTTCATCACGACGGTTGACTGGGATCCGGTGAATGATAACTATGGTGCGATGATTGCGATTGTCGGCACTTTGCTGACGTCGATTATCGCGCTCGTGATTGCCTTCCCGGTCAGCTTCGGCATTGCGCTGTTTCTGACCGAAATCTGCCCGGTCTGGTTGCGCCGGCCAATGGGGGCTGCGATCGAATTGCTGGCCGGCATCCCGAGCATCATTTACGGCATGTGGGGCTTGTTCGTGTTTGCGCCAATTTTCGCCGAGCATGTGCAACCGCCGTTGCAAAACACGCTGGGAGAATTGCCTTTGATAGGCCGCTTTTTCAGCGGTCCGATGATGGGCATCGGCATTCTGACTGCAGGTGTGATCCTCGCGGTCATGATCATTCCGTTCATTGCGTCTGTGATGCGAGATGTATTCGAAATCGTTCCGCAGGTGCTGAAGGAATCGGCTTATGCGCTTGGTTGCACGCGGTGGGAGGTGGTGCGCAAGATCGTGCTGCCGTTTACCCGTGGTGGCGTGGTCGGCGGCGTAATGCTGGGGTTGGGGCGAGCGCTGGGGGAAACGATGGCGATTACGTTCGTTATCGGCAATGCGCATGAACTGTCATGGTCGCTGTTCTCCGCCGGCAACAGTATCGCTTCGACGCTGGCAAATGAATTTGCCGAGGCGGAGTCGAAGCTGCATGTGTCTTCGCTGTTTGCACTCGGCCTGATCCTGTTCGTGATCACGTTCATCGTGCTGTCTGGCGCGAAACTGATGTTGCTGAGAATGGCCAGGAAGGAAGGTCTGAAATGAATCATACATCTTCGAATCCAGTGTATCGCATGCGCCTGTTGACGCACAGGATAGGCATTTTCATGTCATTTTCCGCGATGGCGCTTGGCATATTTTTTCTGGCGTGGATTCTGATTACGCTGGTGATGAATGGAGCGAGCGCGATTACGCCGGCCATATTCAGTGCCAGCACGCCGGCACCTGGCAGCGACGATGGCGGTCTGGCCAATGCGATTTTCGGCAGCTTGCTGATGGTTGGTGTTTCAACGTTGATCAGCACGCCGGTCGGCATTCTGGCTGGCATCTATCTGGCTGAATACGGAGATGAAAGCTGGTTTGCGCAAGCGACGCGCTTTGTGGTCGATATCATGCTGTCGGCGCCGTCGATCGTCATCGGCTTGTTTGTGTATGCGATTTACGTCATTCACACCAAGCATTTTTCCGGCTGGGCCGGCAGCTTCGCGATTTCACTGATTGCGATTCCGGTGGTCATTCGTACGACAGACAACATGCTGGCGCTGGTGCCGACCAGCCTGCGCGAAGCGGCGTATGCGCTTGGCGCGCCACGCTGGAAGGTCGCGCTGATGGTTCGTCTGCGCGCTGTCCGGGCCGGCATCCTGACCGGCGTGCTGCTGGCGGTGGCGCGCATTTCGGGTGAAACCGCACCATTGCTGTTTACTGCGCTGAACAACCAGTTTTTTAGTGCCGACATGAACCAGCCGATGGCCAACCTGCCGGTAGTGATTTACCAGTTCGCGATGAGTCCATACGACAATTGGCGTTCGCTCGCCTGGGGCGGCGCACTCCTGATTACGTTCGGCGTGCTTGGATTGAACATCCTGTCGCGCACCTTTTTCAGCCAGAAGGCACAAGGCTAATTTTTATTGAGTGAATCGCATGAATACCCAGAACAATGGCAATTTGGCGCATGGCGCCAACGGGAATGGCAATATCGAAATTTCCGGGCTGGATTTTTATTATGGCAACTATCAGGGGTTGAAAAACATCAACCTGACCATTCACGAGAAAAAAGTGACCGCGTTTATCGGCCCCTCCGGTTGCGGCAAGTCGACGCTGTTGCGAACCATGAACCGGATGTACGACTTGTATCCGGGGCACCGCGCCGCCGGCCAGATCCTGTTCCAGGGACGCAATATTCTCGAAACGGGCGAGGACGTAAACATGTTGCGCGCCAGAATTGGCATGGTGTTCCAAAAGCCGACGCCGTTTCCGATGTCGATTTATGAGAACATTGCCTTTGGCGTGCGTTTGTATTCGAATCTGTCTCGCGGCCAGATGGATGAGCGGGTCGAGTGGGCGCTGAAAAAGGCAGCATTGTGGGATGAGGTGAAGGACAAGCTCGACAAGAGTGGCTTGAGCTTGTCTGGTGGTCAGCAGCAGCGGCTGTGCATTGCGCGCTGCGTGGCGGTGCAGCCGGAGGTGCTGTTGCTCGATGAGCCGACCTCTGCGCTCGATCCGATTTCGACCGCCAAGATCGAGGAACTGATCAACGAACTGAAGGAAGACTACACCATTGCGATCGTCACCCACAACATGCAGCAGGGGGCGCGCTGCTCCGACTACACCGCATACATGTATCTGGGCGAACTGGTCGAATTTGGAGAAACCGATCAGATTTTCCTTCATCCGAAGAAGCGTGAAACCCAGGATTACATCACCGGCCGCTTCGGCTAATGTGATGGGTGACCCTAGAATGCAAAGGCAAAACGATATGGAAAAAGCAATGGGGCAGGATCAGCATTTGTCTAAACAGTACGATCAGGATCTTGAAGCGATCCGCTCGCGGGTGCTGCTGATGGGCGGTCTGGTCGAGGCGCAGTTCAATGATGCCATCAAGTCGCTTCTTGAACGAGATGTTGCAATGGCAGAAAAAGTGCTGCGTTCGGACATCGAGGTCAATCAGCTGGAAATCAGTCTCGACGTTGCCTGTACGCATCTGATCGTGCGCCGTCAGCCGGCAGCAAACGACTTGCGTACCGTGATGGCGACGACGAAGGTGATTACCGATCTGGAACGGATTGGCGACGAGGCGACCAAGATTGCACGTTCGACCAGGAATCTGCAACAGCGCGAATTCCAGTTGCTTGAACATCAGCAGAAAATCAAGATGATTGCGAACACGGCATCGAACATGCTGCATGATGCGCTTGATGCTTTTGCGCGTTCGGACAAGGAACTGGCGATCAAGCTGATTGGCCGCGATGCGCTGATCGACCATGAATTTCACGCGATGATGCGCGATATGATCCCGTTCATGACCGAGGATCCGCCGACCATTCCGGCATCGCTGGACATCATGTGGATTGCGAAAGCGATCGAACGCATTGGGGACCATGCGACCAACATTGCCGAGCAGGTGATTTACGTGGTCGAAGGGAAAGATGTGCGCCATGTCGACTATGCGTCGCTCAAGCAGGAACAATCCGTGTAATGCCGGGAAACATGCCTATGCCGAACGATAAAACCACGATTCTGATTGTTGAAGACGAACCGGCCATTGTCGAGCTGGTGTCGTTCACCGTCAAGGCGGCTGGCTGGCAGCCGGTGACGGCCCAGACCACCGCGGAAGCCTGGAGTTGCCTGCAGCAGAAAATGCCGAGCTTGGTTTTGCTGGACTGGATGCTGCCAGATCAGAGCGGCCTGAAACTGCTGTCACGGATACGCGCTGACCACAACTTCAATGCGATTCCGGTTATCATGCTGACGGCTAAGGGGCTGGAAGAAGACAAGATCGCCGGGCTTGATCGAGGCGCGGACGATTATGTCACCAAGCCTTTTTCTCCGCGCGAGCTGACGGCGCGCATCAACGCGCTGCTGCGCCGGAACAGGCCAGAGCACGGGATGGAAGTGTTGAAGGCAGGCCCGCTTGTGCTGGACCAGATGAGCTGTTCGGTCAGTCTGAATGAGCGGAAAATCGATATTGGTAATGCAGAATACAAACTGCTCAAGTTCTTGATGGCGCATCCGGATCGGGTTTTTTCGCGCAGTCAGTTGCTCGACAAAGTCTGGGGGCAGCATGTCGAGATTGAGGAGAGAACAGTCGATGTGCATGTGCTGCGCTTGCGCAAGGCGCTGAAAGATGCAGAATTCCTGATCAAAACGGTAAGAAGCATGGGGTACATGCTTTCGGAAAAATGACAGCTTGATGAGTCCTTATCTCTTTTTCTGGATTCCTGCCGCTTTGCGAATGATACTTGTCTGGATCGGCGCTGGCGTGATCTGGTATTACTTCGGCCCCGTCATCGGGCTGACGCTTGGCCTGCTGACGATGACGGCGCTGGTTGCAATACAGTTGCGCTACCTGTACCTGCTCAATGTCTGGCTCGATTTTCCCGAGAGCGCGAAGCTGCCCGATGGCTGGGGGGCGTGGAACGCGATTTTTGCCCGCCTGTACCGTTTGCATCGCGACGAAGAAAAGAGCAGGGCGGAACTGTCGGAATGGCTGACGCGTTTCCGCCAGACGATGAACATGCTGCCCGATGGGGTGGTCATCATGGACGACGTCCTGTTCCTCGAATGGTGCAACCCGGTGGCAGAGAGGCACCTCGGGCTGACGCTGTCGAAGGACAAGGGGATGCGCGTCACCAACCTGATTCGCAACCCGGAATTCATCAACTACCTGATTCTCGGGCGTTACGATCAGCCGTTGACGGTGACGCTGCGCGACCGGCGCATCATCTTGCAGATTATTCCGTTCGAAAACCGGCGGCAGATCATGGTGACGCACGATGCGACCGAAAGCGACCGGATCGAAACGATGCGCCGCGATTTCGTTGCCAATGCTTCGCACGAGCTGCGTACGCCGCTGACGGTGATCAACGGCTTCCTCGAAATTGCCGCGATGCAGCCGAAGCTGGATGCTGCAACTCGTGCCGAGCACTTGCGGCTGATGCGCGAGCAGGGCGAGCGGATGCAGGCACTAATTGAAGACATGCTGGTGCTGACCAAGCTTGAGTCGGTTGATTTTTCGCTGCATCCAGAGCGGGTCAACATGACAGCGCTGCTGGAACAGGTCGAGCAGGAAGCACGAGCGCTTTCTAGTGGCCGGCACAATGTTTCGCTGACAGTAAACGGGCCGGACATCAACGGCAGTTCGGATGAACTGCACACGGCGTTCAGCAATCTGGTGTCGAACGCGGTGCGCTATACGCCGGAAGGTGGCGAAATCAGGATCTCATGGCAGTTTGCCGAAGACGGGCCGCAGTTTGTCGTTCAGGACACTGGCATCGGCATTGCACAGGAACACATATCACGGCTAACCGAGCGCTTCTACCGGGTGAACAAGGGGCGTTCCCGGGAAACCCGTGGAACGGGGCTTGGGCTGTCAATCGTCCGCCATGTGCTGTTGCGCCACCAGGGCAGCCTGACGATTGAATCCGAGGAAGGCAAGGGTAGCACGTTCAGCGCGCATTTTCCGGTTTCGGTGGTTGTACGGTAAGCCAGTTTTTCCAAGGAGCATTGATAAGCTCCTAATGCTTCTTCAGCACTTCCCCAAGGTTTGACATCGCTCAACATGGCCGCCAGCCGAAAGGCGGATCATGGGATTCGCGCATTATGCAAACCACAGGACAATGGTGATGAAGGCGTTCATGTATGTGAGCCGAAACAGTCTGGCAGCGATGTTGCTTGTCTTCGTTGCCGGTTGCGCCAGCCTGTTGCCGGACGGGCGGCAAGAAACCAGAACACCGTGGGAAACCTATGCGCAGGCACAGGCGATGTTTGCGCGCATCATCCCGAATGAAACTACGGTTGCCGAATTGAAGGCGCTAGGTGTCGACCCGGACAAGACGCCGAATGTGGCTGTCCTGAGCCATGCTGATTTGCTGCGTCGGCTGGTATCCACCTCGTCGCTCGATGTCAAACTTCTTGACCACGGCTTGCAGCAATGCGTTTCCTCGCATAAGACCTGTTATGCGTATGAAATCGAGCAGAAACACATCGAACGCAAGCGGTTTGGCAATTTCTGGCTCGACTTCTTCAATTTCCACCGCAAGACCAACATCACTGGCTGGGAGTTTGATGCAATCGTCGTGGTGCGCGACGGCAAGGTGATTTACAAGCTGTGGAGCGGCAAGCCGGGTATTCACCAGTTCGAAGAAGAACGAATGCCGCTGGGGCCGTTCCAGTCGATTGGAACATCGTACATGATGACCAGGTGAGGCCGCTGTGTCAGGCCGAATAGGCCACTCTGCCGCTATGCGGGTTAAACGAAATAACTGACCGGAAAGTCATTTTCGTTCAATAAGCCTGAAAAATATACTCCATCCAGTATTTTAAAACCGCCATAAAAACCGTGGCTCGGATGGGTGATTTTGCTATATACCCCCTGGTAAAGGTGGGGGCTGGGCAGAAGGGGGCGGAAAGCCCCCCTTCTTATTGCTTGACACAGTCGACGAAATAATCGCGCCGACCGTTGATTTCGCGCTTGACCAGGCCGTGCACGTCGGTCTCGAAACCCGGGAACTGCTCGTTGAAATCGCGCGCGAACTTCAGGTAATCGACAATCGTCTTGTTGAAGCGTTCGCCCGGAATCAGCAGCGGGATGCCTGGCGGGTACGGCGTCAGCAGCGTCGACGTGATGCGGCCTTCGAGTTCATCGATCGGCACGCGTTCAATCTGGCGGTGCGCCATCTTGGCAAAGGCGTCCGCCGGTCGCATTGCCGGCACCATGTCGGACAGGTACATTTCGGTCGTCAGGCGGGCGACGTCGTACTGCTTATAGAAATTGTGGAATTGCTGGCACAGATCGCGCAGGCCCATCCGTTCGTAGCGCGGCTTGGTCGCTGCGAATTCAGGCAGGATGCGCCAGATCGGCTGGTTCCTGTCGTAATCATCCTTGAACTGCTGCAGCGCCGTCACCAGCGTGTTCCAGCGGCCCTTGGTGATGCCGATGGTGAACATGATGAAGAACGAATACAACCCGCATTTCTCGATGATGACGCCATGCTCGGCCAAATATTCCTTGACGACCGATGCCGGAATGCCGGTTTGTGCAAACTGGCCGTCGATGTCAAGGCCCGGCGTGATGACGGTCGCCTTGATCGGGTCGAGCATGTTGAAGCCCGGAGCCAGGTTGCCAAAGCCGTGCCACTTGTCCTCAGCGTGAATCAGCCAGTCGTTTTGCGTACCGATGCCTTCGCTGGTGAAGGTGTCTGGCCCCCAGACCTGGAACCACCAGTCTTTGCCGAATTCCTGGTCCACTTTCTGCATGGCTCGGCGGAAATCCAGCGCTTCCAGAATCGATTCTTCGACCAGCGCGGTGCCTCCCGGCGGCTCCATCATCGCTGCCGCGACATCGCACGACGCGATGATCGAATATTGCGGCGAAGTCGAGGTGTGCATCAGATAGGCTTCGTTGAACGAATCGCGATCCAGTTTTACCGTTTCAGAATCGTTGATCAGGATTTGCGATGCCTGCGACAGGCCTGCCAAGAGCTTGTGCGTCGATTGCGTGGCGACGACGATCGATTCCTTCGCCGGTGGCGTGTCCTTGCTGATCGCGTGCATGTTGTTGTAGAACTCGTGGAATGCGGCATGCGGCAGCCAGGCTTCGTCGAACAGCAGCGTGTCGATTTCGCCGTCGAGCAATTTCTTGATCTTTTCTACGTTGTACACCACGCCATCGTAGGTCGATTGCGTGATTGTCAGGATGCGAGGCTTCTTGTTCGCCGCTTCGCGCGCGAACGGGTTGGCTTCGATTTTCTTTCTGATGCTTTCCGGCTGGAACTCTTCCAGCGGAATCGGGCCGATGATACCAAGGTGGTTGCGAGTCGGCATCAGGAACACCGGAATCGCGCCGGTCATGATGATCGCATGCAGCACCGACTTGTGGCAGTTGCGATCGACTACGACGATGTCGCCCGGCGCCACGGTTGAGTGCCAGACGATTTTGTTGGAGGTTGAGGTGCCGTTGGTGACGAAATAGCAGTGGTCGGCATTGAAAATGCGTGCGGCATTGCGTTCGCTGGCCTCGACCGGGCCGGTGTGGTCCAGCAACTGGCCGAGTTCCTCGACCGCGTTGCAGACGTCGGCGCGCAGCATGTTCTCGCCGAAGAACTGATGGAACATCTGGCCGATTGGCGATTTCAGGAAAGCCACGCCGCCCGAGTGGCCCGGGCAGTGCCACGAATACGAGCCGTCCTGCGCATAATGCATCAGCGCGCGGAAGAATGGCGGCGCCAGGCTGTCGAGATAAGATTTGGCTTCGCGGATGATGTGACGCGCGACGAATTCCGGCGTGTCCTCGTACATGTGAATGAAACCATGCAATTCGCGCAATATATCATTCGGGATGTGACGCGAGGTGCGCGTTTCGCCATACAGATAAATCGGAATGTCGGCATTGCGGGCGCGGATTTCCTGCACGAAGGCGCGTAGCGGTTGCAACGCGTAGAGGATATCTTCGGACGAGCCATCGCCGAAGTCTTCATCGTCGATCGACAAAATGAAGGCGGACGCGCGCGACTGCTGCTGCGCGAACTGCGACAGGTCGCCATAGCTGGTCACGCCCAGCACTTCCAAGCCTTCTTCCTCGATCGCGGTTGCCAGCGCGCGGATGCTCAGGCCGGAACTGTTTTCCGAACGGAAGTCTTCATCGATGATGACGATGGGAAAGCGGAATTTCATCGCGGTTTCCTATGAAAAAACGGATTGCAGGGAAGGACGTGCTGGCTGTTGCTAACCGAACTGCGCTGACGCCGGAAAAAGAAATGCGGATTTTCGCAGAAAAGCTGAATCATTGGGGGAAATACTGTAAAAAAGCTGCAATATCGTGACATTTTCCGTGCAGTAAGCGTTACGCCGGCTGTCTGCGCCGGTAGGTGACGAATTGCATGTACAGCCCGGAGGCTGCGCCGACCGGTTTGCCGCTCATTTTGCTGGAGGCGACGAACTGACGCCCGGAACTGTGGCGTTCCCATTGCTCCGCCGGAATCGGCGGAAACACGGTATCCGACTCGAACAATGGAAACAGCCGGTGGTTCGGGTGATGGTCAAGAATTTCGGTCAGATAAATCTCGTCGGCCATGCTGATTGATTGCCGGTACAGTTCGCCACCGCCGATGATGAATACGCGCTTTTCGCCGCGCACCATTTCCAGCGCCGCATGCAGCGAGTGGGCGACATGGCATTTGGACGCTTCAAACAGTACATTGCGCGTGACGATGATGTTCTTGCGCTTCGGCAGCGGCTTGCTGCCAATCGCATCAAAGGTTTTGCGCCCCATGATCACTGTATGGCCGGTCGTTACCCGGCGAAAGAAACGCAGATCGCGTGGCATGTGCCAAGGCATTTTGTTGCCGCTGCCAATGGTGCCATCCGGGCCGACGGCGGCAATCAGGGCAATTTTGGTTTTTACTTCGACCATCATCAGAATTGCTCGTCCGGTTGAAGATAGCGCCATTGCCCGGCTGGCAGATTGCCGAGCGCAACCTTGCCGATGCGGATGCGCTTCAGGCCAATGACCTTCAGTCCTACCGCCTCACACATGCGCCGGATCTGACGCTTCTTGCCTTCCTTCAGCACGAAGCGCAGTTGGTCATCGTTCTGCCAGCGTACCTTCGCCGGTTGCAGCGCCTTGCCATCAAGTGACAGGCCATGGTTCAGCAGTTTCAGCTGATCGTCCGGCAATCGCCCCGGCTTGCTATATTTCACTCGCACCAGGTATTCCTTTTCAATTTCGGAGTCCTGCCCGATCAGGCGTTTTGCAACGCGGCCGTCCTGCGTCAGCACCAGGAGGCCGACCGAATCAATGTCGAGCCGGCCGGCTGGCGCCAGATTTTTCAGTTGCTTCGGATGAAAGATTTCCGGTGATTTGTCGTCCTTCCAGCGGGATTCGGCATTGACGAGCGTGAACGCCGGCTTGTAGCCGTCTTCTGCCTGCCCGCTGACGTAGCCGACAGGCTTGTTGATCAGGATGGTGACGCGCTTTGCCTGTTCGGCGTTGGCCTGGCGCTCGATCGTGATTTTCTGGTGCGGCAAAACCTTGCTGCCCAGTTGTGACACGACCTGGCCATCAACGCGCACCCAACCGCGTTCAATCCATTCATCCGCCTCGCGGCGCGAACATAGTCCGAGTTCGGACATGCGTTTCGATAATCGTACAGGTTCAGTCATAAGCGCAATACTTCAAGCAAATCGGTTTCAAGCTGGATTTGGGTCCGGGCATTTTCCAGCGCCTTGCCCTCAACCAGGAATACGTCCTCGACCCGTTCTCCCATGGTCATGATTTTGGCGGTGTGCAGGCTGATGCCATATCTGGCCAGCACATTGGCGATTGCATACAGCAGGCCAGTGCGGTCATTGGCAGTGACCGACAGCACATGATACTCCCCGCGCGCGTCAGGTCGCAGATCGACGGTCGGTGTGACCGGGAAGCTGCGCGACATGCGTGAAACCTGCCCCTTGGGCAATGGTGCGAGCGGTGCCTGCACGAGCAATGTTTCGGTCAGGTCGTGTTCGACCAGACTGATGATGTCACGGTAGTTCTTCTCAAACATTTGCCGCGTCACGAGGAAGGTGTCGAGCGCGTAGCCGTGTCTGGTCGTGTGGATTTTTGCATCCAGAATGCTGTAGTTCATCTGGGCAAAATAGCCGCAGATGCGCGCAAACAGGTCTGGCTGATCCTTGATATAGACCAGTACTTCCAGGCCTTCGCCAATAGGCGACAGGCGGCATTTGACGATTGGCTGCTCGCTGTCGAGGCGGTAATACAGCTTGCGCGTCTGCCAGGCAATGTCGGCTGCATCATGACGCAGGAAATAGCCAACGTCGAGCTGGGCCCACATCTGTTCGTGCGCATCGGTCGTCAAGCCATACAGCCGCAGTGTCTTGAGGGCTTCGTTCTGCTTGCTTTTCAGTTCGTTGTCAGCCGACAGTGTTTCGCCGCCGAGCACGCGCAGGGTCAGTCGGTACAGGTCTTCGAGCAGCTTGCCTTTCCATGCATTCCAGACCTGCGGGCTGGTGCCGCGGATATCGGCCACGGTCAGCAGATACAGCGCGGTCAGGCGTCGTTCGTTGCTGACGATGGCGGCGAAGTTCTGGATGGTTTCCGGATCGGATAGGTCGCGTTTTTGCGCAACCAGCGACATGGTCAGATGGTGCCGCACGAGGAATACCACCAGCTCGATATCTTCGTCGCCAATCCAGTGATCAGCGCAAAAGCGGCGCGCATCCTCCATCCCGAGCACCGAATGATCACCGCCGCGGCCTTTGGCAATGTCGTGAAACAGCGCGGCAACGTACAGCAGCCACGGTCGCGCGAAATTCGCCATCAGTTGGCTGCAGAATGGAAATTCGTGTGCATGTTCCGGTAGCACGAAACGGCGCACGTTGCGCACCACCGTCAGGATATGCTGGTCGACGGTGTAGATGTGGAACAGGTCATGTTGCATCTGGCCGACGATGCGGCGGAAATTCGGCAGGTAGCGTCCCAGCACGCTGGTCTGGTTCATCTGGCGCAGCGCGTGCGTCACGCCTCTCGGAGCCTGCAAGATGAGCAGGAACAGTGCGCGGTTGCTCGGATCGTTACGGAAATCATCATCAATGCGCAAGCGCGCATGCCAAACAGCGCGTAGCGTGCGTGCTGTCATTCCCTTCAGTTCTGGATTCTGCGCCAGCAGCAGGAACATTTCCAGCGTTGCCGATGGCGTGCGTTCGAAAGTGTCTTCGGCCGCAATATCGATCAATCCGTTGACCTCGTTGAAGCGCGCATTGATTGGGTGCGGGTGAAACGGCTGCGGGAACAGTTGCGCTTCAATGTTTTGCAGCAGAATGGTGTTCATTTGCGTGACCGCTTTCGCGGCACGGTAATAACGCTGCATCATCTTTTCTTCCGGCCGCTGCGCATCGCCGCTGCTGGTGACGTTCTTGAAACCGAAAGTTTCGGCAATTGGTGCCTGCAGGTCGAACACCAGCCGATCTTCACGCCTTCCTGCCAGTACATGCAACTGGATACGCACTTCCTTTGCGGCTCGTTCGCAGTTCGTCAATTGGCGCGCTTCGGTTTCGGTGATCAGGCCGCGTTTGGCCAGTCCGCGCCAGGATTTGCCCAGACGTGCTGCTTTCGCCAGCCACAGGATGACTTGCAGATCGCGCAGCCCGCCAGGACTTTCCTTGCAGTTGGGTTCCAGGCTGTATGGCGTATCTTCATATTTCACGTGCCGCTGCCGCATTTCCAGCGTTTTCGCCTGAAAGAAAGCTGGCGCATCCATCTGGGCGCGATAGCGGCGTTGCAGCGTCTGGAACAGCCTGCGGTTGCCTTGAACCAGCCTCGCTTCCAGCAAAGCAGTCTGGACGGTGATGTCGGCGGCGGATTCGCTGATACATTCATCGACTGTGCGGATGCTGTGACCGATGTCCAGGCCGAGATCCCATAGCAGCGTAACCAGCGTTTCCAGCGTGCTGCGCAACGCAGCGTCCGGCTGGTCATTGAGCAGGATCAGTAGATCGACATCGGAGTGCGGAAACAGTTCGCCGCGGCCGTAGCCACCGACGGCAACCAGCGCATGCTGTTCAGGCATGCCAACAGCGTGCCAGGCTTCGGTCAGCGCGGCATCGACATTCTGGCGCAGTCGTGTCAGTAATTGCGACGGTCGTCCGCCAGCCTGATAAGCGGCGATGGCCTCCTGCCGTCCGGCATTCAGGCGCTGTTTCAGCTGTAGCGCGAGTGTGGTCACGGTTCAGGCAGGATTGCCCTGCGGCGTTTCTCCGGAAATGATCCATTCCGGCGGCGGTGGCATATCGGGTGAAACAGTCAGTACCTCGTAGCCGGTTTCCGTCACCAGTACCGTATGTTCCCATTGCATCGACAGGCTGCGATCCTTGGTGCGGATGGTCCAGCCATCGCCCATTTCACGGATTTCCCGCCGGCCTGCGTTGATCATCGGTTCAATGGTGAAAATCATGCCTGGAGCCAGTTTTGCTAGCGTGCCCGGCTTGCCATAATGCAGCACCTGAGGCTCTTCATGAAAGGATTTGCCGATGCCGTGGCCGCAGAATTCGCGTACCACGCTGAAGCCGGATTTTTCCGCATATTGCTGGATCGCATGGCCGATATCGCCCAGATATGCGCCAGGCTTGACTTTTGAAATGCCAATCCACATGCATTCATAAGTAATCTGGTTCAGACGGCGGGTCTGGATCGACGGTTCGCCAACCAGATACATGCGGCTGGTGTCACCATAATATCCATCCTTGATCACGGTGATGTCGATGTTTAGCGAATCGCCATTTTTCAGGATTTTTCCGCCTGGGATGCCATGACAGATCACATCGTTGATCGAAATGCAGGTCGCATTCGGATATGGCTTGTAACCGGGCGGACAGTAATTCAGCGGGGCCGGGATGGTTCCCTGCACGTTCACCATGTATTCGTGGCACAGTCGGTCCAGTTCACCTGTGGTGACGCCTGCTTTGACGAAAGGAGCGATATAGTCGAGAACCTCTGCGGCCAGGCGGCACGAGATCCGCATTTTTTCGATGTCGGCGGCGGTTTTGATCAGGATGGAAGCCATTGGGATGCGTAGTTGAAGAAAGGCACAACAAGCGCCATAAAAGCAAATTATAAGCGACCGGCCGGATGTTCGCTAAGGGCAGTGGATGGAAAGCGGGCAAATGCTGTCCGTCCGGTGTGCTGGGTTTTGCCGGGATATTGCGTCGTGCCGCTTGCTGTCCGGGATAAGTCTGTTATACTTGCGAACTTTGCTGGATTTGCTGTTTGCGATTCCGGCTTGCAGGAAAGGTGGCAGAGTGGTCGAATGCGCCGGACTCGAAATC